>JAPLDH010000063.1 GCA_026391355.1 Bacteroidota bacterium | reverse complement strand
TGTTGCCAGGCCTGGATATGATATCTCATCTCTTCTTCCAACTTCGATCGGTTTTTCTTTTTCATGGGTTGTAAATTGGAACTACAAATTTACACCAACCAATACCCTCAAGTCAAGATGCATTTTACCAACCCTTTACGGATAAAAGGTGACATAGAACTTCATCTCTTTACCCACAGGTTTTCCTGAAAAAGGAGTGTCAATGACGATCTCCCTTATGTATTGAGTCGTTCTCAGAATGACATTCACTTCATAACCGAGGAGAGATTTCATTGTCCCTTCAATCGTCGCAACCAATTTAGCATCTTCTTTTTCACCGGAAGAGAACAACACATTACCACTCTGAAGGTAGGTTTTTACATCAGCGAACCCCATTGACTGAAAAATACCGGTAAGCTCGGTCATTTTGATGATCTTGTGACCGCCGACGTTGATGCCACGAAGGAATGCGATGTATTCAATGGGGTGATTTACCATTTACCATTTACCATTGACTATATTAACTGGTGAGCTTGTGAACTGGCGAACTACCGAGTCATAAAATAATGTCGAAATTAATAATCCCTACTGCCTACTGCCTATTGCCTTCTAAGCATTCGCGTTCCTGTAAACAATCGACACAAGCGTCTTGTCATTTCCGCCCATGTTGATGGAAAGGCCATATGGTTTATTGGGGGAAAGGGTGATCTGGGCATCACCTGTTTTACCCGTTAGTTGTTCCAAGAGGGTAACAGCCTGGTGCACACCTGTACCACCGGTGGGATGTCCCCAACCGATCAAACCGCCGGTTGTATTAATGGGGATTGACCCGGTTCGTGATGTGTTGCCATCGAGGATAAAATCAGGGGCTTCACCTTTACCGGCAAACCCCATGGCTTCAATGGTTTCAACTGCTGCAATGGTAAAGCAATCATGGATTTCTGCAGTTCCAAGCTGGTCTTTTGTTATCCCTGCGGATTCCAGTGCTTTGGCAACAGCAAGTTTCGATTGGGTCAGTTCGGTAAGGTCATCCGGTTGTTGAGTTATATTGCCTTCCACGTGTCCGAAACCGACAACTTCGACGGCATCACTCTTAGGAATACCCAGTCTTTTCAATCCTTCTTCCGAAACAATGGTGATGGCTGAAGCGCCATCGGAAACTTTTGAACAATCATAAACGCTGAGGTGGTCTACAAAGAATTTTCCGTTAGGTTCTGTCATACCGAGGGCTTCCAGGTCTTTCACTGTGTTATGATACTCCTGCGCAGTCGGACAAAGCCTGGCATTCTCAATAGCATTCCTGAACCAGCGGGCAAATGCCTTGCGGGTTTTTTCCCGGCCATATTTTTCAAAATAAGCTCCTGCCCTGTCGCTGAATTCTCCGGGGAAGAAATAGGCCTGGCCATTCTTCCTGTTCTGGAACCAGCCAGCGCCGGCAAGGATATCGGCGCAATAGATGGCTTTTACCGTATTCTGAACTTCCACGCCTATGGCAAGTACCACTTCCGCAGTTTCAGCAAGTACGCTTTTGATCCCACTCACCAGGGCAAGACTTCCTGAAGCACAGGCGCCTTCCACGCTGATGGCAGGTTTTCCTTTTAATCCTTCATCAATAAAAGGAAAGAAAGCGCCAAGGTGTGCCTGCCTGTTGAACCTGGCGGACATGAAGTTACCAACCACGCACTCGTCCACATGCTGTGCGCCGCCGATCTTCAGCAGTGTTGCCTGGCCTGCTTCCTTCATCAGGGTTTCAGGGGTGGGCATGACCATTTTGGGACTGAACTCTTTTCTGCCGGAGCCCATCGAAATTGTATTCGACCCGGCTACCATATATACTTTACGCCTTAATTTTTTCATGACTCAACATCAGTTAAGATAATTATTAATCGGACCATATGCATGGAAGAACCCTGTTAAAAGCACAGTATTGACATCCTTTTCACTGAATGCAACGCCATCGCTGACCAGCTTTTTACCTATCTGACACGACCGGATGGTATATGCTTTGGTTAGATCTGCTCCCATGCCGGCCTGGGCTTTCAGTTCGGAAAAATAGGCAACCAGCAACTCTTCTTTCGCCGGATTATTCACAATTGTTTTCCAGGGACGAACGACGGGCATTGGACCCAGTCTTTCTTCCACTTTTGCCTGGAATTCACTGATAGCTTTATATTGTTTTGTTTCCGGATCAAAGATGGCAACCGGTTTGCCCTTTTCATATTTCAGTATGCCATCCTTTTGGGAACCATCAGCAAACTGCCCCCCCTTGACATCCCTGGAAAGCATCTTATCCAGCACCGGGCTGTGAAGATCTTCATCGGGAAGATAAGGATTCATCACCGACATTATGTAACTGCAAACGTCAACGCCAACATAGTCGATCAACTGAAAAATTCCCATCGGACGGATCAGGTAATCCTGGCTGATCCTGTTCAGGATATAAACGGCTTCAACAAAGCTGAAATCCTTGGTCAACCGCTCCACCTCCTTTGTTGAAAACAGGATATCACGCATGAAATGGCCATTGCCGATGAAACCGGCAACATCATGTGCAGGAACGATGGTTTTGCGCAGGTTTTTTGCGTACATCATGGCAAATTCCTCGACCTCCTTCAGGGTATTCGTTGCTTTGATAAGCTCAACGAGCTTTTGAACTGCAGGAGGATTGTAGAAATGAAACCCGATAATGCGTCCGCCCAGTCCGGCATTTTCATCCAGCCATGTGATGGGAATGGATGACGTGTTTGTGAAAAACCAGGGTTGGTTCGGGTTGTTCCGGCTGATCTGGGTGTAAACCCCGATCTTTGTTGCAGGGTCCTCGATGATGGCTTCAAACACCAGCCCTGAGTGAAAGGCCACTTCGATGCGGGTGGATGGTTTCACGATGGTGAGAACATCGAAAACATACTGGTTTATGATATCCCCGTTTTCGACCAGGTCTTTTCTGTCCTGGTAAACCTTTCGCAGCATCACAGCGTTTTTCTCGGCAATTTTCTGTACCTGGGTCTTCAGATATTTCATGAGACCGGCAAGCGCCTGATCCGATACATCCACTGCATTCAGCACAAATGTTTTTTCCTTATTTTCAGGTTTCAGGCTAAGGTCAGCCATCTCCACTGCCGTCAGTAAGAGGATCCCGCTTCCCATTTTACCGGCAGCGCCCAGCACCGAGACATTTTGTAAACGTTCTTCGTAGTTCATTTTTTTGATTTTTTTACCAATTTGGTTTTCTTTTTTCCAGGAAAGCTTTCATTCCTTCTTTGGTTGAATCGTATGAGAAAAGTTCAGCAAAAGATTCAGCTTCCAACAAGCAGGAATCTCCGAATTTCAATTCGAATCCTTTGCGAATGACCTTCTTAGCAGTGGCAGCAGCCATTGATCCGTTGGAAGCTATTTTTTTTGCCATGGCCAGAACATCGGTCATAAGGGCTTCCGGTTCAACTACTTTCTGAACCAGACCAATGCGTAAGGCTTCATCGGCAGGAATTGTTTCGGTTGTCAGGATCATGAAAAGTGCATTTCCAAGACCTGTAAGCTTTGTCAGTCTTTGAGTACCGGCATAACCTGGAATTAATCCAAGGTTAAGTTCCGGTTGGCCAAATTTTGCATTTTTCGAGGCAATTCTGAAATCGCAAGCCATTGCCAGTTCGCAGCCACCGCCAAGAGCATATCCATTGATGGCTGCAATCACAGGAATAGGAAGATTTTCTAATCGGGCAAAGGTATCCTGCCCTATTTGTGAGAATTTCAGGGCTTCTTCAGGTTTCAGTTCCGACATCTCGGCTATATCAGCGCCTGCAATAAATGCCCTTCCTTCGCCGGTGATGATCAGCACCCTGGTTTCAGTTTCTTTTTCAAGATCATCAAGAAAATTATTGAGATCTCTAAAAACCTCACTGTTCAGTGCGTTTAATACAGCCGGTCGGTTGATGGTCAGAACCGCCACTCTTTCAAAGTATTCAACCTTGATATTTTTAAAATCCTTCATGGGATCGATTTAAATTGAAGACGCAAAATACTAAAAAAAAATGAATGGCAACTATTTTCTTTCGGTTAAAGGTAAATAATGTGCTTCGGGACTTACTGACCGATATGCGGGACGAATGATCCGCCTGCCGCTGATCATCTCTTCCAGGCGATGGGCGCACCATCCTGCGATCCTTGAAATGGCGAACAAAGGTGTGTACAATTCCTTCGGGATCTGCAGACAGTCATAGATAAACCCGGAATAAAAATCGACATTCGGGGAGATCAGTTTATTGTCGGTTGCCTTGAATTCATAAAAAATCTGCGGTCCGATCCGCTCAATGGCTTCATACAATCCCAGTTCGGCTTCCCTTCCTTTTTCCTTCGATAACAGCCGTGCCTTTTCCTTCAGAAGTAAGGCCCTTGGATCGGATACCGTATATACTGCATGTCCAAAACCATAAATTTTTCCTGATCTGTCATATGCTTCCTTCTTTAATATTTTCCTCAGGTAATCGGCAATCTCATCATCATTTGTCCAGTTCTTGATATTGTCCTTGATGTTGTCCATCATATCGATCACCATCAGGTTCGCACCACCGTGCAACGGACCTTTTAATGACCCGATGGCTGCAACGATCGCAGAATAGGTGTCAGTACCACTGGAGCTGACGACCCTTGTAGTAAATGTTGAATTGTTACCTCCTCCATGTTCTGCATGTAAAACGAGACAAAGATCCAGCAACTCCGTTTCAAGCCTGGTATATTCATTCCCTTTCAGCATATACAGGAAATTCTCTGCTGTACTGAGCCTGTGATCAGGATACCTTACGCTCAAGGTTTCGTAATAGATCAGGTGCCGCATTGCATGATAGGAATAGACAGCAATGGTAGGGAATTTGGCGATCAGGCTGATGGATTGCTTCAGTATATTTTCTATTGAGGTATCATCTCCATTTTCATCGAGGGTATACAGGGCAAGAATGGATCTTGCCATCATGTTCATAATATCCTTTCCTTTCATGGTAAGGATCATATCACGGTTGAAATTTTCCGGTAAAACCCTGAGTTCAGCCATCCCTGCTGAAAATTCATGCAGTTCTGTTGCATTGGGAAGGCGGCCGAAAAGCAACAGGAAGACTGTTTCATCATATCCTGTCCGGCCCTCTGCCTGGAAACCACGAACAAGATCGGCGATCTCAATTCCCCTGTAAACCAGTTTGCCATCAATGGCTACCAGTTTGCCATCCACTTTTTCATAGCCGATCACACTGCCCACTTTTGTCAACCCGACCAGAACACCTGTATGATCTGCATTCCTGAGTCCGCGTTTAACATCAAACTGAGTAAAAAGGGTTTCGTCAATCCTGTCGGCTTCGGCTGTCAAGGTTGAATGCTGTTTGATAAATTCTGAGATTTGCATATCGATATTTGTTTATTATTGTTACAATTTTTAACTTAACTGTTTCATATAATTCAGTGCACTCCCTGCTTTGAACCAGTCGATCTGCAAAGCACCATAGGTATGCTTTAGCTGGATCTCTCCGGTCGTTCCGCCGGTATGATAAATTTTCAACGTTAATGGTTTACCGGGCGAGAATGAATCAAGACCGGTAAGTTCGAAGGTATCATCTTCCAGTATTTTATCATAATCATTTGGGTCCATGAATGTCAGTGCGAGTATTCCCTGTTTTTTCAGGTTGGTTTCATGTATCCTGGCAAAAGATTTTACAAGCAGCACGCGAACTCCCAGATGCCGTGGTTCCATGGCAGCGTGCTCCCGTGAGGAACCCTCGCCGTAATTTTCCTCGCCAACCACGATCATCGGAACCCCTTTCGATTTATAGTCCCGTGCGGTTTTCGAAACCTCACTGTACTCACCGGTAAATTCATTCCTGACTGAATTTGGTTTCCCATTAAAGAAGTTGATGGCGCCCATCAGGAGATTATTGGAAATATTATCCAGGTGACCACGATAACGTAACCAGGGACCAGCCATTGATATATGATCGGTTGTGCATTTTCCTTTCACCTTGATCAGGAGTTTCATTCCGGTCAGATCCCTGCCATCCCATTTTTCAAACGGTTCAAGGAGTTGCAACCGCTCGGAGGCAGGGTTTACCCTGACTTCTAAGGCGGATGGATTTTCCGGCGGCGGAAGATATCCTGAATCCTTCACTTCAAAACCATTCTCCGGTAATTCAACCCCCACAGGTTCTTCCAGTATCACCTCTACTCCTTTTTCATTTACCAGGGAGTCGGTTAACGGGTTAAACATCAGGGTTCCTGCCAGGGTCATGGCTGTTACGATTTCCGGTGAAGCAATAAAGCTGTGCGTATTTGGGTTACCGTCGTTCCGCTTGGCAAAATTCCGGTTATAGGAATTCAGGATCGAATTTTTCTTATCCGGCGGGTCAATTTTGCGTGCCCATTGTCCGATGCAGGGGCCACAGGCATTGGCCATTATCACACCACCAATTTCCGTAAAAATCCCAAGCAATCCGTCCCGTTCACAGGTATAGCGGATCTGTTCCGAACCAGGAGTAATAATAAATTCCGATTTGACTTTCAGGTTCTTCTCAATGGCTTGCTGAGCAATACAAGCCGCACGCGATATATCCTCATAGGAAGAATTGGTGCAGGAACCGATAAGCCCGGCGTCAAATTTCTCAGGATAGCCATTTTCCCTTACAAATGCAGCGAATTCCGAGATCGGATGTGCAACATCCGGAGAATAGGGACCATTGATATAGGGTTCAAGTTCTGATAAATTAATTTTTACATATCGGTCATAATAACCGGCAGGATTATTCATGACTTCCGGATCAGGACATAACATGTCAGCATATTCATCGGCAAGATCAGCTACTTCTTTCCGTCCGGTTGCATGAAGGTAGGTTCGCATCCTGTTGTCATACCCGAATAAAGAGCAGGTTGCTCCCACTTCAGCTCCCATATTGCAGATGGTACCCTTACCGGTAGCTGAGATGTTGGAGGTTCCTTCCCCGAAAAACTCAATGATGGAATTTGTTCCGCCTTCTACTGTCAGTATCCCGGCCAGTTTCAGGATCACATCTTTAGGGGAGGCCCATCCATTCAACTTACCTGTCAGCTCAACTCCCAGTATCTTTGGCATTTTCAGTTCAAAGGGCATTCCCGACATTACATCCACTGCGTCGGCTCCTCCCACCCCAATGGCTATCATGCCCAATCCACCGGCATTAGGTGTATGTGAATCCGTACCGATCATCATTCCACCCGGAAAAGCATAATTCTCGATCACAACTTGGTGAATGATCCCGGCGCCGGGTTTCCAGAAGCCGATCCCATACCTGGCTGAAACTGATTCCAGAAAAGTATATACCTCCTTGTTCTGGGCCCTGGCTTGCTCCAGATCAAACTTACCACCGGCATTGGCCAGAATAAGATGATCGCAATGGACAGTGGCAGGCACAGCCGTTGATTTTCGACCGGCTGTCATGAATTGCAGTAGCGCCATTTGAGCAGTAGCATCCTGCATGGCTACCCTGTCGGGTAGAAAATTCACATAATCAATTCCTCTTCTATAGGAACCCTTAGGTACCTGATCAAACAAATGGCCATACAGGATCTTTTCCGTCAATGTAAGCGGCTTGTTCAGAATAATTCTGGTTTCTTTGATATTACCGGACAGTTTCCGGTAGGCAATTTTCAGCGCTTCAAGGTCTATTAGCATTTTCTAACTATTATATTTCAACTACTTATGATCAACCAATGATAAGATCTATCTTCTTATTTTGAATCGATAAAAATAATACAATTTTTCAATAAAACTTTATCATACATATAAATACTTAAATATTCTTCGATTATTATATGTAAAATCATCAAAATCTTAAGAAATTTGCAAAGCAAAAATAATCAGGGATGACCGGATTGCAGGACATGCTCGAACAATGGAGATCTGTTGATTCTATCAATGGGAAGGACGAACAATTAGCAGTTAAAATCCTTCAAATTACTAAAGAAACAATTGCTTCCGGCAACCTGAATTCATTTCCGGCAGAATTCTGGATGGAGTTTCTGGATATTACTAAAAAACCACGTTTCCTCCGGGCATTGGGTAGTAAGGAAAACAGGGAACGATGGGCTGAATCGGTCTTTACCATCCTGCAACCGGTCAATTATACCCTGCGGGATATGATGGAATGCCGGGTAAAGGAGCATCCGGATGATATTCTTTTCAGGGAGTTGACATCCAGCACTCCTGTCGGATGGAGCTATGAGCAGATCTACAGGCACATCCGGGAAATTGCCACGCTGTTTTACCTGACAGATCCGGCAGAACCACATGTAGCCCTTTATACCGAAAACTGCCTTGAAGGAGCATGCACTGACCTGGCATGCCTTTGTTACGATATTTTTGATACCCCGCTGAATACGCATTTTAACCCGGAAATTCTCAGGGATATTTTCGATCGTCTCCATATCAGTATTGCAGTTACCGATTCCAGGGAGCGATTAACCCTGTTGCGAAATCTCAGAGGGAAAACCGTGAAACCCTTTAGGATATTTACCTTGTCGCCAGGGATTTCTTCGGGAAATGAGTCACTTTACCTTCTTGAAGAATGTAAAAAGCTGACTCATCAGGAGATCGAAGAAACGCTTGGAAAACGGAAGATCCATACCAGCAATGAGGTAGCAACCACGATGTTCACATCGGGCAGCACGGGGCTTCCAAAAGGAGTCTCATTCTCTGTTTACAATATTGTCAGTAAACGTTTTGCGAGGGCTGCAGCCTTTCCAGCGGTCGGAGGGGAAACCTTCCTTTGCTATCTGCCGCTGTTCCATACATTTGGCCGTTACCTTGAGATGACAGGAGCTATTTTCTGGGATGGAACCTATGTTTTTGCAGGAAACACTTCGGCTGAAACGTTGTTCAGGCAGTTTCCCATTGTAGGTCCCACGGGTTTTATCAGCATTCCCTTACGATGGCAGGAATTATATGAGCGATGTTCCGAGAGGATTAACGGGATTGAGAGAGAGGAACTGCGAATCAGCGCTGTGAGGGAGGTTGTCGGCCAGAATCTGCGATGGGGACTTTCTGCTGCCGGTTACCTCGATCCTTCAGTGTTCAGGTTCTTCAATCAATATGGGATCAGCCTCTGCAGTGGATTCGGGATGACGGAAGCAACGGGCGGGATCACCATGACACCCCCGGGACAATACCACGATCAATCTGTCGGATTTCCCCTGCCCGGGATCAGAACCCGCCTCACAAACGATTCGGAACTCGAAATCAGCGGGCATTATATTGGCAGATACCTTGAAGATGCCGGTCCGGGTGATGTTATTCCCTACCCGGTTTCCCCCGAAAAAGATAAATGGCTTCCAACCGGCGATGTGTTTTCCATCTCCACAGAGGGTCATTACCAGATCATCGACCGCGTAAAGGATATTTACAAGAACAACCGCGGACAAACGGTTGCCCCGCAGATTATTGAAAAGAAATTCATCAATGTTCCCGGCATAAAAAGCACATTTGTAGTTGGTGATAATCGTCCTTACAACGTTCTGCTGATCAGTCCCGATAAAAAGGATCCCCTTTACCATTCAGTTCCCGATGAAAACCTCAGGGATTATTATCACCAGATAGTTACTGCTGCAAACTCAGATGTGGCGCCCTTTGAAAGGGTTGTAAATTTCGCACTCACCGACCGTGAATTCAGTTCGGAAAATGGAGAACTCACTCCCAAAGGTTCGTTCAACCGCAAAACCATTGAAAATAATTTCAGGGATACCATCGAATTACTATATATCAGCAATACAATTACAATTCCCTTTGAGAACTTTACCATCCTTATTCCAAGATGGTTTTTCCGGGACCTGGGAGCGCTGGAAACCGATATTGTAGCAGATCATGACAATCTCTATAACAAGTTCACAGATAAATATCTGATAGTCAAAAAAATAAAAGGTCATACATACCAGATTGGCGATTTTCAATATACCATCACCAATGATATCTTCGATCTTGGGGTGTTTGCAAGACAACCGAAATTGTGGGCAGGAAATCCGGCGCTGATCGCTTTCTGCCCAATCAGGGAGGGTTGGGATGTTCCCCTGGGGTTCATCTCTGAGAGTATCCATGTTGCAAAGCATAAAAAATACACAGTTAAGGATTTTCCTGTACTCAAGTTGGTAAAGGACCCTCAATTAATTATTGCCAATAATCTTTTTTTCAGATCTTTATTTTTAAAATTCGCATACGCCTACCCGGCTACAGATAAGATCGGATCCCTGATCGGCGATGTTGAACCAAGGCTGGCAACCGTTTTGCAACGAAGGCTCGAAACCCTGGCATATCATCCGGAAGAGGAGATCCGGGCACTTGCATACCGTATCCTGCTATTAAAGGCATCCGAGCCGGGGTTGATCCAATATATGCCATCCTTTATCGAATCCGGTCTCTCCTTTCTCAATGAAAGATCCATCCGGGAAATCGCCTCCGGGAACTTCGGAAAACACAGGCTGGATGCGTTGAAACAACGTCTTTACTGGTATCGTACCCACCTGAAATGGCCGGCAGGAAAGAAAAATCGTCCGCAATTTGAATATGTTCTCCAGATGCTTTTCGATTTTGCTGCCGAGCACCTGGAATTTTATGTTTCAGTGAGGGCAGAACTTTCAAGATGGATCCTTCACAGAGTCGATCCCTATCTCTCACAAAAAGCGGAAGATTATTTTTTCAGACTGGCCGCTATTTTTGAAAAGGTCATTGAGGAAAAGACGGTCAATTATCCGTTGGCTGTCTGGAAACCAAAAATGGTATTTGAGTACGGTATTTCGGGTATTGAAAAGGAGCGGATTACATATATATTTCAAACGACATCGTTCCTGCAGGAGAGTATTATTCTTGCCTTTAATGAATCTGGATTTGACCTGAAGGATCTACCCGAAGGGGGTATCTGGATATTGCGCTTGCAGGCAATGAAAGAGTTCAGGCATTATATTGTCAGTATTAATACCATTTCAGGGAAACATTTCGATCTTCATCTTGTGTTGAGCGAAAATCCTGATTTCAAGCCCAAACCCGATACTTTTTACTGGCTCGCTTCCCTTGCCGGGTTCCCCTATGGCCCGGCAGTGGCTCCTTTCCTTGGAAGCAGCCGACCTGACCTTGGCATCCTCACCACACAATACATCAGCGGGCTCACAGCCTGGGATAAGATCCGTGAATTTGCCGAGATCCATAAATCGGCCGGGTACCTTCAGCCCAATGCATGGAAAAAAGTGTTCGTGAAGGCATTCACCGTAATCTTCCGTGCTTGGCATCACAGCGGTTTCCAGATCGTACCGGGCATCATTTCCCCTGCAAATGTTGTGGTACCTGAGATGGATTTCCGGGAAAATGCAGTGATCCTGTCGCTTACAGGCTGGACAGCGTATCTTAATACCCTGTCGTTGGTCGGCCCGATGATCCGGGATTTCTACGAAAGGACCTCCAACATCTATCCGCTGAGCAAAAAACAACTCAAGATCCGGTGGGTGTTCGATGCCTGTATTGAAGCACTGGGGAAAGAAGAAGCCACCGTTTTTCTGAATACCCTGAAAAAAGAGTTGTTGCTGTGCCCGGGACCCGGTTTTGATGAGGCAATGTTACGTAAGGAACTTGACCATTATATGGATGTTAACCTGGACAAGTTTTACCTCCCACTGACATTATGCAGCGCCATCGATCAGTATGATGAATGGGTCAGGATGAATCCGCTTATAACCTCTGCGGCACGGGAACAAACCATTTTTGAACTGATGGAACTATTCAGGTTACATGAGTTTCATGAACCTGTCCGTTATTATTTTTATCGCCACTCCTATTTTGCAGAAGCCGGGTTGAAGGTAGTAAATGCATTTGACAAGCTGCTTGAGAAAATGCAGTCATCACCTACCGGTACACTGCCGATCCAGTTGGTCGAGCTTTCGGGATTACAATCTGCCCTGGAAACGCCGGATGACAAGAATGTGTTCAGCCGGATGGTCTTCCCGCGTTTACAAAGTGAACAGAAGGTCGATTTCATGAAGGTCGGTGAAAGGCTGAAAGAGCATGTTGTGGTCAGATTCGACCTGAAGGACAAGGCAGGTAGCCGTTACACTTTCCGGGAACCCCTTGAACCAAAAGAGGTCGGACAACTTTACCAGCTCTTTTTCCGTGAAAACTATCCGAAGGAGATCTCCCAAAGTGACAACCATTTTGTGGTAACCGACGATAATGAAAAGATCATTGGCGGGCTTACCTGGCGTAAACTCGATGAATCAAATATCCTGCTCGACGGACTGGTGGTCACTTCCTCTTTGCAGGGAAGAGGCATTGCATCGGCAATGATCAGCGACTTCTTCACACAAATGGCTGCAAGGGGAGTTAAGGTAGTCAAAGCCCACTTCCTTTTTGGAAATTACTATATGAAGCATTTCTTTGAGGTGGATGAGAAGTGGGGAGCACTGATAAAGAAATTAGGGAATGAAGAATGACCCGAAAGCCCCTCCCTAAATCCCTCCCCAAACCAGGGAGGGACTTATTGCCTACTGCCTATTGCCTTCTTTCCTAATGACTTAATGACTTAATGACTAATGACAAGTGAATAGTGAACAATAATGTTTAAAATTGAATGATGATGAGCGAACAGAAAATAAGATTTGACGACGGGCGCCTGATCGTGCCTGATTTCCCGATCATCCCTTTCATTGAAGGTGACGGAACGGGAGCGGATATATGGAAAGCCAGTGTGAGGGTTTTTGATGCAGCTGTGATAAAAGCATATGGCGAGCATCGTAAAATACAATGGAAAGAGGTACTTGCCGGGGAGAAATCATTCCTTGAAACCGGGGAATGGCTGCCGGAGAAAACACTGGATACGATCAGGGAATACATTGTTGCGATCAAGGGCCCGCTCACCACACCTGTGGGGGAAGGGATCCGTTCACTGAATGTGGCGCTGCGCCAGATCCTTGACCTTTATGTTTGCCTTCGTCCGGTAAAGTATTTCCAAGGGGTTCCATCGCCTGTCAAACACCCTGAACTGACCGACATGGTTATATTCCGTGAGAATTCTGAGGATATCTATGCAGGGATTGAATGGCTGAACGGAACACCGGAGGTGAAGTCCGTGCTGGATTTCCTGATAAACACCATGAAAGTGACCAAGATCCGGTTCCCCGAAAGCTCGTCGATCGGGATCAAGCCGGTTTCAAAAGAAGGAACAGACCGGTTGGTACGTGCAGCGATCAAGTATGCCCTGCAACAGAACAAGCCTTCAGTGACGATCGTTCACAAAGGGAACATCATGAAATATACCGAAGGTATGTTCAAGAAATGGGGATACCAGCTGGCCGAAAAGGAATTCGGCGACAAGGTATTCACATGGGCTGAATATGATAAGATCAAGGCCGGCAAGGGAGAGGAAGTTGCCAATTCCATTCAGAAACAAGCAATCCTCGATGGTAAGCTGATCATCAAGGATGTGATCGCGGATGCATTTCTGCAACAGATCCTCACCCGTCCTGCCGAATATTCGGTAATTGCCACCCTGAACCTGAACGGGGATTATATTTCGGATGCACTGGCTGCCATTGTAGGCGGGATCGGTATTGCTCCCGGCGCCAATATCAACTACGATACGGGTCATGCCGTTTTTGAAGCCACTCACGGAACAGCGCCCAAATATGCCGGTAAAGACATGGTTAATCCGGGTTCAGTGATCCTTTCCGGTGCCATGATGTTTGAATACATGGGATGGAATGATGCGTCCGATTGCATCATCAAAGGCCTGCAGGGCGCCATCAATAATAAGCGGGTCACCTATGACTTCGAAAGACAAATGGAAGGTGCCACAAAGCTCAAATGCTCAGAGTTCGGGGCGGAGATCATTCGGAATATGTAGCTGGTGAACTGGTGAACTGGTGAGCTGGCGAGTAGGTTATTAAGTCATTAGGGAAGCGGGTATTCCGGAGAAATTCAATTTTTACAACTATTTCAAATAGAGAATATTGAACAACGATTTTTGAAGTATGAAGAGGCATGGGCATTTGGAGGAAAAACAATAACACCAAAACTCTTCATCTCTTCCTATTTCAGAATCCAACAATCAATATTCTCAATTAATTTTTTCTATTGTGTTATACTACTGTGTCCTAATGTGCTTATTGTGTTAAAAATATTTCCTTTCCCCCAGTTTTACCAGGGGTTATCAACATTCATCCTTTCAGGGTAAAACATTTTTGATTTTTGATATTTACACTTTGATTTTTGCACTTTACCTTTTGACTTCCCTTCTATCCTATTCCTTTATAAATTTCCCAATCTCCTGACCTAAAGCAGTGGTCAATGCTACAATATAGATCCCTTTCGGAAGATGACCAATATCCAGTAAAATTCTGTTCCCATGAAATGTTGACCTGAGCAATTCACGGCAGGTCATATCAATGATCCTTATCATACTATTTTCAGAGGAATGAGAGGATAGTCCTTTTATTTCAATGTTTATCCAACCGGTTGAAGGATTCGGGGAGATGACCAGGTTATCCTTTTGTTTTTTTTCTGAAACTCCAACCCCACCGCCATTTGAGGTTTTCATGATTGTTCCGTTTGCGCCCGCGATGTATCCGGTATTCGGTTCCGGGAAACAAATGCTGCTGAGATTGTAGACAGTTCCCGGGAATTGCCGGTTCCAGGTCGTTCCCCCATCAATAGTATAAAGCACCAAACCGTATTGTCCGGCAATATAACCGTTGTTCTGATCGGTAAAGCAAACCGAATTCAGTGATTCTGACACATATGCTGGCCGGCTCTCCCAATGCAACCCTCCATCCCGGGTTCTGAGAATGGTTCCGCCCTTGCCAGCAGCCACGCCATTATCCGGATCAGTAAAGAAGACGGCAAGCAAATCCTTTGATGTTCCCGAGTTTTGAAGGGCCCAGGTGGAACCCCCATCGGTGGATCTCAGGATTGTTCCCTGTGCCCCAACAATAAAGGCAGTAAGCGCATTTGCCATAAATACACCATAAAAACTCCCCAAGGTACCTGAGTTCACGATGTTCCAGGTATTTCCGCCATTCGTTGTAACAATTACTTTGGCTCCGTGCCCTACAGCTATCCCGGTATTCGCATTGATGAAGAAAACGGAATAGATATCCTCCGTTACGACAGAATACTCAAGCCCCCATGTTGTTCCCCCGTCGGTAGTTTTTACAATGGTTCCTGATTTTCCTACACCCCATCCGGTATTTTCATTTACAAAAGAGAGTGACGACAGAAGATATCCTGTACCGGTATTCCTGCTTACCCAGGCAATTCCTCCATCTGTTGTCTTCATGATTTCACCATTCGTTCCTCCGGCAGCATATCCTGTATTCGGGGTTGGAAAGGAAAGGGAAGTCAACCCCCATGTCAATCCTGAATATTGTGAGTTCCAGGTAGACCCGCTGTTCGTTGTATTCACAATGGTTCCAGAAATTCCAACGGCATAAACATAATTTGTACCTAAAGAACAGATTGATTCCAGGCCATTTACCGTCGACGAGAGAAGATAGCTCCAGGTAGCGCCGCCATCCCCGGTTTTGTAAATTGCACCGTTCCATCCTGCCACATATCCGGTATGGGAATCAAGGAAAGTGGCGGAGTAGAACCTGGGACAGCCATTCACTGAAAGGCAGGGAGCCCATGTCGCCCCTCCGTCGGTAGTTTTCATAACATAAGCTGCTACGTTGCCATCATTTCCTACAGCATATCCCGTATCCGCCACCGGGAAGCAGAGACCATTAAACACAGGTCCGTAAAAAAAAGAAGGGTTTGTCCAGGTCATTCCTCCATCGGTTGTTTTCCACAGCCCGCCCCCGATGGCATATCCTGTTGATGATCCCGTAAAGCAAATGGCGTTAAAGGTACTGGTGGTAGAGGTATTCTGTATCACCCAGGTTTCCCCACCATCGGTCGTCTTCATGATGTTTCCCCAGAAACCGGCTGCATAGCCTGTATTTCTATCTGTAAAATAAACAGAATTGAAGGTACAGTAGTTATTGGTCGTAAGTTTACTCCATGAAAGCCCCGCATCAGTCGTTCTGAGTATTGTACCATAAAATCCTGCAGTATACCCGGTATCCTTTGTGGGAAAAAATACCGTGTATAAGTGATAAGTCGTTCCCGAATTAAGTTTGTTCCAGGTCACTCCGCCATTGTTTGTTTTCAGGATCGTTCCGCTATTGCCAACGGTATAACCGGTCAGCGAATCGGTAAAAGAAACGGAATATAAATCATTTCCCTGCGGCTTGGGATTCAGCCATTCCCAGTCCTGAGATCTTCCTTCATTGAAAGTGAGAAAAGTCAAAAGAAAGATGTAAAGACCTTTCATATATATATTATTTTTAAATACTTAATAATCCTTCCATTCAGTGTAATAGCAGCTAAATAAATTCCTTCGACCGGAAGACAATGATCGTTCAACCCGTTCCAATATTCCGAATGGAATCCCTTTTCAAAGTGACTAGCCTTAAGCCTGGTAATTTCTAATCCATTCATACCACTGATGATAATATCCACCATGCCGGATTCCGGCAAATAAAACTCAAAAGTCGTATTCTCATGAAAGGGATTCGGATAATTGGCAAACCTCGCTTTCGTTAGTACCCCCTTATTATCCGTCGAAACGATGGGGTCAGTGGTAAAGTTCCCGTGCCCGTCGTTGAAGCGGATATCCAGGTTGGGATAGATCCTGGGTATACCTCCCCGAACCGTAATAATGTCCTTGAACGCATTGTTATCGAGATCCTCAAAATAAACATTTATCCAGTTCTCTCCCAAATAAGGAATGGCAACGAACTGGGAATCCGCAAACAGGAAATTCCCCTGGTTATAATAAATAAGATCTCCTGTTGTGCTGCAGTAGACCAGGTCGGGATATTCATCGTTGTTCAGATCCGCAACATAGAGGCCACCGACCCCTGCGGGGTAAATCAAATCAGGAAGCTGCTGAAACGTCTTATTGCCGAGATTTTTGAACAACCGGGTGGTGCTGTAAGCCTGGGTAACGATATCATTCCATCCATCCCTGTCGAAATCGGCAATCGCAGGGATATCACTCCAGTTAGTATCGAGTACTTTATGTTCAAGGTAGGTTGGATAACTATACCAAATCTCGGTCTTTTGTCCGGCAATCACTACATCATCCCTTCCGTCGCCGTTGAGGTCACCGCAAACAATTTTATAAGGAGTCATTACATAGCGGTAGGCAGGCGAAAGGAAACCACCGCTTCCATTATTGTAAAGAATACCCCAGAAGTCATAGTTGGTGGAGATCACCACCATGTCGGGATATCCGTCTCCGTTAACATCTCCAAAATTGATATCCGTAAAAGGCTCAGATCTCTGGAGGTTAAAATCGGCATGGTTATCATTGGGAAATACTCCATGGTCGTTGTAATAGACCCGGATTTTGTTCACACCTGTTCCGGATGAGAAGTCAAAATAGAAGGTTACGATATCAGGCCAGCCGTCATTATTTACATCCACGGAAAGGATATGGTCTTCATTTGCATTGAATACTTTTGATGTATCGATGATTTCGAAGGTTCCCCAGGAACTATTTTTCATGACCGTTATTGCAGGCCCTTGCCCATAAGACGCGTGTCCTACAACAATATCATTAAATCCATCGCGATCAAAATCAGCAGCATAAGCTGACCTTGCATTCATCGGAAGAAAATATTCACTGCGGCTGTCGCTGTGGGAGAAGATGAAAAGCGGAAACAGGAAAAGGATGAACAGGGAGCGGAAAACTATATTCATAGGCAATCGTTTTTATCTCCCGTAAAGATAGGGTGATAAAAGGAGAAAGGCAAATCAATCAAAATGTAAAATGCAAAATGTAAAATGTAAAATGTAAAATGCAAAAATCAGAATTCCTCGTGTCTGGTGCCTGGTGCCTCGTGCCTTATTCCTAATGACCAATGATTAACTGTCACCGGCACGAGGTCAAACTGGACCCCGATCTTTTCGCCATCTGCAATCAGGTCATCAACGATGGGTTTGTGGAGAGGAACGCCATGTTCAAGGTTGAATTTTGCATATTCGAATTCGGGTTCGCCGGCCACCATGATCTCGTCCCTTCCAACTGCCAGTGGTGAGCGTTTCAGGAGGGCGATCATGTCGTCCATCTGGTTCCTGAAATCGAAAATGGGACGAAACGACTCAATGTTTATCGCCATGAAGAAATGCGATACACAAGTAGGATCTGGTTTGGCAGGTGAGCCGACCTGGCTCAGGAAACAGCCGCCTGAAAGTGCTGAACAGAAAATCTCGACCAGAACTGCTAATCCGTATCCTTTGTAACCTGCCGTTACCTCCATGCCACCCAGCGGAAGCAGGGCGCCATGTCCTCCCGGTTTGATCTTTGTGGGATCGGTAGTTGGCTGGCCGTCTTCATCCACTCCCCAGCCGATGGGAATGTTCTCTTTCATCTTCTCATGAAGCTGGATCTTGCCATACGCTACAGCACTCGTGGCCATGTCCAGCACATATGGATGGGCTTTATTTGTTGGTGCTGCAAGACTGATGGGATTTGTTCCCAGGACAGCCGTCTTTCCATAGGTTGGAGCAACCAGTGGCTGGGAGTTGGTAAAGCTCATCCCGATCATATCGTGCTCCAGCGCCATCATGGAGTAATAACCGGCAATTCCATAATGGTTGCTGTGTTTCACGCTGACGGCTGCCAGACCTGCAGTTTTTGCCTTGGCAATGCACATCTCCATGGCTCTTTTCCCGACAACCTGTCCGCACCCGTTACCCCCGTCGATCAGCGCAGTGGAAGGCGTTTCGTGGATCACTTTCCAGGGGGTTTTCGGGTCAATAAAGCCTTTCTGTATCCGGCTTCCATAGTAGGATGCCAGGCGGATCAGGCCATGCGATTCAACACCCCGCATATCGGCGCTTACCAGCACATCTCCTACGATGGCTGCATCTTCGGGCGATACGCCTATTTTCGACATATACCTGACCACAAAGTCAATAAGGTCTTCACGCTTGTATCTCAATATTGTTTCCATTGTTTTTATATTTAGTCATTGGTCATTTGGTCATTTGGTCATTAGGTCATTAAGGAAATAATTTCATTACCTCATTATTAAGTCCCTCCCTGGTTTGGGGAGGGATTTAGGGTGGGGCAGGAGGTCATTAGTCATTTGGTCATTAGGAATAAGGCACGAGGCACCAGGCACCAGGCACGAGGAATTCTGATTTTTGCATTTTACATTTTACATTTTGCTTTTTGCATTTTGCATTTTGATTTTATTTTTGAATTCCTGCATTCCACTTTCTGACACTCATTCAGCTTCAGGTTTTTCTCCCTGCAATATTCCTTCATTGCCCGGTTTCCATCCCTTGTAAATTTTGCCTTGAGCGAATCAGCAGAATAATAAAAACCTGCATGAAGGACCCCGCTATTTCGCCCGCTGCTGTGATAGGCCACATCAGGTTCCTTATCAATCACAATGATCTCTGCACCCGGAAACCGGTTCCTGAACTCTCTTGCAATTGCCAGCCCGATAATTCCCGCACCGATGATCAGATAATCTGCCTTATATTCCATATCCAATGTTTTTCTTTTTTATTTATTTTTGCGTACCAAAAGCTGATCATGAAAAAATACTACCTTTGATCTGATTCTAACTACCCGCTCTCGATATAATGATTGATTTTTTTTAATAACCATTTATCTGTTCAACGGAAGCAAAGATATAGAATCAGTCTAAATAAATCTAAACTAGGAAAAAATATTTTTACGTAATTTTATATACCAACCACAAATCATTCAACTCAGACATTATGGATTTTCAATTCACCGAAGAACAACTCATGATTCAGAAAGCTGCACGGGACTATGCGCAGCGTGAACTCATCAAGGACGTCCTCGAAAGGGATGCAAAAGCGGAATATCCGGCACAACATGTAAAAGCGCTCACGGAGCTAGGTTTCATGGGAATGCTTGTTGACACCAAATACGGTGGAGAGGGAATGGACACTATTTCATATGTCCTGGCAATGGAAGAATTATCAAAGATCGATTCTTCCGTTTCAGTCATCATGTCGGTGAACAATTCACTTGTCTGCTATGGAATTGAAGCCTTTGGTTCCGAAGAACAAAAGGAGAAATGGCTTCGTCCCCTTGCGACCGGTGAAAAGTTAGGTGCATTCCTTCTTTCAGAGCCGGATGCAGGTTCTGACGCCACTTCACAGCGTACACTTGCCGAAGACAAAGGGGATCATTACCTGGTAAACGGGACAAAAAACTGGATCACCAGCGCAAATTCAGCCTCGACTTATATCCTTATCGCACAGACCCATCCTGAAAAGGGTCATCGAGGCATCAATGCACTGATGATCGACCGGCACGCACCGGGTGTAACTCTTGGGCCGCACGAGGATAAAATGGGAATGCGCAGTTCCGATACCCATTCGGTTATGTTTACAGATGTGATAGTACCCAAGGAGAACCGGCTTGGTGAAGACGGGTTCGGTTTTAAGTTTGCCATGAAGACCCTGGAAGGCGGACGAATCGGTATTGCTGCACAGGCATTGGGTATTGCACAGGGCGCCTATGAAAGAGCCCTGAATTATGCAAAAGAACGTAAAGCATTCGGAACTGAGATCATCAACCATCAATCTGTTGCATTCAAGCTGGCAGAGATGCATATGCGCATTGAAGCTTCCCGGATGTTCTGCCTGAAAGCCGCCTGGCTGAAAGACCAGAATCAGCCTTACGGGATTGCAAGCGCAATAGCCAAATACTGGGCAGCCGAAACAGCAATGTTTGTAACCACTGAAGCAGTTCAGATCCATGGCGGGTACGGGTATGTGAAGGAATATCATGTGGAAAGGCTTATGCGCGAGGCAAAGCTGACACAGATCTATGAAGGAACAAGCGAAATCCAGAAGATGATCATTTCCCGTGCAATTATGAATGATTAACACTTCCAATGAAAACTGTGAACCTTTATAAACCGGTGAACCACATCCGGATCGTCACCGCGGCTTCTCTTTTCGATGGTCATGACGCAGCCATCAACATCATGCGTCGTATCCTTCAGTCGAGCGGAGCCGAAGTGATCCATCTCGGTCATAACCGTTCCGTTCAGGAGATCGTCGACTGTGCTGTCCAGGAAGATGTTCAGGCCATTGCCCTGACTTCGTACCAGGGTGGTCATATCGAATATTTTAAATACATGTATGATCTCCTGAAAGAAAGAAACAGCGGACACATCAGGATCTTTGGAGGCGGTGGCGGAGTTATCTTACCGGAGGAGATCAGGGAACTTCAGGAATATGGGATTGCAAGGATATTTTCTCCCGACGACGGGCGGGAAATGACCCTCCAGGGAATGATCAACGAACTGTTGATGAAATCTGACTTCCCGCTGGGAGAATCCGACCACATGGAAATCTCATCGGTGGTAAATAAGGATGTAAACACTATTGCAAGATTGATCTCAAGCGTTGAAAACTTCCCGGAAGGGGTCAGTGAAATTATCAGCGCTGTTGAAAAACTCTCCGCGAAAGCGCATATCCCCGTTTTGGGAATAACAGGAACCGGTGGTGCAGGGAAATCTTCTCTTGTAGATGAACTCGTAAGAAGGTATCTTTCCGATTTCCCGGAAAAAACAATAGCGATCATCTCAGTGGATCCTTCCAAAAGGAAAACCGGAGGTGCACTGCTGGGTGACCGCATCCGGATGAACTCGATCAGCAATTCCAGGGTCTTTATGCGCTCCCTTGCCACACGGGCATCCAACCTCTCGCTTTCAAGGTATGTGAAAGACTCCATCAGCATCGTCAAGGCAGCGGGTTATGATCTGGTAATCGTGGAGACGACAGGTATCGGGCAGTCGGATACGCAGATCGTGGATCACAGCGATGTTACGCTGTATGTGATGACCCCGGAATACGGAGCAGCCAGCCAGCTTGAAAAGATCGACATGCTTGATTTTGCCGACATCGTTGCCATCAACAAGGCTGATAAAAGGGGTTCGGAAGATGCATTGCGCGACGTG
The DNA here is from genome assembly GCA_026391355.1 of Bacteroidota bacterium. GTDB lineage: Bacteria > Bacteroidota > Bacteroidia > Bacteroidales > FEN-979 > CAIYUC01. Next base: position 45,994 of record JAPLDH010000063.1, on the reverse strand, counting down.
AGGAAACAATACCAGAGGAACCATAACCTGTTCCATGACGAGGTCAGTTCCATGCCGGTTTATAGTACCGTCGCCTCACAATTCAATGACCCCGGGATCAACCATCTTTATAAAGCCCTGATCAGAAAGATCGTTGAAAAGACCAATGCACCTTTCCCAAGCACTTTTGTCGGGAAGAATGAAATGACCGAAAAGATCTTCATCATCCCTCCATCGCGTACCCGATACCTGGCAGAAATTGCCGAATCGATCAGAACCTATAACGAATGGACAGATCAGCAGGCCGGCATTGCAACACAACTTTATTCGTTAGACCAGGTAAAGAAAACCATTCAGGAAAAACAACCAATTCCATCTGCTGATGATCACTCTTCCTCCATCACCGAAATTCAGCAAATCTTTGAGGAGAAAATGAGGCTGCTTGATCCGGCGAACGAAAAGATAATCAAAGACTGGGATAATAAGGTCAGATCCTATAAGGATGATCTGTATATTTTTAAAGTCAGGGGACGCGAAATTCAAATAGAAACACATGTTGAATCCCTCTCCGGCACAAAGATCCCGAAGATCGCTATGCCAAAGTACCAGGGTTGGGGAGATATTTTGAAATGGAACCTGAGAGAGAATGTACCCGGTGAATTTCCATATGCAGCAGGGGTTTTCCCTTTCAAAAGGGAAACGGAAGACGCTACCCGCATGTTTGCCGGCGAAGGTGGACCGGAAAGGACCAACAAGCGGTTCCATTATCTTTCCTACGATATGCCCTTTGTCAGGCTTTCAACCGCTTATGATTCCGTTACCCTTTATGGCAACGATCCCGACCTGCGCCCTGATATTTACGGAAAGATCGGCAATTCAGGCGTTTCCATTGCATGCCTGGATGATGCAAAAAAATTGTATTCAGGGTTCAACCTCTTGGACCCCAACACTTCGGTTTCGATGACCATTAACGGCCCGGCTCCTGCCATGGTAGGATATTTCATGAACGCTGCGATTGATCAGCAGTGCGAGATTTACATACGGGAACATGGCCTTTTGGAAGAGACCGAAGAAAAAATAAAGGAATTTTACGGTAAAAAAGGAACAACCCGTCCCACTTACCAGGGCGACCTTCCCAAGGGCAATAATGGGCTTGGACTAATGTTATTGGGAATTACCGGGGATAAAGTTCTTCCTCCCGAAATCTATGAGAAGATAAAAAAAGAGACCCTGTGTCATGTCAGGGGTACTGTTCAAGCTGATATCCTGAAGGAAGACCAGGCTCAGAATACCTGTCTGTTGTCGACTGATTTCGCCCTGAAGATGATGGGAGATATTCAGGAATATTTTATTCTCAATAACGTCCATAACTTTTATTCCGTTTCGATCTCCGGTTATCACATTGCAGAAGCCGGCGCCAATCCGATCTCACAGCTTGCATTTACGCTGGCAAACGGTTTCACCTATTTGGAATATTATGTTTCACGGGGAATGGATATTGATAAATTTGCGCCGAATCTATCGTTTTTCTTTTCCAATGGGATCGATGCGGAATATTCGGTGATTGGACGGGTGGCACGGCTGATCTGGGCAAAAGCCATGAAGTTGAAGTACAAGGCAAACAGCCGTTCCCAGATGCTGAAGTACCATATCCAGACCTCCGGCCGTTCTCTGCACGCACAAGAAATCAATTTCAACGACATCCGGACAACGTTGCAGGGGTTGTATGCCATTTACGATAATTGCAATTCGCTGCACACCAATGCCTATGATGAAGCCATTACGACTCCCACAGAGGAGTCGGTGCGGCGCGCAGTGGCCATCCAGATGATCATCAACCATGAACTCGGACTGGCAAAGAACCAAAACTCCCTCCAGGGCTCTTTCATCATTGAAGAACTGACAGATCTCGTGGAAGAAGCTGTTTTAAAAGAGTTTGAAAGGATCTCTGAACGCGGAGGCGTGCTGGGCGCTATGGAAACCATGTACCAGCGGGGTAAGATCCAGGACGAATCTCTCTATTATGAAACCTTGAAAAACAACGGGAAACTTCCGATCATGGGCGTCAACACCTTCCTTTCGAGTGAAGGATCCCCGACCGTTCTTCCCAGGGAGGTGATCCGTGCTACAATGGAAGAAAAGGAATACCAGATCTCTATGCTGGAACAACTGCACAGAACCTTCACAGAGAAATCTGATGTTATTTTGGATGATCTGAAGGATGTTGCCACACATAACAAAAATACTTTTGAAGCTCTGATGGAGGCAACGAAATGCTGTTCCATCGGGCAGATCACCAGTGCACTTTTTGAAGTGGGAGGTCAGTATCGTCGAAATATGTAAAACTAAAACCATTTGTCTATGATGACTTTCAACATTTTGGTAGTAAACCCAAGAGACAAGGAAACTCAGATCGCAGTATATGAGAATTATAAACTGCGTTATATGATCGGCAGAAAACACACAAACGAAGATCTCTCTCCTTTTGACAGTATCTACGACCAGGTGGACTTCCGGAAAAATATTGTTATTAAAGACCTTAAGAACAACGATTTTGATCTCAGCGAGGTAAAAATTGTTATCTCCCGTGGTGGATTGATCCATCCTGTTGAATCTGGCGTATATGAGGTCAATGAACAACTGAAGCAGGACCTCAAGGATAGTCCGGTAGGTGAGGACATCATCAATCTCGGGGGGTTGTTAGCCGATGCCATTGCAGCGGAAATTCCCGGTTCAAGAGCCATGATCGCCGATCCTACGGTAGTGGATGAGTTGGAAGAGATTGCAAGGATTACCGGGTCTCCCGACATCATGAGAAAGTCAATTTTCCACGCGCTGAATCAGAAGGCTGTTGCCCATCTTCATGCCGAAACGCACAAGCAAAACTACGAAGAGATGAACCTTATTGTAGCGCATATGGGGAATGGGACAACGGTTGGCGCTCACCGGAAAGGAAAGGTTATCGACGTAAACCAGGGTTTTGGAGGCGACGGTCCCTTCTCAATGATCCGCAGTGGATCGCTCCCTTTGGTTGATATTGTGGAGATGTGTTTCAGCGGTCAGAAAACAAAGGAGGATGTGCAATGCCTCCTGACCCATTGCGGGGGACTGTATGCCCATTTTAAAACCACCAGTCTCAGTGAGATTGAACAACGGATCAAAGATGGCGATGAACATGCAAAACTGATCATGGAAGCCATGGGATACCAGGTTGCAAAATGTATCGGTGAAATGTATGCCGTGCTCATGGCTGAAGTCGATGCAATCCTGATCACAGGGGAATTGGCACACAGCACAATCCTGGTCAGGAAGATCCTTGATCATATTGAAAAATTTGCCCCCACATTCATCTATCCTGGCGACAACGAAACCAAAGCCATGGCAGCAAGTGCGCTTAGGATCATAAAGGGGGAAATGGTAGTAAAAACGTATGCTTAATAAGTCATTTGGTCATTAAGTCATTAAGGGAATAAGGCAATAGGGATTTTGATATTTGACTTTTGATATTTGACTTTGAATTATTCTCCTAATGACCTAATGACCAATAAGAATACTCGAATAATCGAACAACGATTTATGAATGTTGAAGGAATTTTCCCTAATGACCCTAATGACCTTAATGACCTAAAGACCAATACCCAATGACCATGACCCTGTATCCAATTCTAACCGGCAACCTGAAACTCGACGGAGGCGCTATGTTCGGGGTAGTGCCAAAGGTGATCTGGAACAAGATCTATCCTGCAGATGAGAATAACCTGTGTAACTGGTCGATGCGCTGCCTTCTGGTGGTGGATGGCGACCGGAAGATACTGATTGACACCGGGATTGGCAGGAAACAGAGTGAAAAATTCTTTGCCAATTATTACCTGAACGGTGATGATAGTCTTGATAAATCCCTTGCGGCCAATGGTTTTACAACAGACGATATAACGGATGTCATCCTCACACACCTGCATTTTGATCATTGCGGGGATGCAGTAAGATGGAATGAAGACAGAACCGGGTATGTTCCTACTTTTAAGAATGCCACCTATCATATTGGTCTACGGCAATGGGAATGGGCTACCAATCCCAATAACCGTGAGAAAGCCTCATTTCTTCCCGAAAACATTCTTCCGATCAAGGAAAAAGGTAAACTGCACCTGATTGATAGTGATGGCGAATTATTACCGGGAATAAGTATCCGCCTGTTCAATGGTCACACCGACGGGCAGGTCATTCCTTTCATCACCTTTAAAAACCGGACAGTAGTATTCATGGCTGATTTATTGGTGTCTGCAGCGCATATCCCACTGCCTTATGTGATGAGTTATGATACCCGCCCGCTGATCACTTTGCAGGAGAAAGAAAAATTCCTGAAGGAAGCGGTTGAAAATAATTATCTTCTGTTTTTCGAGCATGATCTTTATCACGAATGTTGCACCATCATGCAGACGGAGAAGGGATATAGGATGAGGGAAGCCATGGCAGTCAGAGAGATATAGGTAAAGAATATTTTACAAATTAGAAGTCTGATTTCTAAATTGTATTTATTACCTTTGTTAAATGATTGAACGGGTTCTAAATAAAGTTTTAAGAAAGGCTTCACAAAAAAGTGCAGTGATCTCTGTTACCGGTCCACGGCAATCGGGAAAAACGACGCTTGTCAGAGCCGCTTTCCCTGAATTTCATTATATCAACCTGGAGGATCTGAGCCTTCGGGAATTTGCAACTTCTGACCCGCTATCTTTTCTGAAAACATATGGAAACCAGGTCATCCTTGATGAGGTGCAGCATGTATCGAATCTGTTTTCCTATATCCAGCTTCTTACCGATGAAAATAAGGAGATGCGTTTCATCCTTACAGGGTCGCAAAACCTGTTACTTCATCATAAGATATCGCAAAGCCTTTCCGGCAGGGTATCCCTTTTTTCCCTGCTGCCTTTTTCAGTGAGTGAACTTCGGCAAACATCATATGCGAAAAAAGATTATGAAGATTATTTCCTGACCGGCTTTTATCCAAGGATTTATGATGAAGAACGGGATCCCGTTAAATGGTTGTCAGATTATATCCAGACCTACCTTGAACGGGATGTTCGCCAGATCTCCAATATCATTGACTTGCATCGCTTTCAGCAATTTCTTAAGCTTTGTGCAGGGCATATTGGCCAGTTGATCAATTTTTCTTCTTTCGGAAATGCCCTTGGTATTTCCTATCATACAGCACAGAATTGGTTATCGGCGCTGGAGGCGAGTTATATTGTATTCCGTTTGTACCCTTATCATCAGAATTTCAACAAACGACTTGTTAAAACGCCTAAACTCTATTTTTACGACACCGGCCTGGCATCTGTCTTACTGGGTCTGAAAACGAAAGAACAGATCCATCTTCATTTTGCAAAAGGGATGCTATTTGAGAACCTCATTATTGCAGAATTAATGAAGAACCGGTTTAATGAAGGATTCCGTCCGGATTTCTACTTCTGGCGCGACAACATTGGAAACGAGGTGGATTTAATCATCGATGAGGGTGTCTGCCAGAAAGCAATTGAAATTAAGTCAAGCCGGGTAGTAAACGCCGAATTTTTCAAAGGACTGGATTACTGGAGCAAACTCTCCGGAACTTCACCAGAGAATCTCTTCCTGGTATACGGCGGTAATGCCAGGCAAAACCGTTCAAATGGCATGGTAGTGAATTGGAATGAATGTTCAGAAATTATTTTCAAATGAGGCACAGGCTATTCAGCATTAATTTTCGAACAAATCAAATCAAAAAGTTCCCCGGCAAGATTCAAAGCATTATCTATTTGATCCCTCGACAATTCGACAATTGAATCCGGATACCTGATCTGAACTGCATAAAGAAATTTTAATTCATTGTTAGATGTTTGCTATTAATGGAAATCGGGTGGAAATGAGTATTTTGGTTAATTGTGATCTGTTGCTTACCTATGACTTTTTATGAAAAAGCGATATATCCTGATATTCCTTCTATGTACAGGAACCCTCTTCCGTTTGCAGGATTCTCATGCAGAAGGGTCAAAAGAGATATGGGTTGGCACATATATGTCATACTTATTTATATGTACCGATTTTGTTACACATTGTGAATACACAAATTTTGCAGCCTACGGATGCGATGAGACCAGCAGGCTCTGTTTTGTAACAAAAAATACGGATGAGATTGCTTACTTTGGTTTCAATTTGGAACAATCCGACATTCCCAGTGGAAATACTTGTGTATTCAGGATAAAGGATCTCTCCGGAACTGTCGTTTATCCTGAAACCCCTGTTCCGATTACCGCAATACCGGGCTACATTTATTTTGTATCACAGGCACGCATTGGTCCTGCCCAGATCTATGGTGCCAGTGGATACAATGCCATTGACTGGCACCCGCCTGCCGCAGGGACATACTATATGGAATTCCAGGTGATAGATAATATTTCCGGTGCTCCCACTCCCAGAGGATTCAGGATGAATATATTTGATCTCACGGTTTACGACTCTGTGGCGCTTCAGGTGAAACCCGGACGACTTTATTCAAAAGCATGGCAATATGAAGAAACCCTGAATTATGCAGGAACTGTTTATCCTTATTCGTCGGATAGTATCGCTACCTCAGTCGCAGTTACCAACCTGGACGGAGGTATCTGGAACGTGTTCTGCAATCAATGGGGATGCGCCAATACAAGCAATTTTGCTTCCGACAGAAAATCTGTTCACCAGTTGGCATACTTGCCGCAGTATCCGGTATTTCTTAATCCGCCGGATACTACTATTTTTCAACCTGCGAAAATATTAGGGCAGATCGTTCCGCCTGATCCCTGGGGTGAAACAAACTGCACCAGCGGAAATATAATATTTCATGTTCATGTAAATAAAGCAGGAACTTTGGAAATAGATCTTCACTTCCCCAGCCCTTTTACTACCCGTATTTTAATTATGAATGGTGTGGCAGGTGAGAACCTCCTGACCTGGAATGGACTGGATGGTTCGGGTGTTATGGTTCCCAATAATATCCTGGTCACGTACGCCATAAAATACATTTATGGACTGACCAATCTGCCCATGTTTGATATCGAAGAAAATCTTAATGGTTTTACCATTGGGTTGGTAAGTCCTGCCGGGAACGCCCCTCGTATTTACTGGGACGACAGCAATATTACCGGGGGAACTACAAACCTGACAGGTTGTCTCAATCCGCCGGGCTGCCATCCCATATCTTTAAATTTTGGCAACGCAAACACGATAAACACCTGGTGGTACTCTGTTTCTGATAGTACGGATCCGGTAACCATCGTCGAAAAACGCCTCCCCCAGGCATTGGTATTCAATTCATCGTTGCCCCAGCATATCTGCAGTACATTAACAGGAGTCTACTACGCAGTGACACCCGATGTGAATACTGACATTTACCATTGGGGCTACACCGGTACAGGAGTTACTATTCACCAGGCATTTCCTTCGGATAATTTCATAACAATTGATATTGCTTCCAATGCTACCTCAGGGGATCTTACCGTTTACGGCACAAATGCCAACTGTCCCGGTAACGGCCCGACATCATCGCTTTCGCTAACCATTAGCGGTATCCCTATCCTGAATCTTCCTTATTCCGGAAACATATGCACCGGAAATAGCACAAATATCCTGCTCACCTCGACACCTCCCGGCGCTACTTTCAGTTGGACAAGTCCAGCCCCGGGATGCACTGCCAATATTACAGTTTGTCCCCCGGGACAAGACAATGCCACCCAGATCACGGATCTGCTTTCGTTAAGCGACAACAATCCGGGAATGGTCACCTATCATATCACACCTACAATTTCCCAATGCACAGGCTCAGTTCAGGATTACGTGCTGACCGTCAATCCACCTTCGGCCCCTTCAGTTACTATTTCGGCATCAGAAAACCCTGTTTGTGCGGGAAGTTCCGTAACTTTTACAGCCTCTCCTGTTAACGGTGGCGCATCTCCTGCCTACCAATGGTTGGTGAATGGCGGTGGCATTTGGCCAAACGCCCCTACAATGTCTTACATCCCCACTAATGGTGATATTATAACCTGTATTCTCACCTCTTCAAATACGGTTTGCATTTCAAACAATCCCGCTACATCGAATGCCATTTCAATGGTAGTAAATCCCCTGCTGACGGTCAGTGTTTCGATAAATACACCAGATAACCCATTTTGTCAGGGGTCAATGGTTACTTTCACTGCTACACCTGCAAACGGGGGGTCAACACCATCTTATCAATGGAAGGTGAATGGGATCGGTGTTGGTACGAATAATCCGATCTATTCATTTTCTCCGAATAATGGCGACCTTGTTTCCTGCATTCTGAATTCAAGCATTGAATGTCCATCGGGTAATCCTGCCACATCGAACACGATCACGATGACCGAGAATACGGTAAATCCGGTAAGTATAGTCATCAGCACACCTGTAACGGCAGTCTGCAGCGGTACCTCGGTGACCTTCACTGCCACTCCCACCAACGGTGGAACCTCACCAACCTACCATTGGAAGGTGAACGGAATTAACGCCGGAACCAATAGTTTTACATTCGGATATATGCCGGTAAACGGTGATGTTGTTTCCTGCGCCCTCACCTCCAATCTTGCCTGTGCAAGCGGGAACCCGGCCACCTCCAATACCATCACTATGACCGTCAATCCGAACCTTCCGGTAAGCATAGCAATTTCAGTACCTTCAAATAATGTGTGTTCAGGAAGTCAGGTTACTGCCACTGCGACGGCAATTAACGCAGGATCATCACCCGTTTATCAATGGAAGGTTGATGGAGTCGATGTCGGGACAAATTCGAATACTTATACATTCATTCCTGCATTCAGTATTCAGCTTTCCTGCATTCTAAATTCGAGCATAATATGCGCGAGTGGGAACCCGGCAACATCGAACACGATCACCATGACGGTCAATCCTAACCTGCCGGTATCCGTTTCGATCTCCGCATCGGTAAATCCTGTTTGTTCGGGGATTCCTGTTACGTATTCAGCAACTCCAACAAATGGTGGTTCTAATCCAACATACCAATGGGTGGTGGATGGTGTGGGCGTATCGCAATACGCCCCTACGATGTCGTATACACCTGCTAACGGCGACCTGGTTTCATGCTTTCTGACGTCAAATTCAATCTGTGCAACAGGAAACCCGGCAACATCAAACATAATCACGATGAATGTGTTTATATCACCCCTCGTAACCTTTACTCGTTGTAACGATTCCATTACCACCGTCAATGCACAACCGTTCAGATTAAAAGGCGGCATTCCACTTGGCGGAACCTATTCCGGACCTGGCGTCACAAATGGCATCTTTTATCCTGCGATCGCGGGAGCCGGGACCAAGACAATCACCTATTCCTATACCAATGTTGCGCTTTGTTCGGGGTCTGCAAGCAGGTCATTGGTCATTAGTCAGTTGTCATTAGTTGTGTGTGGGAATATTCTTACAGATATTCGTGATGGAAATGTGTATCCAACAGTCCAGATTGGCTCCCAATGCTGGTTAGCGTCAAACCTGAACTTCGGAACAATGATCCCTGGCTCAATTTCTCAAAGAGATAACTGCACCGCTGAAAAATACTGTTTGAACGATATAACTGCAAACTGCCAACTGGGAACTGCAAACTATCAATGGGATGAAATTATGGCCTACGACGAAACTCTGAGTACACAGGGACTTTGCCCGCCCGGATGGCATGTACCGACAGAACCGGACTGGAACACTATGTTTGCTGTTTACATTAACAATGCTTTTGCTGCCTGGCCGCTGCTCTATACCGGTTATTCTGGATTCAACGCAACCCTTTCCGGTGCACGGCATATGAACAAAACATGGGACTGGAGCGGGTTTGCGACGTTTTTCTGGAGTTCAACTTCTCATGGAATAAATAAAGCCTGGAGTCATGGGATGAATGATACTGATCCCTCTGTTTCCCTTTATCCGGCATTTAGGAGCAATGCTTTCAGTGTTAGGTGTTTGAAGGATAATTGAGCAATCGAACATTCGATCAACGATATTTGAAATCAGATCTGAACTCAGAACTCGTTGTGTGATTACACTAGTAATTGAACACCGATATTGAGTTACGAGCCCAATTATGAATTATGAGGGTGAATTATAAGTTGAATTCGTATGAACTTCCTGAAAACACTAAAGTTATTTATCTTTGTATTTGAAAATTTCTTATATGGAAGACCTTAACCGGAATATCATCATATCGCGTTTAGTACGGAATGAAATACCCATCAGGCAACTTGGCGTTGAAAAGGTTGGACTTTTTGGCTCTTATCTGACGGATCAACAAAATGAGCTGAGTGATGTTGATATCCTTGTTGAATTCAAAAAGGACAAGAATAGTTATGATAATTTTATCAATTTATGTTTCCTCCTGGATGATCTTTTTCAGGGCAAGAAAGTTGAAGTCGTGACTACAAATTCCCTGAGTCCATATATTGGTCCAAAAATTCTTCAACAAGTTGAATATGCCCCATTCTCCTCTTGATTACCTGCAACATATCCTTGACGAATGCACATTTGTTGTCCATTCGGTTCCTGATAATGTTTCGTTTGACGATTTCATGACCGATGAGGAAAAGAAAAGAGCAATTGTCAGAAGCCTTGAAATCATTGGGGAAGCGACAAAAAATATCCCTGTTGATTTCAAATTAAAATATACTGGAATTGAGTGGAAGCAGATGTCAGGTATGAGGGATCGGCTAATCCATGATTACTTTGGAGTTGATTATTATATTGTTTGGGATGTAGTGAGGAACAAAATACCAACCCTCAAGGAATCGATCGAAGCAATCGTAAAAAAAAGTGCTATATAAAAAAGAAGAATTAGTAATGTTCTGCGCATTAAATTATTCTGACCCATCATGAAACAGGCGATTATCTTATCGGTTTTCTTTATTCTTTCTAATATATCGTGCGCTCAATGGACCTGGCAAAATCCATTGCCACAGGGTAACCGTCTTGGGAATGTCTTTTTCACCGACGAGAATCATGGCTTTGTGACAGGCTAAACGGGAACATTCCTAAGGACAGAAAATGGCGGTGTAACATGGACCAATTCAATGAATAACTCATCTTACAATATATCAGAAGTATACTTCCCTGTTCCGGATACCGGGTATGCTGTCGGCGACAATGGAACGATATGGAAAACAACCAATGGTGGTGAAGGAAATTCCTGGACAACATATAGCCCGAGCATACAAAACTCTCTCTACTCAGTTTTTTTCACAGATGTAAATTCAGGTATTGCGGTTGGAACCGGCGGCATTATCCTGAGATCAACCGATGGCGGACAGAACTGGACAACCAGTATCTCTGGTACGACTAAAGTACTATTGTGCGTTTATTTTCCAGATGTAAAAACCGGTTATACAGTTGGGGATGCAGGAGTGATCCTCAAGACAACAGATGCCGGTGAGACCTGGACTCCTGAAAACAGTACGGTTACTTCTGAAATCCTTAACTCAATTGTATTTATAAACGATTCAACCGGGTACACCGCAGGGTCTGCAGGGTTGTTTAAGACAACTAATTCAGGGAAGCACTGGGAAATCACACCCTCTGGTACAGTGTATACATTAAATTCAATCTTCTTTACTAACGATCAAAAGGGATTTGCAGTCGGAGACTACGGTACGATCATTAAAACAAACAATGCCGGGATAAACTGGGAAACGGTCAGCTCAGGCACAATGACCGGTTTGACTTCTATCCATTTCCCACTTCCTGATACGGGTTATCTTGTCGGGGAAAGCGGTATTTTCCTTAAGTCGGTCGATGCCGGTTTAACATGGACGTTAGGGAATACCGGGACCACAGCTTATCTTTCTTCGGTCTGCTTTACGGATGGTCATACGGGGTATGCAGCAGGACTATCGGGTAATTCAGGAATTATTCTCAAAACCGTTGATGGAGGAGATAACTGGTCTGAACTACCCATTGGTGCAAATATAAGCTGGCTAAGTTCAATATGCTTCACCTCTGCCAGCACCGGCTATGCTACAAGCCGGTATTTATCAAGCCCCAGAATTATTAAGACATCCGATGGTGGCAATTCATGGTCGGCCTTATTCCCAGGTTCAACGAACGACCTCTATTGTATCCAATTCCTGAATGCGGATACCGGGTTTGCTGTTGGATGGGCGGGAATGGTCTTCCGCTCTACTGACGCGGGAGAAACCTGGACATCAATGAAATCGGGCTGCAGTAACCATCTTTACTCTGTCTTTACAACGAGGAACAATTCTACCTTTGTTGTCGGAGATAACGGAACTATTTTAAGATACTCGGAAGGAGGGAACCTCGGGATCCCGGATAAAAAGAGGATAAAATCATTATTCAGACTTTATCCGAATCCTACAGACAACAAGATCACCCTTGAGAATGCCAGCGGGACACCTTCTGAATTGGATATCGTGATTTACGACATGACGGGAAAAATAGTATTTAAAGGGACTTCCAATTCAAAGCCCCGTACATTTCTAGATATAAGTTTTCTTCAGGACGGGTTTTATATAGCAGAGATCCTGAACAGCAAAGGGATTGATCGATTGAAGTTCGTGAAAATCCAGTAAAATCCTATTTAGTTGATTCATAATTATTATTAACATATTGATAATAATGATATAACCAAAAATAGAATACTCGAATACTCGATCAACGAATTATGAGATATGATTAATCTTCATAATTCAAATCTCATCTTTCATAATTCATAATTACCTATTCGTAGCACCCAATGTACCTCGATATCACCAGCCGCTGGATTTCGGAGGTTCCTTCCCCGATCTGCAGCAGACGCTGGTCACGGTAAAACCGCTCGATATCGTACTCCTTCATCAGTCCATAACCGCCATGAAGCTGAACAGCTTCGTCGGCGATTTCTTTGGCTATTTCGGAACAGTACAGCTTCGCCATGGCAGCCTCTTTTGCAAAGGGCATACTGTTGGATTTCAGCCAGGCGCCTTTGTAGAGTAGATTCCTTGCCAGCTCGATCTTCGTGGCCATGTCGGCGAGCTTGAAGGCATTGATCTGGAACTGTGCGATAGGCTTGCCGAACTGCTTGCGCTGCCGTGAATAGTTCAACGCCAATTCAAAAGCGCCCTGCGACAGTCCCAAACCCATGGCCCCGATGGCCAGGCGACCACTGTCGAGTGTGTTGAGCATGATCTTTGATCCTTCTCCCCTCTCCCCCAGGGTATTTGAAACAGGAACCCTGCAATCATCAAAGAACAGTTCTGCCGTATCCGAAGCACGCCACATCATCTTATTGTGCATCTGGCTCCTTTTGAATCCGGGAGTATCGGCATCCACCAGGATGGTCGTAAACTCCTTGGTTCCGGAGTTGACACCCGAAACTACCTGGACGGTCGCTCCTTTATTTATTTCCGAAGATCCATTGGTAATAAATATCTTAGAACCGTTGATCACCCATTTATCATCCTCGATCCGCGCATTTGTCTTGGTATTCCGGGAATCTGATCCGGCCTCAGTCTCAGTCAGGCCAAAAGCCCAGGTAGCCGTGCCGGTGGAAAGCATCGGAAGGTATTTGGCTTTCTGTTCGGCTGTCCCGTAATTCATGATAGGGCCTATGCCCAGCGAAATGTGCGCTGCAATTGTTGCTGCCTGGGAACTGTCGACCCTTGCCAACTCCTCAACAGCAATCACATAGGCAAGCGTATCCATATCCAGTCCGCCAAACTCGACAGGTGTTCGCAACCCAAACAACCCGATCTCTCCCATTTTCCGGGTCAGTTCAATGGAAAACTCCGCTTTCTCATCCAATTCACGGGCAATCGGGCGGATCTCCCGTTCTGCGAAATCATGAACCGTTTTCCGGATCATGTTATGTTCTTCGGTTAAATACATAGATTTGGTTTTTCTGGTTAATTATTACATGTAACGGACGCGAATGTCATGGTGTTGGTAAAAGCGGCTCTATCAAGATGTGCCGGTAAATGTTTTTGTTCAATAAAGAATCATGCGGTTTGTTCTTGTGTTACTATAATTCAGACTGGGGAGTAGTTTGAGTGTTTCAGCCATCCGGGGGATCAACTTCTGCCGGTCATGGTTTTCGGAATTCGCCCGTTCCGGATCGATTCGGATCGTAATCTTCGTCCGATGATCTTTTCAACCATGGTGCCGATCTCCAGTATCTTATCAATATCAAGGCCTGTATCTATACCCATTTCATCCATCATCACCGCCATATCTTCCGTTGAAACAAGGCCAACCAGGTTCGAATCTTTGTAATAATATTGCCCTGTGCCTGTTACCGGCACACCGCTGACGAAATTGGCCGGCTGTCCGCCGATCCCACCCATTGTCGATTCAAAGTTGACCATACCCGCCTGTAATGCGGCAAGCACATTCGCCAGCCCCCAACCACGGGTCGTGTGAAAATGAACGATCTGCTTTTCGGGCCTGGGTATCGCATCGAGCAACATCGAATAGTACTGGTAAACCCTATCAGGGCTTGCAGAACCATCATGGTCGGCATGTTCAACATCGGAGGCTCCGATCTCAAACCAGCGTTTTGCAAACTCTACAGCCTTCTTCATTTCTGTCGGGCCTTCGATCGGGCAACCCCAGATTGTACTGACGGTTCCATTCACCTTCAACCCTGCATCCCTTGCCTTCGGAATATATTTTTCCGCCATCTTCCAGTATTCATCGAGCGATACTCCCGAATTTATCCGGTGATGCGACTCACTGGTAGAAACCATAAGCAGGATCCTGTCGGGGCCGTACCCCTCTTCCCTGGCACGGATAGCACGCTCAATTGCCTTTTCCCGGATTGTGATAGCAGTGATTATCACCTCATTGATAAGATGAGCAATCTTTTTACTGTTCCGTAACCGGGTGAGCACATCATCGGCATCCCTGAATTGCGGCATCCCTTGAGGATTTCCAAGATTTGTTACTTCGATATACCGGAACCCGGCAAGGATCAGCTGCTCCGCAAGCCATACCTTGGCATCGGTCGTGATAAAGGTCTCTTCGTGCTGAAATCCATCCCTAACCGTTATATCACCGATAGTTACTTTCTTCGGATAGTTCATAAAATTACTGTAAAGCAATTCTGTGTGAATAAATAAGGTTTTTATTCTTTAACCGCTAAGTCGCGAAGACGCGAAGCTTATAATAAACTTTTTAGCGTCTTTGTGTCTTTGCGGTGAAAAAAAGCCAGCTAAAACACCATTTCCGGTATATCTCCCTCAACAATCAGCGTTCCCTCGGTTGCATTTTTAATTTCCTCGATCGAAACTCCCGGTGCACGCTCTAAAAGCTTAAAGCTGCCATCAACAACATCCACAACCGCCAGGTCGGTGATCACCCGCTTTACGCATTTAACGCCTGTAAGTGGCAGCGTACATGCTTTCAGCAGCTTTGATTTTCCATCCTTATCGGTGTGGGTCGTTGCAACGATGATATTCCTCGCTGCAGCTACAAGATCCATAGCCCCTCCCATTCCTTTTACCAGCTTTCCCGGGATCTTCCAGCTTGCAATGTCCCCGTCCTGGGACACCTCGAAAGCGCCCAGCACAGTCAGGTCTATATGTCCGCCGCGAATCATCCCGAAACTGACCGAAGAATCGAAAAAAGCAGCTCCCGGAAGCGTGGTTATAGTTTGTTTCCCGGCATTGATAAGATCAGGGTCAAGCTCTTCCTTTGAAGGAAAAGGGCCGATGCCCAGCAATCCGTTTTCCGATTGAAGGATCACTTCCATCCCTTTGGGAATGTAATTGGCGGTCAATGTCGGTATCCCGATCCCGAGGTTGACATAATATCCATCCTTCAACTCCTGGGCTATTCTCTTCGCAATTCCGTGTTTGTCAAGTGCCATATATTTCAGATGATTAGATGTTTGGATGTTTAAATGTATATATCGTGTGACCTGGGACTTGGAACTTGGGATGTATCCCATGTCCCGTGTCCCATGTCCCAGGTCACTCTGTCACTCCCTGACCGTTGCAAACTCAATCCTTTTCTCATAGCCTACTCCCTGGAAGATCCGGTGCACGTATATTCCCGGTGTGTGAATGTGGCCGGGGTCCAGCGTTCCATAGGGTACAAGTTCTTCCACCTCGGCAATGGTGATCCTTCCTGCAGTGGCCATAACCCCGTTGAAATTCCAGGCAGTCTTATTATAGATCAGGTTGCCATGGGTATCCCCGAGCTTTGCTTTAACGATTGCAAAGTCTGCTGTCATCCCCAGTTCCATCAGGTGCATCTTCCCATTGAATTCCCGTACCTCCTTGTTTCCCTGGACTTCCGTTCCAAACCCTGCCGGAACATAAAAAGCCGGTATGCCTGCTCCTCCCGCCCGGATCCTTTCCGCAAGTGTTCCCTGAGGAAGGAGTTCTACCTCCAGTTCACCGCTCAGCAACTGACGCTCAAATTCCTTGTTCTCTCCTACATAGGACGCGATCATTTTCCGCATCTGGTGCTTCCTCAGAAGGACTCCCAGTCCGAATTCATCGACCCCCGCATTGTTTGAAATGCAGATTAGTCCTTTGATATTCGTCTCTGCCAAAGCTTTGATGCAGTTCTCCGGGATCCCGCACAAACCGAAACCCCCGAACATGATGGTTGCGTTATCGGAAATACCGGCAATCGCCTCATAAGCGTTTTTTACAACTTTATTCATGATTCCTATTTTTATATCCCCTACCCCTAAGGGGTTATTCAATCTTATCAAACAATATAAGTGCAGTGTCCGCTTCCACCCTGTCGTTGATCTTCACCCTGATCTCGGAAATAATGGCATTTGCGGGTGAAACGATCTTGTTTTCCATCTTCATGGCTTCCACGATCATAAGCAATGCACCCTTCCTGACTTCTTCCCCTTCTTTCACCTCAACTTTGATCACTTTTCCCGGCATGGGAGAACAGACATGATTATGATCAGAACCATGCAGATCTGGTCCGGAAGCAAACTCTGATTCTGTAAGGATATCCATTCGTTTACAAGTAAATAATTGTCCCTGGAAAGTAATAGAAGCAGTATGCTCCTTATTTTCGGAGACCCATGCAGTGAAATTGCTTCCATTTATAGTAAATGCGACTTTATGGTCACGTCTGACAATTGTATCTGCCATCATGAGTGTATCGGCGATTCTGAATTCAATGCGATCCTTCTTTATCTTCAGAATATCGACAAGAATCTCTTCATTTTCAAATTGTACCCGGATATTCATTGAATTTCTCCAGAACCCGGTCTCGTCCCAGATATTTTCTGCTCCTATGACCTGGCTATTTCCGTTATGCTTTCCTGAAAGTTCGCAGGCAAGATAACCTGTCAAAGGCAAATACCTGTTTATCTTGTTCTTTTCATTATGAATCCCTGCGATAATGTCTTTTGTATGAAGATCGCAAAACCCTGTTGATATCTTATTCTCAAGAAAAGCGGGATGATGAACGAGCGCCTGAAGGTATGCGATATTTGTTTTTATCCCATGGATGATATATTCGCTAAGGGCATTGCCCATTCTTGTTATGGCTTCATCCCTGTCATTTCCCCAGGTGATCAGTTTGCTGATCATCGGATCGAACGTGCTTTTTATTTCAGTATCCGGTCTGATCCCTTTATCAATACGAATACACGGACCTTCCGGTTCCCGGTAGAGGGTCATATGTCCGGGGGAGGGCTGGAAGTCATGTTCAGGATTTTCGGCATAGATCCGGCATTCGATTGCATGTCCGCGTTGAAGGATATCCGCTTGTTTCAATGTTAACTCCTTCCCCTCGGCAATACGGATTTGCTCTTCCACCATGTCAATACCAGTAACCAATTCGGTGACAGGATGTTCGACCTGGATCCGGGTATTCATCTCCAGAAAATAGAAATTAAGATCCTTATCCACGAGAAATTCAATAGTGCCTGCGTTGGTATAACCGATCTCTTTCCCGATCTTCACGGAAGCTGCACCCATACCGGCACGGATTTCCGGAGTAAGTGTCGGGGAGGGGGACTCTTCTATGATCTTTTGGTACCTGCGTTGAATGGAACATTCCCTTTCGAAGAGGTGGATCACATTCCCATGATGATCTCCAAGGATCTGGAATTCGATGTGACGGGGATTTTCAAGATATTTTTCAATATAAACCGTTTCATCCCCGAAGTAGGCTTTGGCTTGGCGGGCAGTTGATTCAATGGCTTCTTCCAGTTCATTTTCATGATGAACGATCCGCATCCCTTTCCCCCCGCCTCCGGCTGCTGCTTTTAAAAGTACGGGCAAACCGATCCGTTTACCAGCGTCGAGCAGTTCTTCTTTCTTTCCTGTTACTCCTGAGGTGATTGGAACTCCTGTGTTTTTTACAAATTCCCGGGCACTGATCTTGTTACCCATGGTCCTCATAACCTTGCCCGTAGGACCTATGAAAATTATTCCCGCTTCTTCACAGGCATCAGGAAACAAAGGATTTTCGGCAAGAAATCCATAGCCCGGATGAATGGCATCGCAACCGGTACTTAACGCTACCTCAATCAGCTTCCCGATGTTCAGGTATGTATCGCTCAGTTCAATTTCACCGATGCATACAACTTCATCTGCCATTGACACATGCAAAGCATCGCGATCAACCTGTGAATAGACCGCCACACTCCTTATTCCCAGCTTTTTCGCAGTTCGTATGATCCTGACCGCAATCTCAGCCCTGTTGGCTATCAGAATTTTTTTGATCATTCCACCCATCCCGGTTTACGTTTTTCAAGAAATGCATTCATCCCCTCCTGTCCCTCCTCTGAAGCACGGATCTCTGCGATGATCTTTGCTGTATAATCATAAGCTTCTGCCAATGTAAGGTTATTGGAAACCTCATGGATCAGGTTTTTGCAATGTCTCATTGCTTCGGGACCACTGGTTTTTAGAAGCGAAATCACTGAACTGACATATTCTTCGAGTTGACCGGCAGGAAACGACCGGTTGACAAGGTGAAATCCTTCGGCCTCCTTCCCATTGATCCGGCGACCGGTCAGCATCAGCTCACGTGCACCAAATTCCCCGATGCGTTTGATGATGTATGGAGAGATACATGCAGGCACAATACCGATCTTCACCTCACTCAACGAAAATATAGTATCCTCTGTACAATAGGCAAGATCGCAGGCCGTCAGCAACCCGTTTGCCCCTCCCAGGGCTGTTCCGTGAACAATGGCAATGGTTGGCTTTGGGCATGTGTAGATCGTATAAAAGCACTTGGAGAGCAAGAGACTTTCCTGGTAATTCTGTTCATAACTGTTCCGTTTGACATTTTTCATCCAATTCAGGTCGACTCCGGCACAGAATGATTTTCCCCTTCCCCTGATGATCACACAAAGCACATCTTCTGTTTCGACCTGCTCAAAACAATCCGTCAGCTCAAGCAGCATCGTTTCATTGAAAGCGTTGTGCACTTCGGGTCTGTTCAGTGTCAAGGTAAAGATTTTGTCATAGATCTTCGTTTCAATGGTTTCATAGTTCTTCATATGATTTTTTTACATCCTGAATATCCCGAACCGGGTTTGTTTATATTCCTTATTCTGAGAGATGGCGATGGAAAGCCCGATGATCTTCCGCGTATCAACCGGATCAATGATCCCGTCATCCCAAAGGCGGGCTGTACTGAAATAGGCTGACCCCTCCTCTTCATATTTTTTCAAAATACTTTTACGAAGATTTTCCTTTTCTTCTTCGGGAAATACCTTTCCTGCTGCTTTCATCTGGTCTTCCTTTATGGTAACCAGTACTCCGGATGCCTGCTCACCTCCCATTACGGAGATCTTGGCATTGGGATACATGAACAGAAACCTTGGTTCATAAGCCCTTCCGGCCATGGCATAATTTCCTGCCCCAAAGGAGCCGCCAAAGATCACAGTGAATTTAGGCACATTGGCATTGGCAACCGCATGTACAAACTTTGCCCCGTCGCGTGCAATACCTCCCCGTTCATATTGTTTCCCGACAATAAAGCCGGTAATATTCTGAAGAAAAAGGATGGGGATCTTACGGGAAGCGCAGAGTTCGATAAAGTGTGCTCCCTTGAGTGAGGTTTCAGAAAAAAGAACTCCGTTATTTGCAAGAATTCCGACCGGGTATCCCATGATCCGTGCAAATCCGGTAACCAGGGTGGGAGCATAACGTTCCTTGAACTCATGAAAGAGACTACCATCCACGATCCGGGCAATGATCTCATGCGAATCAACCGGTTTTTTCAGGTCAATGGGCAGTATCCCGTAAAGTTCTTCCGGGTCATAGAAAGGATCAATGGATTCTCTTCTGTTCAGTTCCTGCTTTTCCTGCCGTTCGATCGACTCGAAAATGTTCCGGCAGATCTGTATTGCATGAACATCATTTTCTGCCAGATAATCAGCAACACCGGAAATCGAGGTATGTACTTCGGCGCCACCCAGTTCTTCTGCCGTTACCTCTTCACCGGTAGCAGCCTTTACAAGGGGAGGTCCACCAATGAATATTGTTCCCTGGTTTCGCACAATGATCGTTTCATCGCTCATGGCAGGCACGTAGGCACCCCCTGCAGTACAGGAACCCATAACGACCGCAATCTGCGGAATTCCTTCTGCTGAAAGACGGGCCTGGTTGAAGAAAAACCTGCCAAAGTCGTACTTGTCAGGAAATACATTGGCCTGTTCCGGGAGAAAAACCCCTCCTGAATCAACAAGATATACGCATGGCAAACGATTCTCCATGGCAATTTCCTGGGCACGGACATGCTTCTTGATCGACTCCTTGATATAGGTTCCCCCTTTTACCGTGGCATCATTCGCCACGATCATGGTCTCCTTGCCATGAATGACTCCAATCCCGGTGATAATTCCCGCCGACGGGAATTCATCATTGTACATTCCAAATGCAGCCATACTGGAAAGCTCAATAAATGGCGTGTTTCTGTCAATGAGCATGTCAATGCGTTCCCTTGCCAGCAACTTTCCTCTCTCCTTATGACGTTTTACTGATTGCTCCGGTCCCCCTTTTTTCACGTTACAGAGGGTCTCCCTGAATGTATTCAGGATTTTTCCATATTCCTCTTTATTCCTGATAAATTCGGAATCTGTTGTATCTATTTTACTCTCAATACGAAACATGTTAATGTTTTCACAACATATTAATATATAACATTATAAAGATATGTATTTTTATAACATGAATATTCTATGTTTAAAAAATTAAGGGTCATCAAAATCTGTTATCCCTGGGGCTGGAGACGTTCCGTATTCTGGCGTTCAATCATCCAGTGGGGGTAATCCATAGCAATGGCAGTAAGCTCATCGAGTACATTCATCTCCTCAGTAGAAAGTTTCAGGTCGGTCGATTTCAGGTTATCCAGCAGTTGATCTTTTGATCTGGCGCCTATGATAACGCTGGTGACAGAACGTTTATGCAGTAACCATGCAAGGGCGACCTGGGCAATGGAAGCATTGTGCTGACAGGAAATGTCCGTCATCTTTTCGAGGAGGGTATAGGTTTTTTCTTTGTCAATCGGGGGAAAATCGAAAGTATTTCTGCGGGCCTCCCCTTCTGCCTTTCCGCTTTCACGCTTGAATTTTCCGGCAAGGAACCCACCTGCCAATGGACTCCAGGGCATGAGCGCCAGGTTTTCACTTTCCGCCATGGGAATGATCTCCTTTTCGATATCCCTTGTGGCCAGTGAGTAATAGTACTGAAGGGCAATAAACCGGGTCCATCCGGATCTTTCCGAAATACCATTTGCTTTCATCACCTGCCATGCAGGGATGTTTGAACAACCGATATACCTGACTTTCCCGGATCTCACAATATCTTCAAGGCCGCGCATAGTTTCTTCATAGGAAGTGATGACGTCAACCCCGTGAATATAGAGCAGATCAATATGATCCATCTGCAGCCTTGCAAGACTATCGTTCACGGCATCCATGATATGCAGCCGTGAAAGTCCGACCTGGTTAGGCCCTTTCCCCGTGCGTCCCCGAACCTTGGTTGCAATGAAAAGTTGTTGACGTGGAAGGTCAAGTAAGCGGATGGCATTCCCAAGTAAAAGTTCAGATTTCCCTTCGCTGTATATGTTTGCCGTATCAATAAAGTTCACTCCTTCGTCAAAAGCCGTTCTCACCAGGTCATTCACCTCTTCCTGCTGAAGCCTGCCGATTGTTTCCCAAAAATTTACTCCGCCGAATGTCATCGTTCCCAAACAGATCTTCGAAACCCACACACCCGTATTGCCGAGAATACTGTATTCCATATTCATCAATTTATTTAGTCACTCAAATCTTTTCTATGCAAAGATAAAATTCCTTGAAGAATATTAAATCTGAATAAATTCTATTCGACAACAACCTTCCCTGTCCAGAGATTATTCTCAGATTGGACTTTCACAATATAAACCCCTGCAGGATAATCTGTAAGATCAATTGTCTTCGATGCACACGACTGTCCTGATATTTCGCAGGAACAAATTGTTTTTCCATTGAGATCGCTCAGTTTGATAGTTGTGACTTTATTTCGTAACCCATTAAGTTTGATATTCATGATCCCATTTGTCGGATTCGGGGATATTTTCACAGAAAACAAATCCTTACTCTCATCTGCAACGCCATTACAGGGATCGAAGGTAACATTTTTGATACTTCTTACATTTCCAGTGCAGGGAAACATTGAAAATGCGATCAGTGCAAGGTCGACTGAATCTGAAGCCCTGTCGCCCGTACCAGGGTGATAGGATGTATTCAGCAAACCTGAATTTGTAAAAGTCCCGTCGCCAGAGGTAGCCCAACTGAAGAAGGTATAATTGGAGGCCGTTCCGTGAAGCGCAATGGATACCACATCCCGGCAAACCGTAGTATCATTTCCTGCGTTGACAGAGGCAGGCTGTACCGTGGAAACCTGGGTTGTATCGTGTTTGGTCTGGCTGCCATCATTGACTGCTGCAATATACTTCGTTGTAATGGTAGGTGTAACAACCGGGTCTTTTATGTTGGAAGTAAAACCTGCCGGAATGGATGTCCATGAATAGGTGTAATTTGATGATCCGCCATAGGCATTCACATCAAGTTGTGAGGGAACACCACCACAAATCATTGCAGGTGTGGCAGAAGCAGCGATTGAGAATACATTTCCGAAAGTGAAGGAGCCGACGCGGGTTTGCCAGTTTGAAGAAGAGGTGGTGGAATAATATTCAGTGGTATACCAAAACGTAGTTGGGTTTTCAGGATCTACGCTCATCCCGCTGTAATCGCCCCATCTGCTTCGTCCTCCCCAGCTACCGGTCTGACCTCCTGAACCGTTGATGATCGTTCTTTCTGCAATGGTCATCGTATTCAATGCATCCGTTTTAAACCTCCCGGTATAACGGATAGAAGGATACATATCTGCACCGGCAATTGAATAACCAAGTGCAATGGTACCGGCAGTATCGATGGCAATACTCCCCATCCACCTCGACCTGTTATCAGAAAGTGCATAAGTGGCCTGCTGATATACCGACCAGGAAGATCCTGTATTCCGTAACTCATACCAACGCACTCCTGCTATATTTGACCCTGTGTTTACCGTATGATTTGCGACCATGGAAGAATAACCGTTGAAAACCCTGTATTTCATATTGTACATCAGCCGGTCGGATATCGGATCCAGTTGAGTGCTTGTACCTTTCTGGGTTATCCCTCCATTGTTGAAAGTATTAAAGGCATTCACCGGCAGCACGACATTGTTTCCGAATGTAGAATTCCCGGGATTTGTCCAGTCTGCATGAAATTCATAAATACCGAGGTGTGGGGAACTTCCTGTTCTGATATACATAAAATAGTCGGGTGTTCCCATTGGCGGGAATGTGCCGTCGCAATCGGAGGGCAACATCGTAATAAATCCTTCGCCACCGGGGGAAAACTCAACTGTCACGGACTGCGCATCCGGATCACCGGCTAGCATAGCCGTCCTGTCGAACGCTGCAAGCCCGGGTCCCATATAACCCCCTCCACCGGAAGCAAACCGGTTCGATGACATGTAATAACCGTCAGGCCATACCCCAAACTTAGGATAGTCAGGCATATCGGGAAATTCAAATTCCCAACGGTACCATGAACCTGTCGGATCAGGCGTTTGAGATACGGCTATCATCTGAAAAAACGGGGCATTCGGGTAGAAAGGCAGGGAAAACTGCGTAAACAGCCACCGTTGCGCCACCTCGTCCCACACTACAACAGCATCTCCACTGTTCGTGTTATTCGGCATACCACTCCAGATCGTACTACTCCCATAGGGACCGAAAATCATGGATCCGGTCTTATTATAAATCGCATAAGAGCAGTTCACTACCTGGAAATAATAATCCGACCCTGCCTCTCCATGGGTATCAGGAGGCACATAAGCAGTAGCTCCCATTCCCTCAAAATTCACGATGGTTGTGTCGGTGATCGTTGTACCATTCCTGCTTTGAAGCCCGGGATCATATACATTTTGTGTAAGCATTTTCTGTGAACCCGGAAGATTATCGAAGAAAACATTTTTTACAACTCCATCTTTCCATGTCCTGTCAATATTCTGACCGGCCATTTTTGCAAGGTCCCTTAATGAAGGGGAAACATCAAAATAGATTGCTTTGGAGACCCTGGGACGGGAAACATTCTCCCCCGCAGAGAAGGACTGTACTGCTATTAAAGCAAACAGAAAGGTAAAAAGGGAAACAGGTTTTATCATGTGCTGATTTTTTGCCAAAGATACAAATTCATTGCATCATGTAAGGACATGAACACGACTGTTTTAAATATTTTACCCAAAATGTCTCCGTCAGGTTACCTGACCACCAGTTTTACGATACCTGATCCTTTTTCAGATTCTGCTTTTACCAGGTAGATCCCCTTTGAATCCGAAGAAATATCAAGCGTTTTTTTGAATTGATCAGCACCTGTAATAAGCTCACTGTAAACCGTTTTTCCCTGTGAGTCTGTCACGGAGAGCCGTGTTGGTTTCTGTTTAAGTCCGGTCAGCTTAATAAAAAATATTCCATGGGAAGGATTCGGTGTTGCAGCGAGATGGAATGGCTGATCCTCTGTTTGGGGAACTGCATTGCAGTTATCAATGACCACATGCATGGTGCTTGTAATATTTCCGACACAAGGACTCAACGGAATAGCGATAAGCTGAAGATCGACACTTCCTCCTGCAATATCTCCTGTTCCTGGCTTGTAGCCGGTATTCAGTAAAGAGCTGTTCCCAAAATGGCCATCACCGGTTATTTCAACTATTTTTATTCATTCTAAATAAACTTCCCCAGCATTCAGCATCCCCCTCTCTTTCCTTCAAAGAGAGGGGGTTTGGGGGTGAGTTTATAAAATATCCGTAACCCCTGTATAGTTTTCCCGGTCAGGATGTATCTTTGCATTAAAGTAATCCTGATAAGGTCTAAAAAGTATCACCATGAAAAGATTAATGTTAATAATGGTTATAACGTTCCTGATGATTTCAGGAGGGATTGCCCAGTATATTGAAGCCGACAGGGTATCGGATGCAGTAAGATCAGAATTCATAAAACAGTTCCCGAAAGCAACAAACCAGGTGTGGACGCTGGAAGGCAGTACTTACCAGGTAATGTTTGCGCAGGGTGAGACGAAGTTTGCAATGAAATTTGACAATGACGGGAACTGGCTCGATAAAGAAACCAGGATCCTTAAATCAGCTTTGCCCAAAGCGGTTTCAAAGGCAATTGCCAGGCATTTTCCCGGATTTACCATATATGAGGCCGAGAAGGTCGAAACTCCCTCGAAAGGAATGTTGTATAATGTAGGAATTGAGAAAGGGAATGAGATCATTGAGGTGCATTTGTCACCTAAGGGAGATATCCTGGGTAAAGTAAGCAAGGAGAAAAAAAGCGATTGGGGAAAGGACGACGATTAGAAGTTGGTGAATTGGTGAGATGGTGAACTGGCGAGTCAGAAAAAGGTCATTAGTCATTAGTCATTAGTCATTAGTCATTGGTCATTTGGTCACGTGTCACGCGTTACGCGTAACGGAAAATGAATGTGCTTCTGTGCCTTTGTCACTAAATTATTATTTTTGCAGCGCATTTAACCCCATGCCACTATGAAATTTATCCAGACCCTGATCGACTTTGTCATCATCGCCTGTTCGGTATTCCTTATCATCAAAGGTGTTACCAGTGCAAGAAGGAAGAAAGAAGCACTGCCTGTGCCTCCCCCGCCTCCGACAAAAGACCAGGAACTGCTGACCGAGATCCGGGATCTGCTGAAGAAATAATCACAACCATTAACCCTGAATGTTACAATTTATGAAAAAGACCCTTTTACTTTCTCTGCTGGTATTCCTTTACCTGGCCGGATCTGCCCAGGGCGATATTAAAAAGGTACAGGCCGCAGTCCGGCATCTTGACGCAGCGCCGGATACCATTAAACACTGGACCTGGACAGGGGTGGCTTCCCTGAATGTGAACCAGGTGTATCTTGTTAACTGGGCTGCAGGTGGTCAAAGTTCCATAGGATTGAACACCTTTGCCAGCTTCCAGGCAGGATACAGGAAGGGGAAACATTCCTGGCAGAACAACCTTGACATGGCTTACGGTTTTCAATATCTTGCACCTGGGAGCAGCGACAATCAATACCGCAAAACCGACGACCGCATCGAACTCAATTCGAGCTATGGCTATGGTATTTCCAAAACCTGGGACTTAAGTGCTATTTTGAATTTCAAGACTCAATTTACCGACGGATACAACTATCCGAACGACAGTGTGATCATCGCTAAATTCATGTCGCCTGGTTATCTGATAGCAGGGCTTGGTTTCACCTGGGTTCCTGTAAAATCTTTCAACTTGTTTATGTCACCCGCAGCAGGTCGTCTTATTTTTGTGATTGATCCGGCACTTTCCGATTCAGGCGCGTGTGGTGTGGACAGGGGAAAAAAGGTAAAGGCTGAATTCGGGGCTTATGTCAGGGCGTCTCTGAACCAGGAACTGGGGAAATCCGCCAGTATCAGCAGCACCCTCGACCTGTTCACCAACTATTTCAAGAATTTTGGCGATATCAATGTGAACTGGAACATGCTTCTCACACTGAAAGCCGGCAAATGGTTGGCAACATCAGTTAATCTTGCCCTCATCTATGATGACCAGGTCATGATCACGGATATTCATGGCAAAACAGGCCCCAGAACTCAATTCCGGGAAAATATCGGGGTTGGTATCTCGTACAGGCTGCACTGACGCGGCATGTGACGTGTGACATGGGACATGGGACCTGTGACAAGGTGACCAAGACTATTTTTTTGCACTTTGCACATTGCACTTTGGATTTGCCATTTGGCACTTTATTGTGAATTGCTTTCAGATTGTATCTTTGAACCCCGGTTGCTGAGCATAGTCGAAGCAACCGGTTGTATTCCCATCCATTCAATCAGTGCGGCAACCAAGGATAAAATGTGATCACGACCATTTGCCTTATCATTTTCAAGCCGGGACAGAACCTTATCTATCTGATTTAATTCCATGTTATTCAAACTTCAATTGCAAATAATCCTGCTCATCCATCCAGAAATCCTGACAAACCGTTTTTACTTCATTGAAGGTGAGTTCGTATATTTTAAAAAGCATGGTTTCTGCTTCTTGTTCTAAAGTTTTCACCCTTGCTTCATTGCCAAGCACTGATTTAATAACCGCATATTGGTTTTCAAACCATTTTAACTGATTATCGGTAATTTGCTTAATGGGAACAGAAACCATTTTATTGTATTCAAGTTTTACGCGACCACCTTCATCTGCATCACCGTATGCTACAAATTTAATTCTCTTATACCAATCAAATAAATATGAATTTAAAAAGAAAAATAAATACTTGTTGCTTGTAGATATTAAAAAACAAGAATCATTTATATAATATCCTTCTTCATCAAAATAGAAAGTATGATTTTTCGCGGTTCTAATGTATATTAGTTTTGGTTTGTCAAATAAATCATAATACGCACAGGCCCTAAGATTCCACCATTTTTTACCTTTGTCTTGTCTTATCAATAATTCTTCTTTAAAAGGCAATAAATGATTATACGCTTTAGGATATTTATTCTCTATATCTATATCAAATCCAGTTGATAAGAAAAATTTTTCATTTTCAATTTTCCATTTTTTAATTCCTTTTGGATGTGCGTATTTTCGTAATAGTACATTACTTTCGGAATTTGCAATAGGAATTGCAACTTCCTCATCAAAAATAAATGCATTGTTTAATCCAGTTGTCAATCCGCGATAAATTTTGTCATTGCTATAATTTTGAAGGGAAATTGAATTATTATAAAATTTACCGAGAAGTTTAACATTCGATTCATCGATAAATTTCCACTCTGAGCCATCTTTAATCACTTTTAAAGGCTCACACCTAGTCAACACATTTAAATCAAGTTGATCCAATGATTTTACAGGAAAATAGCGGGTAGTGTCTGTATCCGGTGAATTGATAATTTTAGTAATTGCAGTATCGGTGCTTGCCTCAAAAACGGGAAGTTCAAAAAAATCAATAATCAAATCAACATTTTTATCTTTTAACTTTTTTCGTAAACCCTCACCATATTTTGTTTTCAGGTATTTATTCAGGGTAATAAAAATGATAATACCACCTTTATTTGTAACAGAAAGGGCTGAATCGAAAAAGTAAACATATAAATCGGCAGTACCACTGCCTACTTCGGGATGATTGGCTATGTATTTGGGTTTGTAATAGGGGTCAATGGCCTCCTGGCGCACATAAGGCGGGTTTCCGATTACAATATCGAATCCTCCTTTTTCGGTAAATACTTCCGGAAAATTGAGTTTAAAAAGGAAATAGGGTCTTATATTTTGCTTCCGAAGATTTTCAAGATCATTCAGTTTATCGGTTTTGCCATGTTCCTTTAAAGTTGTTGCAATCAACTTCCATTCAAGTGTTTCTATTGCAAGAATAAGTTCTTTTTTACGATCTTTTTCCGACGTACTGAATAACTCCGAGTGTAGCTTTTGTAATTTCTCCGTGATATTATCGGTATGTTCTTCTGTCTGAAACAAACCATAATTGGCATTGGGTTCCTCTGCTTTCAGAATCCTTGTCAGTAATTCTTTATTTTGTTTAAGTTCAATATCAAGGATCGCTTTTGTAGTTCCTTTCAGTTGATTTGTTTGATGGAGTGTAATGTAGGTTTGTTGTAGTTCATTCAGTTTATTCTTTGTTTTGTCTATCAGATCCTGTTTATCACTGGCAATTTTTACCAAAAGCAATTTCTCATCAAATAATTTAATACCTTCGAATGTTTCAAGTAGCGAATTCCCCTGCATAAATTTGAAGTCTAAATTCGGCAGAGCATCGATACCGAAATTACCGGAAACCTTTTCGCCTTTGTAATCTTCTTCGACAATCAGAGAAAGCCATGCTCTGAGACGGGCAATCTCAATTGCCATGGGCATGATATCCACACCGTAAATGTTGTTTGAAAGAATTTCTTTTTTAAGTAGATAAGTATTTGGCTGCAGGCTTAAAATTTCCCTTAAACTGATAAGGCGATGTAAAACACCCATCGGAAAAGCACCGGAACCGCAAGCCGGGTCAAGAATTTTTACATTTTTCAAAGCAGCCTCTGCCTCTGGTTTCCTTTTTGATAATTTGTCAGGCCATACCGGATTAGCAGAAAATGCATAAGTTAATTCATCAGAATGAATATTCAGTTTACCGGCTAAATAGGTTTTTAAACCCTCATCTACCATATAGTCCACAATCTCCCGGGGTGTATAGAAAGCGCCAAAGGCTTTTCGTTCATTATTTGCTGCTTTTTCGGTTTCAGGGTTCTGGCTTGCCAATAGATTCTCAAAAATACGCCCCAACATTTCAGGGTCAACAGCTACCTGCTGATATTGGTTACTGCTTTCGTCAACTGTAAAATCATAATTTTCCAGAACCTCAACAAACTTAATTAACCATGGATTTAATTCAAGGGTTGCAAATAATTCATCTTCAGTGGTCTTGTCAAAAAGGCCTCCATTCAGATAGGGTATCTTTTCGAAGAAGTGTTTTATTTCTGTTGATTCAGTAATCAGCCAATCTCTATCCTGAATCCTGGAATTAAGTATTCCAAAAAATAGCTTTTGAAGGAAAAGTTGATGATAATTGTCTGTTTTTTTTATGTAATCACTACAAATCAAGCTGTTGGGGATAATCTCTTTTTCCTTCAGAAACCAACAAAAGAGGTATCGGCCAATCAATTTTATCGCGAATTGTTTTACCTGATTTTCGGTTGCATCCAGGTTGTAAGATTTGACCATACCCAATAAAGCATCAAAACGCTCTTTAATTTGTTTGTAAAAGTCTTTATTGACTTCTTTAACATCGAGACTTTTCCATAGCAGATCGGAAATCTCTGGCTTTGATTTTCGGGCAATGTATTGCCATTGTAAAATAATTTTAAAGTATTGAGTATTGGTTAACCTGTTTCGGAACGAAACAAGGCGTTTTTGGTCGCCCTGATTAAAAATCAGGATCAGACGGTCATAATCTTTTGTGGTTACAAAATGAATAAAATAGGGCTGAGAAGGAATAAATGCAGTTCCGTTTACAGTTTTTCCGATTCCTTTTGTAATTGCCTGATAACTGGTAAGGCCCGGGTCATTATCCACCAATTGATTGATGGTTTCTTTTTTCAAATTGTTCAATACTGCAAACCGGATACGGATATTTTGTCCATCGGCTGTAAGTCTGTATAACTGCGGCTGGGCTGTTTTTGGAACCGGGGCTAAAAAACCTTTTAGTTTATTTGTTTGAGGAGCCAATAACTGTCCCTTTTTATCATCGTGGGCAATTAACCCCATCCATTCAATAAGAGTAAAAGCAAACTCCATAACTTTTTCTCTTGTTTTATTCTGGTATAACTCGACAAGTATATTATTGAGATGTTGAATTGTCATCTATGCAAAAATTTGAATGATTTCTGAAAGTGGGACTTTCACTGTTTTTTCTTCGGGTTTGTTTTGTAACGCCAATTGTTTAAATCGTTCTATCTCTTTTGATCCAAAATGTTCTCCTTTTCGGATTTTACTATTTACTTGTTTCACCAATTTCAGGTTTTCCCTGTTTATATAGGCATTTTGTGAATGCAAGATCGAATTTGTCACCATTTCAATGATTTCAGGTGATTCTCCATATTCAATCATTCTGGTAATCAATGCTGCAATGGCTTCTTCCTGTTGTTTCCCATATCGGATATTATGAACATCCTCTGAAATATCATAAAGGTCAATAAAGTTTCTGATCATTTCTTCCGTTTGTACTTTATTTTTAAACTGATCAGAAAATCTTTTGTTATTGTCACTGGTGGTTTTAATATAATTCAGCCCTTCGGCTTCCGACATCATGACGCCAATTTCATTCTTTCCAAATACCACAAAAAATCCTGCTTCAAATGTATCTTCTTCTCCTGCGGCCAGATGTGCAATGTGCAAAAATTCATCATCTTTTTGTTTTTCCTGAATTTTACCCCATTTCCCTTTAGGTAGATTTTTTATTTTTTCTTTGTACGTATCATCAATATCAGGGTTATTATCAAAATATCTGAGGTCTTCGAGGAATATTGGCTCGGCACCGAGGTATTCCGTTGTTTCCATAATTTTTTGTAAAGCAGCTAACCTTTTCTTTTCATCCCGACTGTATAATTCCTCAGTGAATTCCTGTGGAATTGGTTCTTCATCCAGAACAGACTGATCGGTTCCCACAGTGTACCTGATTAAGTCAATTTTTGTTTGCAATTTATTTACCAACTGCAAATAACTCTCTAACTGATCAGTTGGGCGAAAATTATATACATAAATTTCCTCAAAAGTAGATCCTAACCGATTGATCCGGCCATTTCGCTGAATCATCCGGACTGGGTTCCAGTGTAAATCATAATTCACTATCATTCCACTATCCTGAAGATTCTGCCCTTCTGAAAGTTTGTCGGTTGCCAGTAAATAATCTATTTCTCTTTCGTCCGTTTTTAAAGTATATTGTTTTGCAACCGGAGCAAATCGCCTGGCAAAATTTTCAATTTCACTTTTGGTACCTAACGCAAATTCAACATTCCTGCCCTTAAGCAAATATTGAGGCAGGTCGTTTTGCAGGTATTTTAACGTATCGGCAAAATAAGTGAATATTAATACCTTCCTGTCATCATTTTGATTTAGGTGTTTGGCAAGTTGCTGTATCTTATCGTCCTTTTTAATCAGCAAGTCCAATTGCTTTTTCAACACCTGGATTATAGCCAGATCTTTGGCAATATCTTCTTTTAACTGGTCAATATTAAAAACTCCTTTATCCGCATCTATACTAAAAAAACCATCTTCCCTGTTTTCAAAAGTGGCAAAATCAAAATCCAGTTCATCTTCTCCTGCATTTTGCTCATTGTAGGAATCAATAAATTTATTCAGGGATGAAAGATTCTTTACAGAAATGATCTTGTTGTACCTGATCAACTTTTTTTGAAAATCAAGTAGTTTATCTTCATAGCTTGAAACAGACTTTTGAATTGAGAACAATGAAGATTCAAGTCGTTTTAAAAAAACTGTTCTGAAAATTCCATATATACCAATTTGCCTGCTAAGTTCCTTGTTTTCATCACTCGTTAACTTAAAATCGTCTGCTTCTCTGTTTCTCCCATAATAAGCCCACCTGTAAATATTATACCTATAACATGGAAAGCCAAGTGAAAGCAGTCCTGTATATATGATTTCCAGTGATGACGAAATTGGAATTTTTCTTTTTTCGTAGTATTCGAATAAATCTAAAGGATGAGCCAGGTATTTTAACTCAGCTAAACTATTAATGGTAAATTGGAAAGCCTTCGCCAATCTGGGATAATTGGCAGCATACTTTTCCAATTCTGATTTGAATTGATTTGAAACAGTGTATTCCAAATTAAATGGAATGGACTT
Source organism: Bacteroidota bacterium (assembly GCA_026391355.1). GTDB lineage: Bacteria > Bacteroidota > Bacteroidia > Bacteroidales > FEN-979 > CAIYUC01. The sequence continues at coordinate 13,078 of JAPLDH010000063.1, read as the reverse complement.
TGGAAATTTTTGCAGGATTCCATTTATCAAAAGACCGTCAGGAAATTCTTTTTCGATACTTTGTCTTGTTCTCTTTACGATAAACTTATTTAGAAGTGGGGTAAGTTGCTCTCTTATTCCATGGTAATCAATAAAACCAGAAGTAATATCTGTCTTGATTTTTTTTTGAATAATGGCCAGTCTTTCCTGAATTGTTTCCCGGTTTCCTCTGTCATTGACATGAAAACCAAGTTTTGTCAATTCTCCTCCTGTACCAATTATTATTTGATTTGTCAAATCTGAAAGTTGATTATTAATGGGTGTAGCAGTTACCAACAATGTATGTGCTTTTTCATTCTCCATTTTCCATTGAGTAAAAATATCTGAACGGCTGCCGCCCGCCGTTCTTAGATTATGACTCTCATCGAACACAAATAACCCGACAGAAATACTCTTGTAAGTTTCTCTTCTGTCCTGAACTTTATTTATGTCTTGCATTGAAAGTATTTCCGGAATATTTTTAAACCTGAAATCTGCAAAGGCTTTTTCCCATTGCGACTTCAACCCTGCTGGTGTGATTACAACAACCCGTTGTTGGCGGGTTTGCTGGTAATATTCGATTACTTTAATTGCAGTGTAAGTTTTACCTAATCCAACCGAATCCGAAAGCATGGCAACGCCTTGCCGTTCTAATTTTTTGATTATACTATTGGCATTCTGTATTTGGAATTTAAGCATTTGCGGTTTTCCGGATGCAGGATCATTTGGTTCGACCTTGTTCTCTTTTTCATCAAGAAGTTCCTGTCCATAAATTCTGTACAATGCATGTATATACATTTCATACGGGCTGAAACAAAGGCTTCCGTGCTTGCTGACATCGAGAATCTCTTCTGAGAAGATCCCGGTCCAGGCTTCACTGTTGCTCCACAATTCCTCAAACCATGACCGGTGTGTAGGATGTTGGGTAATGTTTTTGCGGATATAATTTACGGTTGCGTTATTATCTTCCAGTTGGTTGAGTTCAAGGTTGCCGGATAGTCCCTGAAATGTAAAATTGGAGCTCCCTAATAATCCGACGGCATTATCCTCAACACTCCCAAAGATGTAACATTTAGCATGAAGAAAATTTTTACGGTAAACCCTGATTTGAAGTTTACCATTCGGCTTTGTATGTTTTAAAAGCAGATCTACTACCTTCTGATATTCATCTTTTAGTTCGAGTTCTTCGAGATCCTTTTTAAAATATTTTTCCGGGAATTCAGGATCCTGGTTCTCCGGATTTTTAACCTGATATGTACGTACACATGGTTCTTCGCCAAGGAGCAGCCTGAATGATGTGTTCTCCCGTTCCAGAAATGACTTTAAATCATCATAAATCAAGGCCATACCTAGTAAATCCCAATATCCTGAGGCGATGGCCACCTGTGAAAAAGAGGGATCGCTGATCAGTTCCTTAAATGCATATCCAAGGGAGTAATTTTCTGACGAATTGTCAATGAGAATAATTCTCGGTATCATGCTTTAACTTTCGTTTAACAATTTCCAATGCTTCTTCGGCTACCGACAACTCCTCATTGATAATATACTGAACTTTATCGGCGAGCCACAGCGTAAGCAATTCCTTGTTATCAGCTTTCAGTATCCGGGCGATCCGCTTTACCTGGTCCCGGTTTGGTTTGCGTTCGCCCCTTTCAATTTTACTCATCAATCCTGTGTCTATTTCAAGGGAAGCCGCTATTTCCCGAAGCAGAAGACCCTTGCCTTCCCTGAGTTCCCTGATTCGCTGACCGAAGTTACCCAATTGACCAAATATTGACTTGACAGAATTTGTCAAAAATAGTAAAAAAAATAAAATTTTCTCCGGATGTTTATAACTTTTTTTATTACTTATGGCTATTAAGACAGATACTTAACACTGAATACGTTGTGAATTGCTTTTAGATTGTATCTTTGACTTAGGAGGCAATAGGCAACAGGCAGTAGGCAATAGTTATTCGTCATTCGCATATTCGTCATTCCAGAAATTATGTAACCCCAAGGGATTAATTCTGCACTCCTGCATTTCTGCATTCCTAATTCCTCTTTCCAAATTCCTTTTTCCAAATTCCTAATTCCAATATTTTTTATACTTTTGGACTTTAAAACAGAAAAATTATGTCCAGTCATGAAGTACAGGAAGAACCCCTCTCCCACGAAGAGCTGAAATACCGTGAGCATACACAACGCGGAGCCGACTTTATCAAGATCGACCTGTTCCGGTCAGCACGGGAGGAGTTCAAAGCAGCCCTCCAATATAAGCCGGGAGATAAATTCGCAACGGAAAAGGCGATTGAATGCCAGGGCTTTATCAACCGCGACCGGAAAAAGGTGCTGATCCTGGTACCAATCGTGCTCGCCATTATCACATTAGTCATTCTGTTTAATTTGTAATATACTGGTCATTGGGCATTAAGTCATTAAGTCATCAGTAAAAAAAATCAAATGTCAAAGGTCAAAACACCAATGCCTATTGTCTATTGTCTAATCGCTTCTTCCCAAATGACCTAATGACCTAATGACCTTTTGACTTAATGACCAATGACTTAATAACCAATGACTTAATAACCAATGACCAATGACCAATGACCAATGACTTAATGACCAATGACCAATAACCCATGACCACCCTCTACCCGCAATTCTTCGCCCGCTTCTATGATCTGATCTACAGCCATATAAGGTCAGGTGTTGACACAGATTACTTCCTAAAAAAGATCAGTGAGGCAAACGGACCTGTGCTGGAAGTAGGTACGGGTACAGGACGCTTTTTTATTGAGGCACTGAACCAGGGAGCCGACATTTACGGGATCGACATTAGTCCATCGATGCTGGATATCCTGAGGTCAAGGATTGACAAAAAAGATCAGCACAGGATCTCTCTTCAGAGTATAACCGGCTTTACCCTTGATAAAAAATTTGCCTTGGTTATTGCTCCTTTCCGGGTTTTTATGCACCTCACGACGGTTCAGGAACAGATTGCCGCGCTGAACCATGTTTACGATTACCTTGAAGAGGGTGGCCTTTTTATTTTCGATCTCTTTGTTCCTAATCCGGGGCTTCTTGAAAGAGGAATGAATGAAGTCACCGATTTTGAAGGGGAAAATGCCCCGGGGGAAACGGTGCGGCGGATCACCTCTTCGCACAGCGACATCGTGAACCAGATCACCCATGTTACGTTCCGCTTTGAATGGAGCGAAAAAGGAAAGGTTCAATCTGAAACCTGGAACACAGAGCTCAGGCTTTTCTTCAGGTATGAACTGGAACACCTCTTAACGATGTCGAAGTTTACCGACTTCCGGATCTTCGGGGATTATCACGAACGCCCATTGACCATCGGCTCCAAAGATTTCCTTGTTGTTTGCCTCAGGTGATGCTTCATTAATGTCGTCGGACCTACAAGATGATTAAACAGGATAAAAGAAAAGTCATTCACAGGAAAATCTTTATGGGTCTCTCTCTGGCCATCGCATTTACTATTCCTGTCTATGGCCGATTGTTACCCTTTTTAATCGGGTTTCTCTTTCTTAACTGGCTTATAGAAGGGGAATATAGTAAGACATTCCCGTTAATTTTTAAGGAAAGAACGCGATTTTTAATGTTTTCATTTTCATTTCTTTATTTGCTCTACCTGGCTGGACTTATTCATACAAATAATTTTCAATATGCCCGGGAAGATCTTGAGATTAAAGTATCGATTCTCCTTTTTCCATTGATTTTTGCTACATCCGATTTCCCTCTATTAAGTAAAAAAGAGACAGGGATTATTTTAAGGGTCTTTGCTGCCGGATGTATTGCAGGTAGTCTTATATTGGTCGGGCGAGCTTTTTATTCCAGTGTATTTATTCACCAAGCCGGAGCATTTTACTATACAAGTCTCTCCTGGAACTTTCACCCGGGGTACTATTCCATGTACATCACTTTTGCCATGTCGAACATTCTCTATTTTCTCCTGATCCGTCAAAGCGTGAAAGGATTTCCTAAAGTGACAGCACATATTCTGATCCTTCTTTTTTTTACCCTGATGATCGTTCTGTTAAGTTCGAAAGCAGGTCTTCTGATATGGCTTTGCGTCATCGGTTTTTATGCTGTTATTCTTTTGTTCAAATACAAAAGATGGCGTACAGTCGTGATATTCGTTGCAGTTGCTTTGACGGCTTTTGTTCTCTTTCTTCTTCTTTTCCCAACTGCTGCAGACCGGGTTTCACAGGCAAAACAGGATATAGCGTTCAAAGACTCTATTGACAATTCCGGGCGAAGTACGGGCGACCGTATTTTAATCTGGAAGTCCTCTGAAGAAATTATTAAGAAACATTTTCTCTTTGGTGTCGGCACCGGAGATGTCAGGGATAAACTTATGGAAGAATACAGGAGAGGAAATGTCATAGCAGTACTGAAGCATTATCTCAATGCCCATAATCAATACGTTCAGACTTTTATGGCGCTGGGGATATTTGGACTACTTATTCTGATAACCATGATTGTAACGCCTGCCATTTTTTCCCTCAAACGAGAAAACTATATCTATTTTGCATTTTTATTCATCGTTGGGATCAGTATGATTTTTGAATCGATGCTTGAAAGGCAGGAAGGTGTGGTGTTTTATGCGTTTTTTAATGTCTTTTTTTTCGATCTTGCTGCAATTGGACCGGTTTAATATTCCCTAATCCCGAAAGGAATAACCAACCCGAACGTCTGGTTCTATTTCTGCCCAGGTAAAAATAATTTCCATTCTCAAATTAATCTTATATTTACAAAAAATATTCTGCCGATGATGGTAAAAATTTCAGCAGTTATTATCACATTTAATGAAGAAAAAAATATCGAAAGATGCCTTGAATCACTGCAAGGTGTTACTGATGAAATAGTTGTGATCGATTCACATTCGACTGACAAAACCAGGTTGATTTGTGAAAAGTACGGTGTAAAGTTTATTGAGCATGATTTTGAAGGGTACATCCGGCAGAAAAATTATGCTATCAGTCAGGCAACTTTCCCTCATCAGCTTTCCTTAGACGCCGATGAAGCTTTGTCGGATGAATTGAAAAACGAGATAAAAAAGATAAAGGAAAACTGGCATTGCGATGGCTATCGCATGAACCGGTTGGCCAACTATTGCGGAAAATGGATCAGGCACTGCGGCTGGTACCCTGATACCAAACTCAGGCTGTACGATTCGGCAAAAGGAAAATGGGAAGGTCTTTTCATTCACGAAAAATTTGAAATGATTCCTGACTCATCAGCAGGGTTTTTACACGGCGATATTTTGCATTACACCTACTACACGGTCGAAGAGCATCACCGGCAGGCTGACAAATTCAGCGCCATTTCAGCCAGGGAGCTGGTGACATTAGGAAAACCCGTCAATTTTTTCATGATCATTCTCAATCCGATCGCAAAGTTTATCCGGAACTACCTGCTTCGCCTCGGTTTTTTAGATGGGTATCCTGGATTTCGCATTTGTTGGATCGCTGCGGGAGAAACTTTTCAGAAATACAGGAAAGCCTTGCGATTAAAGCGGTTAGAAGGGAAAAAAACCTTTTAACCGGTCGCGAAGCAACCGCAGTTTAAATTCAGTGTTCTTTTCCGGCTCTTTAAGATAACCTGTAAAAGGTTCGCCCATGTGCAGATAATATCTTCGGAATGTGGAATTACTGATGCCCCATTTTTTCAGAAACTGTTTCCGTCCGTCGTTTTTTTTAACGCGGCGCACACTTCTCGAAATAAAATGATAGCTCCTGCTTTTGCTAACGCCTTTGAAATACCTTACTCCAGCCTGCCACAATTTCATCATAAAATCAGGGTCGGAATACATCCCTGGCGTGAATTCTATGCTGAGTCCACCAACAAGATTCCAGATGTTTTTATGAATCGCCAACGGGTACCAACTGCTCCCATTCCAGTCGTTGAATGTTATTTTCGAGAACGTTTCGAGCAGTTCATCTTCCTTTAATTCTTCAGGAGAGGCACCGAAATTCCAGGGTGAGATCACACAATTATTAAAGGTAGTGCGCGGTTCGATTTTAGTTCCGGAAACTGCGAAATACTCATGCCCGATTTTTCGGACTTCTTCCCACAGATAAAAATCCCAGTCAGGCAAAAGGTAATTATCGTCATCAATCAGCAGGAGCCAATCGGATTTGGCCAGCGTGGCCGCAGCATTAAAAGCGTAACACACGCCGGCATTTGAAGGGGAATAACTGTGATCGAGCTTCTGGTTTTTCACCCATTCGCAGGTTCCATCGCTTCCTTCATTTACGTGAACAATAATCTGATGGTTGAACCTGCTGTTTTTTCGTATGCTCCCGATACAAAGCTTCAGGTATTCCAGGCTGTTCCAAGTAGGAATGAGGATGGAGAATATTGGGTTTTCCTCGTGGACACCCGGCATATAGGTGATTTTATTAATTTTCATATGACATCAAAATTAGCACATTTAAGTGAATTGGAAAACCTTCTTTGCAATAATTCATCACTCATTATTCATTTCTTTGGTGTCATGGTGGTAAAAGTTTTTATCGTTGCGGCATCTCAAAAAAAAGATATAACCCAAATACCATAATCTGCAACAACCCCAAAGTATAATTTCCTAAATTTGGCTTTTCATTTTCTTACAGAACTTCACCGTTTATGAAAAACAAACCGGTACTATCCTTCTGGCAGATCTGGAACATGAGCTTCGGCTTTTTCGGGATCCAGTTTGGGTGGGGATTGCAGATGGCCAATATGAGCGCCATTTATTCCTATCTCGGCGCCAGGCCCGGCCAGATCGCCATGCTCTGGCTTGCCGCGCCTGTTACGGGTGTTATTATACAGCCGCTGATCGGACAGGCAAGCGACCGTACCTGGACACGGCTGGGTCGCAGAAGGCCCTATATTCTTGTCGGTGCGATCCTTGCATCCCTGGCACTCTTACTGATGCCGAACTCCCCTACTTTCTGGGTGGCTGCAGGTTTGTTGTGGGTTCTCGACGGAACCATCAATGCGAGCATGCAACCATTCCGTGCCATGGTCGCCGATAATCTCCCCGAAGAGCAAAATTCGCAGGGATTTGCCATACAATCGCTGTTTATCGGCCTGGGCGGTACCATTGCCTCAGCATTGCCCTGGATGATGACAAACTGGTTCGGCATTGTAGCTGAAAAGGCCGGGCAAGGGCATATACCGAGCTCCGTTACCTTCTCCTTTTACATTGGTGCCGTTGTTTTCATCGGCGCCGTACTCTGGACCGTCTTTTCAACAAAAGAAATTGCACCCGATGAGAGTGAATTGAGTTCACTTAAAAACCGGAAATTTGACTGGACACTCGGACTGGGTGAGATATTCCGGCTCACAGGACACTTACCGCGCCGGATGTGGGAACTCGGGCTTGTACAATTCTTTACCTGGATTGGGATGTTCTGTTTATGGGTCTATTTCTCACCTTCAATCGCAGGACATATCTTTCATGCAAATGAAGGCACGGTTGAAATGGAAACCTCCGGAACCTGGGCAGGGTTCTGCTTTGCCATGTACAATGCCGTATGTTTTGCCTTTTCATTCGTTTTGATAAAAGTAACGAAATATACCGGTCCCAAGCTGATGCATACCCTCTGTCTGGCGATCGGTGCCGCCGGATTGCTGACCATCCCGCTAATGACAGGCAAATATGAGTTGCTGTTTTCCATGGCCTGTATCGGGATTGCATGGGCAAGCATATTATCCATGCCCTATGCCATGCTCACGCCTGCATTGCCTGCCGGTAAACTCGGTGTAATGATGGGAATGTTCAACCTTTTCATTGTCATCCCACAGGTCATTGCCTCCGGATTGCTGGGTAAGGTACTCGAAGTGTTCTTTGCAGGCAATCCCATGAGCGCCATGGTCATCGGTGGGGTCTGCTTTGGCATTGCTGCATTGATGACACTCTTTGTGGTCTCTTACAAACACACCCGGACTGTAACTGCAACTTAATTCAAAATGAAAAATGCAAAATCAATGCCCCTCCCCTTGCCCCTCCCCAAATCAGGGAGGGGAATAATGTCATTCAATTCAACGTGCAAATTGCAATTTTACTCGTGCCTGATGCCTCGTGCCTGGTGCCTTATATCAAGTGACCAATGACTAATGACTAATGACCAATGACCAATTAAAAATGAAGAAAGAACGAACCAGCGGAATACTATTACATCCTACATCTTTGCCCGGGAAATATGGGATAGGTACATTAGGAAAAGAGGCAAGGAAATTTATTGATTTTCTGGTTAAGGCCAAACAGAAATACTGGCAGATATTACCCTTGGGGCCAACCGGGTTTGCCGATTCACCCTACCAGTGTTTCTCCGCCCTTGCAGGGAACCCGTTGCTCATTGACCTCGATCTCCTTGCAGCGGAAGGCCTCCTTGATCCCCTGGATCTCGAAAATGCCAGGGATTTTCATGACGGCCCCGTGGATTATGGGAAGGTGATAAATATAAAATACCCTTTGCTCAGGAAAGCCTCACGGGTCTTTCATGAAAAAGCCGGGAAAAAGGAGAAAGACAGCTATTACCATTTTCTCGAATCCAATTCATGGTGGATCTCTGATTATGCGCTGTTCATGGCGTTGAAGGAGTATTTTGGTCAGAAGCCTTGGTATCAATGGGACCGTCCTTTTAAAATGAAAGAAGAACAGGCGCTCTATCCTTTATTCGGGATCCTTCATGAGGACATTGAATTCCAGAAATTCATCCAGTTCATTTTCTTCCGGCAGTGGATGTCGCTGAAGGAATATGCGCACAATCATAACATACGGATCATCGGCGATATTCCTTTATATATCGCCCTCGACAGTGTTGATGCCTGGGCAAACACCGACTTTTTCCAGTTCGACAGTAATAAAAATCCCATTGCCGTGGGAGGCGTTCCTCCCGATTATTTCAGTGAAACCGGTCAATTGTGGGGAAATCCTTTATACAATTGGGACAGGATGCGCCAGGACGGTTACAGGTGGTGGATCAACCGCATCAAAGCCAACCTCACCTTGTATGATATCGTCAGAATTGACCATTTCCGGGGTCTTGCAGCATATTGGGCGATCCCATACGGTGAAAAAACCGCCATCAGGGGAGAATGGATAACCTGTCCGGGAAAAGAACTTTTACAAGCCATCCGCAATGAACTGGGGGATATCCCTGTCATTGCTGAAGATCTTGGTGTCATCACCCCCGATGTGGAAGATCTCAGGGATTCTTTCGGGCTGCCTGGGATGAAAATTCTCCAGTTCGCTTTCGACTCCAATGAACCCAGCGATTTTCTACCGCACAACTATACCAGGAACTGCGTGGTCTATACCGGAACTCACGACAACGAAACCGTGAGAGGATGGTATCTTAATGCCAAAAAAGAAGACAAGAAATATATACTGGATTATCTGAACACAGGAGGCGAAGAGCTGAACTGGGATCTTATCCGCCTTGCATGGGCATCGGTGGCATATACGGCAATTGTTCCTATGCAGGATGTCCTGGACCTGGGAACGGAAGCCCGCATGAACTTCCCCGGAACAACCGTCAGTAACTGGATGTGGAGGACTAAGCCAAACCAGTTGACAGATCAACTGGCTGAAAGATTAGCACATTTAACCATCTTATTTGGAAGACAAGGAAAATAAAATGAAAAAGACCATTCTCATCATTATCCTGTTTATTGCAAATATTCTCCTCTTCGCCCAGGATATCAGCCTGTCCCGTGTTGAGCCTCCTTTCTGGTGGACCGGTTTTAAAAACCGGCAACTGCAGTTAATGATATATGGAAAGAATATTTCGCAAGCAACAGTATCCATAAAATCACCTGATGTTGCCCTGGTGCGGGTCAATAAAGTGGAAAATCCCGATTATCTCTTCCTGGATCTTTTGATCCAACCATTGAATCGCCGGACAAATATCATGATAACCTTTATCAACAAAGGAAAGCAGGTTGCCGGTTGTCATTATGAGTTAAGGATGAGGAAAGCCGGTTCAGCAGATCGTGTGGGATTTAATGCGAACGACGTTGTTTATCTTCTCATGCCGGATCGTTTTGCAAACGGCGACACAACCAATGATAACCTGCCGGGTATGTTTGAAACAACTGACAGGAATAATCCCGATGGCCGGCATGGAGGGGATATCAAAGGAATCATGGATCACCTGGGTTATATTCAGGATTTGGGCGCAACAGCGATCTGGATCAATCCGCTTCTTGAGAATAACATGAAGAAATACTCCTATCATGGCTACTCAACCACCGATTATTACAATATCGATGCACGATTCGGAAGGAATGAGGATTATATCAGATTATCCGATTCGATCCATAAAAAAGGCATGAAACTGATCATGGATATGATATTTAATCATTGTGGTTTGGAACATTGGTGGATGAAGGCGCTTCCTTCTCCAGACTGGCTGAACAACTGGCCTGAATTCACCCGGACCTCCTACCGGGCTGGAACCATGGTCGATCCTTACCTCTCCGCTTATGACAGTAGGCAATTTGTGAAAGGCTGGTTTGACCAAACCATGCCCGACCTGAACCAGCACAACCCTTATTTAGCTAAATACCTTATCCAAAACAGTATCTGGTGGATTGAATATGCCGGGCTTGACGGGATCCGGCAGGACACTTACCCTTACTGCTATAAGGATTTCATGGCAGATTGGGATAAAGCAGTGCTGAAAGAGTATCCCCGGTTCAATATCGTCGGGGAATGCTGGGTTACGAATCCTGCCGGGGTTGCCTACTGGCAGAAAGATGCAAAAAACCGCGATCATTATAACTCCTTTTTACCCAGCGTTTTTGATTTTCCTATGTATGATGCGCTTCGACTTGGATTTATGGAAGACGATGGTTGGAATACCGGGATTCTTCGCCTTTATGATATCCTTTCACAGGATTTATCGTATCCCGATCCCTCACACATCGTTATTTTTTCTGATAATCATGATGTTAATCGTTATTTCGATTCCCAGAAGGATGATATCCGGAAGGTTAAAATGGGGCTGGCTTTTGTCCTTACAACCCGTGGAATTCCTGAGATATATTATGGAACCGAGATCCTGATGACAACCGGGGATGACCAGGGTGACGGACAGAAAAGGAAGGATTTCCCCGGCGGCTGGCCGAAGGATCTTCACAATGCATTTACCGCTTCCGGAAGGGATGCACCCCAGAATGATATGTTTCAGTACTTGCATAACCTCCTGAACTGGAGGAAAAACAAGGAGGTCATTCATTCAGGCAAACTGAAACAATTTGTCCCCAACGATGGTCTGTATGTTTACTTCCGCTATAATCAGCATGATACAGTGATGGTTGTGATGAACAACAACAAATATGAAACTAAAGTGGTTAACCGGAATGTTTGCAATGAATTTTTAAAAAATTTCCATCGCGGAAAAGAGATCATCAGCGGCTCTGAGATAACGGATCCGGATCATCTGTCAGTTGCTCCGAAATCTGTGATGATCATTGAATTCAAGCACTAGGCATCAGGCAATAGGCAATAGGGAAAATCAATTGAAAACGTTAACTTTATATTAACTGTATAATTCATTAAATCAATAACTCAAACATGCCCAGAAGAACAACCAGAAAATTATTTTTTTTTATTGTGTTGCTTTTTATTTTCGCAGTTGGAGCCCACCTGTTTTATTTAAACTCTATGACTGCCAGGGAAACCTACCCGGTGGATACCTATCTGGATCATGTTTTTGGAAAGAGAGCCATGATCGTCACTGCCCATGATGATGACGCCTATTCCTTTGCAGGAACCATTGCAAAGCTTACCGGTGACTCATGGGATATCCGTCAGATCAGTTTTAAAATGAAGGACTCTCTTAAAAATGAATTATTTTACGAACTGGCAAAAAATGAAGAACTGGAAGGTGTTGACCTGATTGAGGCAAAATATCGTAACGATTTGGAAACAAATAAAATGCCTTATATGCCGATTCCATACGAAAAGTTCCCGTCAGTATTTAACCACGATACGATTTATCATTATCTCTCATCCCTGATAGATAACTATCAGCCGGATATCATCTTTACTCTCGATGACATCATTGGAGGGTACGGACATCCCGACCATGTTTTTATCAGCAAACTGGTGGTGGAATATTGCAACCGGAATAAGAACAACCCCGGTTTCTCCGTAAAAAGGATCTATCAGAGCGTTTTCCCCCCCTCTATGGCAGAAAACTTTCTGGTTAAAAACTCCTGGAGCAGCATAAACCCATATTTAGCAGGAAAAAAAATATATCAATGCCAGGGAATGCCCAATCCAGATGTTTATGTGTTTATCTATCCCTGGGGAAGGCAAAAAAAGGAATACATGAACAGTTTTGACCCACTTGACAGGAAATATATCGCAAAATTTTCACCCGGTTACAATTGGTATCCATACTGGATCTACTTCAAGATTTTTAATAAGGAATACTTCAGGGTAATACAGGTAACCAATGAAATTAAAAATTAAAAATTAATAATTACGAATTACGAATTGAATTTCGAATGATAAGGAGATAGATTTGTTAATTTTTTGACCTAATGAAATCGGATAACCTGATTCAAATAAAAACTTACAATTTCGCTCTGCGAATTGTTAAACTTTACAGGCATTTAGTTGAGGAAAAGAAAGAATTTGTATTGTCAAAACAGGTATTAAAAAGTGGAACATCAATAGGGGCAAATGTTGAAGAAGCATTAGGTGGACAGTCCCGGGCCGATTTTACTTCGAAACTTGCAGTTGCCTATAAAGAAGCAAGAGAGACAAATTACTGGATCAGGATATTAAGGGATTCAGAATACATTACAGCACAACAAGCAAAATCAATTCTCGATGATATTGAAGAAATCTTAAGAATCATTGCCAAAATCCAGATCACCACAAAAAAGAATAATCCGTAATCTTTAATTTTTAATCTTGTAACTATTCACCCCCCTTATAAAAGGATAGAGTTATTAACTTTCTTATGTTTATATAAAATCTTTTCAGATGTAAATTTACAAGTTTCGTGATGTTTCTTTGCAATAAATCTAAGCGTTGTTTTGGATCCTTTCAAAG
>JAPLDH010000016.1 GCA_026391355.1 Bacteroidota bacterium | reverse complement strand
TACCTCTCAAAATGAAACATCGAAATGCTCCCTGATACTTGCCTTAATGATATCTACTAGACCCATAACGTGGTCGCCTTCTCCCCGGGGTGGTATCAATTTGTACCGTTTGCTGGTAGCAGTTTAGATCAGGGTCAAAAAGACATACACAAAAAACCATCAAAGTTACCGTTTGATAAATAAAAAGGATCAAAATTAAGCCAATAGTGTTTCAAGTTTCGCCTTCCATTTTTCCCAATCCGGCATCATCTTTTCCTGCAATTGTATGAAGGAATTGGTATGATTCGGGTGGACAAGATGACATAATTCATGGATAATCACATATTCAATGCAGGGTTTAGGCGCTTTAATAAGTTCCGGATTCAGAATGATCTTCCCCTTGGGTGTGCAGCTTCCCCAGCGAGTGGGCATTTCCTGTAAATATATGGATTCTGGTTTGACATTGTACTTTTCAAACCGTTGGATCCATGGTTCCGCAATTTCGGCAAACTTAAGCTTCGCTCTTTCCCGGTACCATTGTCTAAGAAGGGTTTTTGCATTCGATTTCTTTTTCATCTGGACTTCAAAAAACCTTCCCCGGAAATGAACAATGTTTGACTTAGCTTCTGTTATTTTTAAACGGTATTGCCTACCCATATAAAGATGGGTTTCACCACTCACATACTTTTTCTCAGGTGTTCTCGGAAGAAACGACAAAAAATACCCCTGCTGCTTAATGATCCAGGGGGCTTTCTTTTTTACTTTCTCTTTTATTCTTTCGAAAGAAACATTCCGTGGTGCCTTGACCATGACTTCCATATTGGGAGTAATGGTTATACCAAGCGATTTCCGGTCTGAAAAAATCAACTGGAATGCTATGGTCTTTGAACCGAATTCAATGGAATCCATCATTTCTTGTATCTGATCTTTGCAACATCAACAATCTGTTCAGCAATACTGTCAATTTCCTCAAATGTCATTTGAAGATGGTATTTATCCCTGACTTCATCGATCAGATAATCACCAATTAAATGAAACATACGCTTTGGAACGTCTATCTTTATCTGCCAGTCAACAACAATATGTTTCATAATGATTTCATCTGCTGCAAGTGCAATATCGGCGGAAATGCTTTTCAATATTGTTTCATCCTGAAACTTATCCGTAAGACCCTCTTTAGCCAACCCGAAGAATGCTTTTGCCACATCCCTGCCCTCTAATGATTCCGGAATATCTGCATCGGTATGTGAAAGTACTGCATTCATGATTTCAGTAACCTTCTTTAATTTCTGGGCGTCGTTGATGCGGCCCAACTCATGAAGTTCAATGGTTTCTTTTAACATTTCCGAGAACTTTTTATAGAAGGCGGGATCTTCCTCCATTTTCTCTGAAATATGTTTTGCTGTCCTGGATGCAATTTTATCGGCCTTGGCAGCAATACCTACAGTTTTCTCAACTTCCTCTTCAAACCGTTCTTTCTCGAAAATGTTCACCAGTTCCGTAATTGGTTTCACATCGTCGGTTTGCACATGAGTATCAATAAGTTTCTGTATCTGACCTTCATATTGCCTGTAATCCACATCATCAGAATAGCGTTGCAATACAGCGCTTCTTAATTTCAGGAAGAAAGCAAGGTCTTCTTTGTACCGGTCAATGGTCTTTTCATCCGTTTCCTTGTGGAATTGAATAGAGGCGAATGCCAGTTTTAATATCCTTGCAAATGCCAGCAGCTTATCATAAAACACAACCCGGATCGATTCATCTTTCAGAAATTGCTGATAACCTTCTGCATCGCGCTTGTTGGTGATTGTTTTAAAAACATCCCAGAGTTCAGAATGTATTTGCGGAAGTTTCTTTACTTCATCAATGATGTTGGTAAGTGTCTGGCCAAGATCATCCAGGTCAAAATCTTCAAAGGAAGAGTACAATTGCAGTGCATCATCCAACTGTTCAATCACTCCATAATAATCAATGATGTAGCCATAATCTTTATCAGTATATACACGGTTTACTCTGGCTATTGCTTGTAAGAGTGAATGACCTTGAAGTTTCCGTGTCAGATAAAGAACAATGTTCTTTGGCTCATCGAACCCGGTCAGAAGCTTATCAACCACAATAATAATTTCAGGGGTTGGCTGGTACTTGAAACGACTTATGATGTTCTTTTCATAACGTTTCGGACTGCCATGCTCATCCATCATCTTTTTCCAGAAACGCTTAACTCTGTCCGATGTCTCTCCAAAGGAACTATCCTCGCCTTCACGATCGTCTGGAGGGGAGATTAAAACTTCGGATGTGACAATCCCAATATCATCTAGACAGGATTTGTACTTGATAGCGTTTTCCTTTCTGTCGCACACAAGTTGCCCTTTAAAGGGGGTACGATGCTGAAAATTATTCCTGAAATGAAGACTCAGGTCCCATGCTATTGCATAGATTTTTTGTTCTGCTGCATTCAAGTGATCAGCGCGACTCATCTTTTTTTTCAGGTCGGCTTTCTGATATTCTGTCAACGGTTCAGAAATCAGGTTGAAATAATCATCAACTGCTTTTTCATGAACAACCTGCTTTGCATGACGACCTTCATACAACAATGGAACAACGGCTTTGTCTTTTACAGCCCGATCCACGGTATATTCATCAATGATACCACCAAACTTGATGGCAGTATTTTTATCTTTCTTAAACAACGGTGTTCCGGTCATGGCGATAAAACATGCATTGGGCAGGGTTTTTTGCATATTGATATTAAACATGCCATACTGAGTACGGTGCCCTTCATCGACCAGGACAAAAATGTTCGGGTTTTCAATGGGTTTGATGATCTTCCTGACTGCTGCCTCAAATTTGTTGATAACAGTAGTAACAACAGCATCACTCTTGCTCTCCAGAAGATCAACGAGGCGCTGTCCGGTAGTTGCATTGTCAACGAACATTCCGCATTTGCGAAACGTTCCGGTAATCTGTTCATCAAGATCCACACGGTCTGTGACCAAAATAATCTTGGGGTTTACAATGCTTTTCTCAAGCGCTATGGCCTGGGCCAGCATCACCATGGTAAGCGACTTTCCACTACCCTGAGTATGCCAGATTACCCCTCCTTTTCTCTTCCCACCTTCTATCGTGCGGATACGATCCATGGCCTTTTTAATGACAAAAAACTGCTGGTAACGGGCAATCTTCTTTTCCCCGTTATCGAATAGAATATAATTAAAAGCCATGTCTAATATTCGTTTCGGACTGCACAAGCCGAAAAGGTATTCATCTTGGGTAACCGGCAGGATTTTCTCCGATTCCAATGCATCAAAGTAGCTCCGGACATATTTAAACCGATCGGCAAAGAGTTGATTTTTCTGGTCAAGCGATAAAGGCTGATTTTTAATTTCCAACAAATGATTCCGGTATTGTTCTTCTTCACTTTTATTATTGAATTTCTCATGCCAAATAGACCAGAACTTTTCGGGCGTACCGTTTGTGGCAAAACTGGCTTCGTTTGTGCCGATACTTAAAAGGCATTGGGCATACACGTACAGACTGCGGATTCCATCTTCATGCTGATTCCGGAGATGTTGAGAAATCGCTTGCGCAATAGGGTCTTTCATATCCGGTCGCTTGCATTCAATTATGCACAAAGGAATTCCATTGACAAAAAGAACAATGTCCGGCCTATAATGTTCTTTACTGGTACTGCGCATTACGCTGTATTCTTCCGTGACATGAAAAACGTTGTTTGTAAAGAAAGTTTCCGGAGACCAATCAATATAATAAAGGGTGAAACTTTTTTTATTTCCATCAATACTTTGCTCAAAGGCTTTACCAAGTGTTAAGAGGTTGTAGGCTTGTTCGCAGGCAGAAATATACCCTTCATTCATGGGCATGTCTTTCAAAGCCTGGATACCATTTTCAATATTGGCATCAGAGAAAATCATCTCCCGGGTAGAGCTGACTTTCCTTACATTGATCTCTTTCAGTTGCTTTCGGAGAATATCTTCTAGAATTACGTTGGTGGTTTTATTCCCTCGGAATTGCAATGCTTCTTCAGGACTGAGGTACGTATAACCCAATTTTATCAGCATCTGTAATGCCGGTATCTGGCTGATGTGGTCTTCTTTGAAGGAGGGGGTCTGCATGTATGAAGAAATAAATTTATCTAATAGTTTATCTAATAGTTAATCGAAAAGCTAATCTAATCGTTATCCTAATGTCCTGTTTAACAGCCTGTTTAATAGCCAATTTAACATTATATCTAATAGTTTATCTAATAGTTTGTCTAATAGTTTGTCTAATTATTGACTACTTAATTAGTATCCAATTTGGCTTGTTATCGGTTCCAATGTTTTTAATAGCCCCTTTATGTCTCAATTCAGAAAGTAAATTGTTAACTTTATGTTTCTTTTGCTGTTCACTCATCCAATCTGGTAGTTTATTCCATAATAATTCATCGACATCAGACCTATTTATATGACCATGTTCTGTTAATGATTTTATTATAAGATCCAGGTAGTATGCTTTATCAAATGCTTTATTTTTCGTGTAGGTTGCTTTTTGTCCAGTTTGTTGAGCAACTTTTAATGAAATAAAATAATTGGGTTTTCTTCCTTCTATTAATCGTTTTGCTTTAAGGTGTTTTTCCTCGAAATTATTCAGTCGTTGTTTCTTCTGGACTTTATCCAGCATCATGATTTCTTCAAGTGTCAAATCTCTGTTTTTAGCGAGTACCCTTGCGTACTCTACATCTAAAACCTTGCCAGTGATAGTAACTTTGACTTTCCCATCAGACAGGTTATAATCAGGCATGGGAAAGAATCGTTCACGCTGGAAGTTGAACATTTTCCGGATTCCTCCGCCGGCAGTGTCAACCATCTTAAGGTTAAACATTGCTGTAGCTAGGAACCGATTCCGGTAATGTTCTTCGGGAGCATTTTCTTTAACGACTCTTTCGACACTTCCAGGGATGAAACTCCCAAGATTTGTGAATATCAACTGATCATCCAATTCAATAACATTTATTCTCCCATTTTTTGTGTAGTCCTGATGCGCAATACAATTATTCAGTGCTTCACGAATGATAAAAGGTTCATATTGGTTCACTTCATCCGGGAAAAGGGTGCCATCTTTAAGGTAACGATATTTCAGATTGCGAATCCGGTTATAGATTTTGTCAACAGCCAATAAAAAAGGACATCCAACAATCATATAATCTTTATCATTGCCGCTGGCATCTTTGAGTAACCATCTGATTTTTGCCTCTGCCGGACTGATTAAATGCTCTGATTCTTCTTTGCCTAATAATATAATGGCAGCCCTTGTAATTCTTCCTTTATTGAGAATTTTTGACTTATTAAGAAATGTTGTATCATCCCAATTATCAACCTCTGATGCTTTTTCTGAGAATTTGTTTTTGAAATTATTACGGGCAACCAATATAGCATCCTTATCCAGATCATCAATGATGGCATCAGGAATGATTGCAGCACTCCAATCCTCAGTAGTAGCTTGTGCCCTGATTCTTTCTATTTCTTCCAGATTTAGTGGAACCAAATCCTCACCATCACGACCATAATAGTGTCCCTCAAAGGCTATCGGAAAACCCTTTGGAGCTGCAGGAATCTGAAACATTACCACCCTTCCTTCGGGTAGATGTACTTCGTAAATCTCAATAAAAGTTATTCGATTTGTGGTTTTATTCCCTATTTCACTTTTTAAGCTATCCAAGTCTTTTCGAATGGGACGAAAATGACTACCAACGATATGATGATGTTTATCCTCGACGCCAAATACTAGCCATGCAAAAGGTTTGCCTTGTAGATTTGCTTCATTACTTAAAGCGGAAAAATACTTCCCCAATTTTGTAAAATCATATGTGTTTTTTGCCTCTTTGAACTCAACTACTTCATTTTCATTAGGCAATGAGAGTAATTGTCTTAAGGTTGACTCTTCGTTTATACTTTTCATTGATTAAATTTTAGCATTCTTTTTCATTTCAATGATCTCATATTCAACAATTTTATCAATGTCATGAACATATTCACTATGTTTTTTAATAAATCTTCGATTTAAAGGGAAATATGGTATAAGGCCAAAAAAGAACTCTATTCCACATGCTACTAAAAATTGAACAAAGAGATCTGTTTTTAGGCCATATCTTAAGGCAAAAAAGAAAAATAATGAAATGAGTATTGGGATAATGATTAGAAGGGTACGATTAACTCTTAATTGTCTATCATATTTATCTCTCAGTTCTGCTTTTCTTTTTTCCCTTATCTCATTATAAGCAAAATCTCTTTCTTTTTCGGCTTGTTCTTTCCTTGCTTTTGCAACTCCTTCATTAGCTTTTGCTGCATTAAGATCTTTGACGATGGTTAATTTTTGGCCTTCGATTTCGCGTCGAAGGAATAGGGAGATTTCTTCATCTTTTTCCCCTGCTATTCGCATTCTTCTGACCGTGTTTGCTATTTCCACAACTTTTTCGCTATCTAAATCATTTATTCGCAAGTTGGTACTAAGGATGAATGCAAGATCACGAACATCAAAAATATGATCTTCGGGGATTAGAGAATTCTTAATTAGATTTTTAAATAATGGTGCAAAATCTGATGAATCGACATCCACTCCGCCACTGTTGACAGCGAACATTGCTATCAATGCATCAAGACCAATTGCGATTTCTGTTTCATCTCTAATAACATTTTCAATCGCATATACCTTTAATGTTCCATCAGCAGTTAGAATCCATGTCCGATCTTCCCTTCTAAGAAAATTCACACCGTGAATTAATCCAGCATCGTGAATTTTAGGGTTTTCTCTTTTATCTCTTTTTAATCGTCTGTAGTGAATTTCGTTAATTTTTTTCTTTAAATCCTCATTTGCACAACCGGTTTGGACCTCGGTCTCAAGCTCTGGGTAATCAATTATATCAATATTTGTAAGATTAGATATAGATTTCGGGATATCAAATAGAGTATCGAACATTCTTTCTACATCAGAAGAATCATTACAACCTCTTTTTATTGCGGTTTGAACAAAGGGGCATTTTGTGGCTTTTAATACTTCTATATCATACGATTCAAAGACATGCATCGTATCTACTTTTCTACCCTCAATGGCTCTTCTGTATTCTTCTTTTGTAATATGAAGATATTTGGTTTTAATTTTTAATTGATTTAATATTTTATCAAGAGATTCGAAAGATTGATTTAATTCATGTCCTTCTAAATCTAAAATCATCAGAATATTAGTATCTAACAGGAAATTTCCATTCTTATATGTTTCAATAGAAATCTTATCAGCATAATTTTGGGCAGTTATTAATCTTGAAGAAAATAAAGACATTCCAAAATTCCAAAACATTATATTTTCATCTGATTCCTCGCTTTCATAAAATTTCGTGAACTGTGTCTTTAACCAAGAATGATCCTCAGGAAGCAGATTATCTCCATAGTTCAGAATAGTCTCATTTATTGCAGATAGTACATTATTATCAAATTGCTTGGGGGTAAATTTCCCAAGGTGAGCCAAATGGTTAAACCACTCCATACTATAATTCTCGAAAAATAGAATCAATGTGTCCTGGAACCAAGATTTTAAAATTTCGTATGGGGTTTGTGCAGATGATAAATACTTTTTAAAGACTCTATCTTGTAACTCCTTATTAGCAGTTACAGATTCATCAAGTTTCGCCGATATCCGTGAATGTATATTATACCTCCCTCTATGGTGAACTATCTTCTTCTCTCTCGTTAATATATCCAATGATTCAGATATCATTTGATCAGAAACATTACCTTTTATAATAGAAGAAAGTTCTGATTTGATTTGTGCTACTCTTGTGCCACTTTTCTGGAAAAGGATGATTTTAAGAATAACCTCAGATAGAGCTTTTTTTGACAAGGTTCTAAAATCTGTGTCATGCTTAATAAATAGCGTATGCAATTCTCTTTTACTACTCATAATTTTTTGTATTTATTGATCAAATACTATTTCCATTAAGTAAAACCTGCAACACACCTTTGTTTTGGTTTTTCAATTCTCTAGTAATTGATTCTTTCCCGCCAATTAATTTGATATATTGGAATCTCTTTGGAAACAATTCCTGGATTTTCAATGCTAGAAAGTTACAAAGCGCCAAGCGATTTTTTGGCGCTTTGTTTTCAGGAAAAAAATATTGGAAGAGAACCACACGATTTGAGGGATGTTTTTCCAAAAAAGGCCAATATTTAAGCACATTTGTGTTTGGATGCTTCTGTGTATTTTCGCATTCTAAAAAGATAAATGAATTATCGCCAATTTGACAATAATTATCTCCGTCGCCCCATCTATCAAGGGAGTATTCATAATTCTTGAAAATAACGCCTAATTCAATTTCAAGAATCATCGCTATTGGTAAGTTCTTTTTGTCAGTCTTTTTCATTTTCTAATCAATATTAAACCTCTTTTTTCCAGTCAATAATTGCTGCATCAACCCCTTCTTCTGCTCCTTCAGCTTAGCAAGGTTAGCTTTGAGCAAGGTAATTTCCTTGTCGGCTGATTGTAAAACCCGGGCGATGGCTGTTTGCTCTTCAATGGAGGGATAAGGGATTTTAACCGCACAGAAGTCATCATAACTAATTTGTTTCCCATCCCGAATTCCGATTACTGCAATTGATAGATGGCCAATAAAATCGTACGACTTAAAATATTGCTTGAAAAATTCTTCATTGATTATCTTCCTGGGTTTTAAAACTGTATAGGCTGGGCTGACAATTCCTTTATAATAAGAGTATTCCAAACCTCCTTGAAAGGAACGTAAACTGACTACAAAGTCACCCTTGTCAACAAGTTTAAAAGAATCAGTTCCGCTTGAAGGCATTGTGACTCTTCCTGAAAGCATACTTCTTGGAATCATTCCTCTATCTTGTGTAGCAGAAAGTAGTTCTTCATCCAGTGTGCCTTTCACAGAAACACTTTTAAAAACTTCACCGGCTCCAAATTTTTCCCACTCCCCGTTAAATCCGGGCAATCTTTTCTTCCCTGTAAGCAACAGCATCAGCAACCACATTTTACGAAGTTCTTTTTGGGAAATGAGTGAAGAGGTTGCTGAAATAGCCTTGTCCCATGTAGAAAGGCAATTGGCGATAGAGATTTGTTCAATAAGTGGAGGTAGAGGAAGGTGAAAAGCTTTGATTTCTAAAGTACTTAAGCTGGCCTGATTAACTGCTCTTTTTGCTGTCAGAAAAGCCTGTTTTCTTGCAATTTCTGAATTAAAAAAGTAAAAAAGGAAAACGGGAAGAATATTTGAATTTGGGATTATCCGGAGTAGGTTCATACCATGAAGAACCTCCATATCCTTATTTACAAAAGCAACTTTACCAATATGTGCAACACTATTAATATGACTATATAATATATCGCCACTTCTAAGTTTATATCGACCAAAGGAATCCCGGAAAACAATATGTCCAACCTTCTCAAGATTAATCACTCCTTCAGAAATGGTTTCAATTCTTGTGATCGGGAAACCCTCTTTAATCTCCGGGTCATATGTTAATCCGTTAGAAATATTAATAATTACGTCTGAAATCCGCTTTAATTCCCAGTTTGTAGGAATAAAGCTTTGAATTGAAAGCTTGACCCTAGTAGAAGCGTGTTGATCAGGTTTCATAAAATAATTTCCATTTCATTGTTAAAAGTTTCATTTTCATCGTACTTAACATACCCAAGTTGGTTTGTGATCATAAGGGTTTTTCCAATTGTAAAAGATGGGGGATTATAATGATGGTGCCCGAAAAGCCAATAATCCACTTCCGTTTGCTCAATAAAATCATACAGTTCCAAGGCAAATGCCTCATTTAAAATGTCACCCTTATATTTTTTCGGGTAATTAAGTAACGTAGGAACATGATGGGTTACTACCATCTTTTTACCCTCAAATGGTTCCCGAATCTCTTTCTCAAGAAAACTAAAGCATTCTGAATGAAGCTGGTTGAAGTCTGCAGGGATAAAAGCATCATGGTTCCGTTTAATCACATGAAAATCTGACATCCCTTTCCTGATATGAAAATAATTATCAGGGCTTATTTTAGACCACATTGTGGAAAAAATGAATTTTATTCCATCAATGATTATCGATGAATTGTTTAACAGAAATACATTGTCTCGAATAGGCTCTAGAAAAGTCCCACTTCTTAAGTTGATATCCGAACGATAATACTCGTGATTGCCTGGAATCCAGAAGGTTTTTTCGAAATTAGCAGAAATGTAGTCAAAGAAATCATCGTGTTTTCCCATAACTGCAAAAGGAACGATATCGCCGGCGAGGAGCAAGATATCTCCCCCTGGTTTCAGCGGGTCTGATATCAGAAAATCCTTGTTTTCCAAAAATTCCAGGTGCAAATCGGAACAATATTGTATTCTCATTTAGGTTAATTTTTCCTTTTATCAATATCTTTTGAATGCTCCATGCTTTTCCATATTTCATCAGAAAATATCAGTTCTCGTTTAAATTCCATACAGGTTATATTTACAACCGGGATATAATTTTGCTCTCCATCTTCGTCATTTATTGAAATGAACCCTGTCTTTCTAAATGGTTTATTGCTGAACGCTTCTTCATCGAGAAGAATATAATCTGTCTCTGGATCGAGATCGCTGTAACACAAAGGCTCTGATGAATCTTTAAACTTTATAATTATGTCAGGAATAATTATTTCATTCTCATCACTAGTTATTACCTGGAAGTTATCATGATACTTGACTTCTTTAATACGGGCAGGTGGATCAGAACAAAAGATCAGACGTTTTATGGCCTTGATTCTGATAAAAACCACCCGTTCTTCTATTGTTAATACCTGGATAAATGTAGTCTCCGAGTCATGTGAAAAATCCGTTCTGTATTCGAGATACTTTTCAAGATCTTCTTTCTCATAGGCATCAATATTATAGCTCAAAAAAGTTCCATCCATCAAGTCAATACGCAACGTGTGTATCATTATCATTTTATCCAGTATTTCTTTTTTCATGTGGTTTCCTTTTGAAATATCAAATTTATTTAAACCATTAGGAGTTAAAGACCTAGCTCTTTCAAATATATCGTCATTTCTTTTTGAACCTCCTTCAATTCCACTTCCAGTTTATCTATTTCTTTCTGAACTGCCATTATATCTACCTCAGCTTCTTCTTCAAAAGTATCTACATAACGGGGAATGTTCAGATTGAAATCATTTTCCGCAATTTCTTCAAAAGTGGCGACATAGCTGAATTTATCCTCAACAATACCAAGCTGTAATTCCCCGGCATTGAATTTCCGATAGGTTTCAACAATGTGGTCAATATCATCTTTCCTTAATTTGTTCTGGTTCTTTCCGCTCTCATAATACTGGCTTGCATCAATGAATAAAACATTCCGGTTTTGATTTTTACCTTTATTGAAAACCATGATGGCTGCAGGAATACCTGTTCCGAAAAAAAGGTTTGCCGGTAATCCGATAACGGCCTCAAGGATATTCTCCTCAATAGTTTTCTGACGGATTTTCCCTTCGCTGGCTCCACGAAATAGCACTCCATGAGGTACAACAACGCCTACTTTGCCAGTTCCTTCATACGTTGTTTCAATCATATGGGTTATAAATGCCCAATCTCCTTTGCTTTTCGGTGGGACCCCTCGCCAGAACCGGTTGTATTTATCTGCAATTGCCGTGTCCTCAGCACCCCATTTATCCAGTGAAAATGGAGGATTCGCAACCACCGTGTCAAATTTCATCAAGGCGTCTCCTTCTTTCAGTTTGGGATTCCGAATGGTGTCGCCCCAACGGATAGTTGCATTGTCAAAACCATGCAAAAACATGTTCATGACGGCCAATGCCCAGGTACTTCCATTTGCTTCCTGGCCGTACAATGAAAAGTCATCCGAGCCGACCTCTTTACCAGCTTTAATAAGCAAGGAGGCAGATCCGCAGGTTGGATCGCTAATCCTTGCACCTGGTTTTGATTTTGTCAACTTTGCGAGCAAAGTCGAAACTTCGCTTGGTGTGTAAAACTCACCGGCTTTTTTCCCTGCATCACTCGCAAAATTGGCTATCAAGAATTCATAGGAATCGCCAATAATATCGTTGTATTCAAGATGAGAAGGCGAAAGGTCCATTTCGCTGAAATCAATCAGCAGGTTTTTAAGTCGGTTGTTTTTATCTTTCGCATCACCAAGGTTACTGCTGTTGAAACTGATATTGCGGAAAATACCGCTTCCGTCTTCGCTGCTCAATTTTTCCCGATTGGCTTCTTCCAGGTCATTCAGCGCAATATCGATCATCTCTCCAATATTGGTATTATTCCTGTGCTCAAAAAGATTATCAAAGGTGCTATTATGGGGTACGATAAACCTTTCCATCTTCATGGCACGTTCTGCACGTTCAGTGTCACCACTATATTTTGCCAAGTGTTTTTGGTAGATGTCTTTATTGACATCACTCACATACTTTAAAAACAACATTGTCAGGATATAATCCTTGTATTGACTGGGGTCAATAACGCCGCGAAAAGTATCGCAGGCTTTCCATACAGTTTGATTGATCTCTTTCTGAGTAATTTTATTGTTCATCTTTTTCAGATATTGCGGTAAATATTTGCTGTTGAATTTTTGATGTTGATAAAGCGTCGAGTTGCAATTTGAGTTGTCTTTCTTTCTGGAAGAGCTCATATAATTTCAATACTGATTTTTGTTGTTCAATTGAAGGAATCAGAATTTCCAACTTGCCAACATCATCTTTGGTGACAGAAGGCAAAGCGGTTCCTTTTGAGCTTAAGGATAAGATGTTCTGTGTTTTAGGATGATTGATAAACCAAGCCAGGTATTCAGGTAAAATTTGGTTCTTGTCTATAATACGCAGTACAATAAACATAGAAGAAGCAACAGCGGGGTGAGGGATATTGCTGTAAGCCACAGCAAAACGGTCATATCCTTTTGCAGCAACCAGCACATCGCCTTTATGCAAAATATGCTTCTCTAATTTTTCATCAAAGGATAACTCGGGTTTTACCGCTGTAATGAATTGTCGGTTATGATCAAAATGTCTGGCCTGGATATAATAAAAATGCCCGTTTGATGATGTTTGGGCGTAGACTCCGGTTTGTATTGATGCAATTTCGATTATTGTCCTTCTCACTTTTTACTGAGTATAACGGCTACAAATATACAACAATAAAATCGAAAAAGCAAATTTATTTATCAGTATAAAGTATACAAATATTTTAATGAGTGATATTTAATGATTATTTTAACAGTTATTTCAAGAAAAAATTAGAAAAAGCCAACCATACTTAGAAGCCCTCTCTCCTTAGCAGAAAGTTACCAAAGAGAAGATTAATTTCAGGAAAAACCAATAAAAACTCAGTATTAGAATAGTTCGAATTTATTTCTTACATGTTATTTTTTGCAGGACTGTCTTAATTGGGGTATGTTAAATGAAAATTTCATTACATTATTTCCATATCAATTTAATCATTTCAAAAAGGAGTTTATGCCGATATTCCAGTTCTTTGGCACTAAATGTATCAAGGCTTTTAATATTTAACTTGGATCGTTTTAAGAAATCATCAAGATCCTTCTTTGATTTATAAAAATCTTTCCGGAGAGTTTCATTCCAATAAAGTGAATTGGCATAAGTTTTTAATTTATTCTTATATGTTTCTTTTCCACTCGATTCATTATCTCGTCCTTTTAACAGGAGTAATCCGCCAAGGCGATTCCTTTCCCGTTCAAATTCTTCATCATCATTCTTGAAAGCTTTAAGATTAGCTTTATTATTTGCTAAAATATGTTCAATATGAAAACCGTTCTTCGAGCCCGTATTCATAACCAAATCATATACTGATTTTTTCATATCTAGATTTAGATTGTCCGCAAGAAAAGATTCTATCCTGGCGAAAAAGTATCTTTTAAAACGTATACTTAAATCAATACCCACATCTTTAAAATATGTATATGTCATAGTATTCGAGACCGATAATCCCCTGGATTTTCCAATCATGAGCAATAAATATTTATCGAATACTGGTCGAATATTAGCTAAATCCTTTTCCCTAATCTCTGAGCTTATTTTGAAAATATTTTCTGTAAAATCGTTACTATTATAACTACGCTGAATTTGGAGCAAACTGAAAAGTCGATCTACTTCATATGATATTACTTCAATCTTTTCCGATTGCTGGGGATCATTTAACTTACAACATGATAGAATCAACAAGAACTGAGTATCCATTTCTGTCAATCGGT
This sequence comes from Bacteroidota bacterium, assembly GCA_026391355.1. Lineage (GTDB taxonomy): Bacteria > Bacteroidota > Bacteroidia > Bacteroidales > FEN-979 > CAIYUC01. The sequence continues at coordinate 108,693 of JAPLDH010000016.1, read as the reverse complement.
TATAAAAAACATGTATAAACTTTTTATCTTCTGGAGTATAATAATATTTTAAAAGCTTTACATATAGTTCTGTATAAACCTTAAAATCATTTTTCAGGAATTTCTTTACACCTTGGGGATCATGTTTCAGATTAAGAATTTTATTCGTTTCATCTTCAAATATGGTCCTATGGTAATCTTTATCATATTTTCTACTCTCGCCAATTGTATTTGCAAATTTTGCTCTAAGAAAAGATATGAAAAACACATCAATCTCATCGTCATTAAAAGAATTAATTGCATTAACTTGATTATCCCAAAGTTCATTATATTTTCCACTATCAAGTTCTATTTTGTCAATCTGTCCAAGTAATTTACCTTTTAAAATTTCATACGGTTTAAGCCTAACACCTCTGTCATTAATAACTTCAAAAACCATTGGAACATCTGTTTGTTCCACATTCAAATTTATCAGTACAATTCTATGTAAAAAGTAAAAAATGTATGTTTCAAGTTTGTGCTTTGTTTTTAATTCATTATCTATCCATTTCGAGATGATATAATAATTATTTATCATGTTTTCCTCAGAAACACCTCCCACCTTTGATGGTCTTTTAACATTCTTATCATCATCAAAAATTGATTGAAGAGTTTGGTTGTGAATGCCATGGTTCATCCAAAATTCACTTTCATACCCTGTATGACCAACAATTTTTCTTTCTACCCAAGACTTTAATCTTGATTTATGTTGTTCACATAAATGATATAACTTAATTAAGATCAAAGTAATGGTGGTAAATCGTTGCTGACCATCAACTAAAAAAGTCCGTCCACCTATTATGTTTGACACATATGTATTCAAATAATACCATGAATAATGTGCAGTTATTGTCTCTATACCTGGATCAATGTGTGTCTTCCCTTTGTACTCCGAATTGAATTTGTAAAAGATATCATCTAATAATCTTTTAACAGGGTCTTCATTCCATTTATACTGACGCTGATAAAAATCAATATAGAAAGTCGTTGTTGAGAATAATGCATCAATATTCTGTTTGTCCGGTGAAATATCCATATCGCAAATTATTTAGTTTTCTTTAACTATAACTTTAAGATCTATACTTCTCGTTTTTACAGGAATTCAAAAGAATTACTAGTGTTCGATTACCAAAATTATCGACTCTGTTCGATTTAACCCATGTTTATTGTCAAGATTGTAATCATTGCCAAACTATTGTTTCAGGATTACCTGTTCTGAAAAACCTTGTTGCATTTCCTTTTAATTTAAAATCATTGTGTTCAATAACATCGATTAAAAGGACTTCGCCTTCATGAAATTGGATTCCATTTTGTATTTCAATCTCATAGTGACGACCATCAACAGCTAATTTTTCCTGATTATTATAATCATCAAAAAGGTTAGCAATGAATTTTTTAGAATCGACTTTTTTTTCAATAACCGCTAAGACTCTAGTCATAAGAAAGTTTTTAGTGCCATTTATATTTCAAAAATAAGCAATTTTACTTACAAAGAAGGGTTATAAAAATTTGATTGAATAATTAAACCCATGCCTTTGGGATTTTTTGTGGCATCTGGCTCGCCATGATTTTTTAGAGTGTTCCTTCATCAGCAAAGGAATAAAACCGGTCATCACCGACAATGATGTGATCCAGGACAGCCACATCGAGCAGTAAGCCGCAATCTTTGATCTTCTTGGTGATTTTATTGTCTGCTTCGCTTGGTGTGACCGTGCCAGATGGGTGGTTGTGCCCGAGCAGTATGGAGGTTGCATGCTGTTCAAGACAAATCTGGAAGATTTTTTTCGGATCAACGACAGTCCCGGAAATCCCGCCTTCAGAGATCTTCACTTTTTTTATGACCCTGTTTGCCCTGTTCAACAGCAGAAGCCAGAATTCTTCATAAGGAAGGTCGCCCATCAGGGAATGAAAGATTTCAAAGGCATCCTGGCTCTTTGAAATTTTGTTTTTGAAGATCACTTCTGATTCATTCCTTCGGCGGGCCAGCGCAAACATGGCAGCTATCTTCACGGCACGTTTTTCTCCGATGCCTTTAATTTTCTGAAGGTCTGAAACGCTGAACTTCCAGAATTCGCACAGGTTATTTCCGCAGATTGACAGTGTTTTCATGGCAATATCAAGGGAGTTTTCCCCGGAAACACCGGTGCCAATGATGATACTCAGAAGTTCAGCGTCTGACAAGCTGCCGTTGCCCTTGAGCAGGAGCTTCTGACTTGGCAGGTCATCTTCTGCCCAGTAACGCATCGGGATTCTATTTTCGTAAGTTTGGCCGTTTTCTTTGACGATTTCCGGATTCATGATCATTTTTTTCATAGTAGATTAGTTTTAAGCAGCATTGGGCCGCAGTGAGTAAATGAAATTTGCCGGAAGGGAGAATGCGGAGTGAAAATTTTAAGCAAACATTCAGGTCAGATTGTTGAAAAGAATCTGAATAAACCTGAAAGGCGACAGTGCCGGCAGGAGGTCGTGTTTAGTGCAAAATATTTTCACGAGCATAACTTTGTGAATTTCATTTTGATCACCGCACGTGGGAGGCACTCATTTTTGATCTAAGCGAGCATAAAAAAAAGCAGGAAGCTTTCGCTTCCTGCCCTGTTTGATGATGTTATTTGCTTTTCTTTGAGAATTGCGCCTGGAACTCTTTCAGTTCCCAGTCGAACTTCAGAGGATCTGATTCAATAAGATCTTGGGTGTAGCCTTCGTAGTAAATCTGATCCATCATTTCGGTGAAGATTTCAACGATTGACTGTTCTTTCATGGTAGCGGCGTAAGTTTTCATAAGGCATTTGTTTTAAGTTAGTAATGAAATTTTATTACGCCAAAGGCATCTACCGAGAAGAATAAATAATGTCAATGGGTTAGGGTCATGCATCCGGGAACCGGGAAATGAAAGAACTCAACGAGCGACAGTTCCATCCGGAGGTCGCCCTTGACAGTTTTAAGCTGTACCTGGCCGAACGGTACTTTTCAAGCGAATTCTTTGCAGGTAACTTTGTAGCAAAATTTCGAGCTAAACCGTGCGGTGGGCCAACGGGTTTCTTTTGCTTCTTTTCTTTGCCATCCTCACAAAGAAAAGAAGCCGGTCATTTTCTCTATCCCATGATTAAAAAGCCACTGACAAAAATAGTTTTGCAAATAGTTGAAAATTACCTATTAAACACTTTTGCATCAAGATATTTTTGACCTTCCCTCTCAGGAGAGCACGCCCCGCCCTATCGAAAAATGCAATTGCACCTACACCTTTTTTAGGGATATATGAATTGATGGTATATATGACGGAAATTCAAAAAAAGAAGGGGAGACCGTCGCCGTGCTCCCCTACGATTGGATAGGATTAACCCCTGATCATTTTGCTCCCCTGGCATAAGAGGAGTTTTTATCCCCTATATACTTCTGGTTCGTGAAATAGGACCGGAAATATCCTCATGACACATAGAAGTCATTCCGTTCATCGCTCATCTTCAAGATCAACATCCTCCGGAACCTTATTCCGTGAAAGCAGGATATCAAGGTAATCGCTCACCATAAACTCCTCAGCCATGCTCTGAAGCTTTTCATAAAGCCTGGTGATCTTCTCCTGGGCCGTTTTATCGATCATCTTGAAATGGGGCGACTTATAAAAATCATAATCGATTGTCAGCAGCTGCTGGGGTGGGTACATCTTTTCAGGATCAGGCATCCAGGAATCATCCTTGTCGAGGTTGTTTGCCGATATGATACGGCCAAGAGCTGCATCCATAGCATGCAGGTCATGTTTGAGCTTGGCCTTCCTGTACATCTCAATGGCCCACTGCGTAATCATATACCTCCAAGCTGCTTTTGAACCATTCTGGATGCTTCCAAATAACCGTGTTGAGTTAAGAAGGTCCCGGTAAGCCTGCCTTTCCGTAATGCTGTACATCTTCATTAAGGCCTTTACAACCCCGCCTTCTTTCAGATCTGATTCAAGGACCAGCGTGTGGGCCGACATCCATCGCTTTCGGATTGCGTCAACCTTTGGGCTTAGCTTTGTTTCTTTGTCATCATTAAGATAGTACCTTCGGATAAGTTCATAAGTTCTGGGTTCGGAATCATAATCTTTTTTCATACAACACTATTTTTAGGAATTTCGATTTACTTGTTTACTCTACATTCAAGACATTGATTATTAATAAAATATACAACAAAGGAATGGTAAATGCAGTAAATTTACCTTCCTTTTACTATTGATTTACCTTTGATTTACTTAGATACATAAGGATTTTAGAAGATTGGTAAACAGGGTAAAAGGATTTATTAGGAATCAGGTTTTTGATTCGATGAATTCCCGGGTGACTGTGTAATAAGTACCGGTGGTTTTGGTAAAAGTTATCTTGGAGACCATCATTCTCTCGGTATCATCGTAGTTATCCACAATTGAGGGGAATTTGAACTTGTTATTGGCTGCCTGCGGGACTTTCCATTCCTCCTTGAGGACATGCGCTATCTGACTTGACAGGCCGGTGATCTGACGAAGTGATTTTTCCAGTTCGCCTGCGAGCCGGATAGGAGTGACATGGACCTGATCCCCTGCAGCGTCAAAGGCAAAGATGTCGCCGAACCACCTGAGCAACTCCTTTTCCACGATCCCCCTGGTATTGACCCGGATCTTGGTCAGGGCTGCGGTTTCATAGACTTTTGGATCAAACCACAGCCGGCTTTTCTTAGGATAGACCAATAACCGATTATTTAAAAGGTAAAGGAATGCCGGGATTTCTTCTTCCAAACGGTCCATCAACTCCGGAATGAAATCCACCGGAGTTAGTTCCGGTACCTTTACTACAAAGAACCTGTTGTCATCTTCATCCATTTTAATGAAGTTATCTTCCGTATTGCTGGACAGGATCAGTTTCCCGAAGAAATCCATGCGGATAGTATCCCTGCCTTTAGCCTCCATATTAATGGAATCGGCAGTCGTAAGCCGTTTGATCTTCTCCTTGATGATCGTCTTATCGATGAATGACTCGTCGATGCATACAATCAGCTTGCTTGCATAGAGAGAATTGAAGTTGGTGCTGAATTCTTCGTTCCCCAGGATGATCGCATTCCTTCCGAAAATGATGCAAAGCCATTTCATGAAAGTTGATTTCCCTGTCTCCTGAATCTTTGAAACAAGGCAGATGACGGGAAGGTTCTGTGTTGGATCTTCGTATAGGATCTTCAGGTAGTCAAGAACAATCTCCGTCTTGTCCTGAAAAATACGGGTAAGGAATTTCAGGGTAATGGTCATATCGCCCGGCGCCGGTGCAAATTTCATCTGCTCGTAAAGATTATAATAGGTATCACCGTTGTGAATGTGTTCCTTCAGGTAGGTCTCTGAATTATCCGGGATATTCACAAAAGCCACATATTTCTTGATATATCTGAATATCTCCTTTCCGAAGTCTCCCATAATTGCGCCTTTTCGCCAAAGCTGTTGAACAGGGGTACTTTGTTTTCGGGCATTCAGAATATGACTCAGACGATAATAATCCGTTGCGACACGGATGTACTTCTCGGACTCACGAAGGAGGATCGAGTTCAGATCATCAGTGTGGTCCTTTTCAGAGACCTTATCCCGGATTTCTTGTAAAATCTTTTGAGGATAAGGCGTGCTTTTCTTTGTATGTAGCAATATTTGTTCATTATTCATATCTTTGTACTTGAGAGTTAAGATTTTAATAAATCATTTCACAGATTAAGATAAAAGCCCGTTGCTGCGGGCTTTTATAGTGTTAATGAATTGAGCTTGTCACTCATCAGGTTTAGTTTCTTTAAGGTGGTTCAACTGCTGATCATTTTTCGCCAGATACTCATCGACCCTTTTAATAGTTTCTTCATAGTCCCCCTGGATCTTCAACCCACGAATGATTTCATATTTTTGAAGCTTTGAAGAAAGTTCAATATTCCAATCTCTTAACCATCTATTTTCGGATTCAAGGATTTGGTTTTTACGAAGTATCCATTTGAGATCGTTGAAATAATCCCAGGCGAACTTCATTACATCAGCCACACGAGCCCAGAACAGGAAAGATTCTGTCTCTCCGGTTTTGGCTTTTTGCCTGTTAAGAATAGCATTGACTTCTGCAATTTTGTCCAGCAACATTTCTGGCGCAGATTCATAGAAACTATGGGTAATCTTTGGCGTCTCCTTTTTCACTGAAGGTTTTGTTGAGTCAGGAAAAATAAAGGATTGGAGCGTAGCAGTTTGATAAATATTCCGTTGAAATTGCTTTTTCCATCTGGATGACGAGGTGATTGGTCATTCTCTGTATTAATCCAAGGACGTCAGCCAAATCTTCCGAAGATCTCGTCGTTTTTGGTGCGCTTTGAATTTTTATGGCCAGATCGATGCATTCTCTCATCTTATTTCCATGCCTGTGAATTGCCTTATAATTTTCGATAATATCCATTGATACATTTTTTAAAGATTCAGGAATAAATAATTAGATCAGGAAGTGTATTACATAACGGAGTTCTTCATCGCCTCCAGTACCTCCGATTTTTTAAAGAGAACTTTTCGGCCGTGCTGATAAAAAGGGATTTTCCTGGCTTTCTTCCAGGATATAAGTGTAGGCAGAGATACTCTCAGGAACCTGGCAGCCTCCCTTTGCGATAAATAGAGTTCATCGGGATCTTTCGTCTCGGGTTTCCCGGAAGGTATCTTTGATGCTTCCCATTCGTTGAGCGCTTCAAAGAATTCAGTTTTGTCTTTAATGATCATGAAGATATTTTCCATCGGATTAATTTGGGTTAAAGTTTTGGCAAATGTATACCTGCCCCAATATGAAACAAAGGACAACTGGGAAAACTGTAATGGATTGGGATTAAGTGAAATAGAAAATGATAAAACAGGATGTATTTTACAAGAATATTCTTGCTACAAGAGATTAACAAAAAGCACCGGGGACAGTTTGTGGCAAAATATTTTTATACCGCATATTCATTATCTGAGGTTTGTGTTGGGAAACATCGAAATCAGGTTCGTGGAATGCAGCAAAAATGACGGAGAAATGAAATCATTCCCAGGGACAACCGGGGGACAATCCAGTGACAAAACCTGGCAAACTTTTTTTTCGTCTTCTTAACTCGATAGAATTCAACAAAATACAAAACAATTGACAGCATTGCTGGCAATTGAAAATACATTTTAATATTTCATAATTTTATATTGTAAACACCTTAAATCATTGAAAACATGGAAAATCCTTTTGAATTGCTCGACAAAAGACTGGCAAGTATTGAGGACAAACTGTCCGGCCTGATCCAGCGGATTGATAATCCTGCTTCAACATCCCCCACGTGGATGACTTCAAAACAGCTTGCTCAGCATCTTAGCATCTCAGTGTCAGCGGTGACAAACCTCAGGACCTACAAGATCCCATATTATAAACTTGGAGGAAGGATCTATTTCAAGAAAGAGGAGATTGATGATTGGATCGAAAAAACAAGACATAAAACTGGAGGGGAGCATTTTGAGGATTATTTGGGAACCAGCCGGTCGGGGAGGTGATCATGGAAGATAAGATTTTAAGTGAACTAAAGCAGATCAAGAAACTGCTTTCCGAAATGCTAGGAACCTCAGATTTACCTGTAAAGGAAAAATTTTCAAAGGAAGCCATCACAAAGGCTGCAAAAGAATTCCAGAGAATGGCCATCGAAAGGGGTGAATGGGTGTCTGGAGGAGAAATTCATTCTGTTATCAAGCATGCAGATTGGAGGAGCGACAGGATCATCATTGAAAAATTCGGATTCACGAATTACTTCAAAAGGGGTCATTCTTTATATTTCAATAGAAAAGATTTGATCCTGTTGGGAAAGGAATTAAAAGCAAGGAACATTAACCTGAAAAAGTACCAAGAGCTCCTAAACGACCATGAGAAGTTTCAGAAGCTGGTCAACAGTATCACTTTCCCAAAAGGAACAAAAAGGAAAAGGCATTTTAATATCCCGGAAAACCTGAGGGATATTCATTCTAAACCATATTCAGCGCCGACCGAAGAACTGGTCAGGAATGAAATTGGCATTCTGATGGAAGAATATAAAAAGTTCGATCTTTCGGAATATGTTGATCTGTTTGATGGTAAGACTTATGGAATGTTCAAATATGATTACTCCTTTGATCGGTATGTCAAGCCGGAGATAAAGAAATATTGCAAGGATTGGAGCTTCAAGTTCAATTATGCTAACAACGCTTTGAAAAAAATCCTGGAATTGAAGGAGGAAATAAAAGAAGAAGTAATCAGAACCTCAAATCAACCTTCCTCAGAAAATAATATTATACTATGATGCTTTCAGGAAGCGGTCAAACCTTTGTTCCAGTCTTTCCCGATCAGGATAATCTCTGCGGTGGATCGGGAGGATGATCTTTTGACTTTCAAGCGCCTGAAGCCCATATTTCAGCATGGGGCCGTCGGTTTCTTCCAGGATGTCATTCCTCACCTGGATATGGTAGTCGGGATTAATTCCGATAATATTCTTGTCAAATGCTGCATGATGAATCTTGCAGAGTGAAAGTCCATTCTGCACAATTGGATCTCCCTCCCCCTCTCTGTCACCTATGATATGCGCTGCATCAAGTAGTTCCGGATGCTTTAACTGGCACAAGGAACATTGATTTTGGTAAGCTAATAATACTCTGAATCTAAATCGCTGCTGGTGTAACCTTACCTCAGTGGTTATTGTTGCATAAGCTCTACGCCAATGGGTCGCATCTGTCTCCTCCAATCTTTCCGGCTGTGATAATACACTCTGTTGATCTGCCTGAACTGTAAAAATCAACCTGGATGGGTCGTCGTGAATAGTAAAAACAGGAAATGAAGGGAAATACCATCCTGGATCAATGCCAATAAAATATATCAATGGTTTTTGAAGTTTCATGCATTCTCTCAGCCCGACATTATCTCTGTGATAAAGATCAGATCCCCTGTAACTGTATTCAAAAACGCCTTCTTTTATCGGTTTATCAGGATATTTACTTTTAGGTGATGTGGTTATTGATAATGGCAGGTTCATCATATAGGGTGTAAAGATCCCCTGTGGGCCAATGACATGAACCCTTTGGTTTTGAAATGAAAAACCAGATTCTAATAATTTCCTTGGCAAGACATCTCCTTGAAGTTCTTTCTGGTCATTCAGCCAATTGAATGCTGCAAGTCTTATGAGATCATCCATACCTTATATTATTGAAAACAGTTAGCTTTTTGTTGAGATCAATTCCGAAATATATTTTTCAGATGCCAATCAAGGTTTTTTGAAAATGGAAAAAAATTCTTGTCATTTGGCAATAAAATTCTTTGTCCATCAAAGGATTTAATACTATAATTACTTGTCTCCTCATGAAATATTCCGGAGACTCTTACCTTGTAATCGCTGTCAATGGCTATCAGTCCCCTGTCAAAAGCCCTATGCAGATTGGGGCAAAGTGCAATTCCATTATTGATCGTATCATCAATGCTATGGCTAAAAGGAATAATATGACAAGCATCAACCATTGACACGGAAGAGGTGGCGCTGATTTTCATACCAGAAATGCAGCAGGTATAGTTGTAAATCTTGGGAATTTCACGTTTAAAGATGCTTCCGCGAAGAAATATTTCTTCTTCGTCATTTTGTTGCATCAATTTTTGGATCTCGATCTTGTATTCCGCAGCATCTTCATGTAGAATTTTTTCCTCAAGGAGATTGAAAAGATTTAGTTGTCCACTTTCCGAATTAATAAAGTTTGACTTTGTCCCGGGGAAATATTCATCCAGTAAAAAATGTTGCAAGATTCTGTTATTTCGTTCATCTTTCATCAGTAGATACAAGTCATCCGAAATTACAGCACAATCGACAGCAGCATTTAAACTTGAGAAACTCTTCATGATCGAACCCATCTGATTGATGTTTTCGAACCCGCTTTTTGGCACCAGTCTCCAGAATTTATCACTCTTCAAATAATAGAACGGATAGGAGATCCTGCAATCATGTGGAGTAACGACCAACAAGCTCCAAGTGGATTTAAATGTGGCAACTAATTCAGGAGTCAAAAAAATGCGGTTATCGGTAATCAGATCGTTTTGATACAATTGCAATATGGAAAGCAACAGGATAGGCTTATGCGGAGCATTGCCATGCGACCTGTCAATGTGTAGCTTTTTAAAGGCGTGTAGGTATTTCGAAAGAATATCCAAGGGCAGATCAGCTTATATGGATTCGGTTTATCAAAAGCATGCTTGAAATGTGAAATTACAGATATAACCCCCAAATATACATTACAATCCCTTTGGTTTTTTCAAGCAGCCTGATAAAGATTCAAGTGACATGATTAGGAAGACATGGGAGGCTAAAAAGGAAAGTTCATTAGCATGATTCGCGATTCGCGAATTGCAAATCGTTCATATCTCCCGATTGAGATAATTTACTCAACACATTGAGTAAATCCTCAAACGTCAGTATTAATAAGGGTTAAGAGGGTGTTTGATATCTGAATTCGATTACACAAGCCTTTCTTCAAGCAAATCCTTCCAAAGGATAAATCCTTTTTGCTCGTCTGAATAATCATGTAAGACGCGACTAAAATTCATTGGCTGCGATTCAAGAAAAGCCTGGCGCCCATCATTGCGGATCATATTCAGTTGCCGGTCTATCACCTGTAACTGGTTGCGGAGTTCCTGTTTGTCTTTTTCAATATGCCAGATGTATGTTGCTTCCCTGGTATCAAGTGTTTCCATTACCAGATGAAACTGTTCTTGCCCGGATAACAGGAAAACAAATGAAAACGGATTCAGAACAAAACGCAGTTTAAGAATATCACTTTCGTGCTTTTCGGCCAAATACCGGAGCTGCCGGTAATGGATGACCTTTTTATTTTTCAAAAGGTCCCCGAGCAGTTGTTCGCCGGATTCATACAATGAAGGTTTTGTATCCTCCTGGGATTGGAGTTGATTTATATCCATTAGGTTCCCCTTGAACTTGTTGTAACTACCACCCAGTATGAATTTTGATACAAACCGGAACCGGGCAATATCAATAATCTCACCATTTATTTTTTCCAGGTCAGAAGAAGTCGCCAGTTGGGAAATCAATGTTTTTTCCTGAAACTCAGCCTGGATAAGCACATTGACAGTCTTTTTCTTCAGAATCTTTGAGAAATAAGGCTTCAACACATCAAACTCCGGCCGGATCTGATCATTTTCAATTTCAAATTCTAGTTCCTGATTTAATTGTGCTGACTGGTACCTGAAGGCAATTGTTCCGTATCTGAATTCAAGATCATCAATGGCAATGGTGATCGTCTCTTCAATTGATAATGTGTTACCGGCTGGCAGAAAATCCGGTTCAGGTTCGTCAAACAAAGAAGCCTGTTTTTCAAGTTTTCTATACCAGGTGTTTCTTTTCAGAAACAATTTATTCAGGTAATCGATCTTGATGTCACGATAATCATAAATGACCGGGGCGATCTCTGATCGTTGTACTCTTCCGATATATTGTATCAACTTCCCCTGGAATGAAAATGGATAGACAAGGAATAAACGGTCGATGTTTTGAATATCGGTTCCCTCTCCAAAAAATTGTCCGGTCGTGATTAATGCCTGGAAACTACCGTCTTTCAATATTTTCCATTTCATGGTTCTGCTGCTTTCAGGATCATCACCGGACAGGACGATCGTTTCATATGATTGTTTAAGATATTGGTTTAATGAATCAAGATGCTCTTTCCTTTCGGTAATGATCACAACCTTTTTGCCGGAGGTCAGCTCCGAGATCACATCCTTAAGAATCAGCTTGTTCCTCGCAGAATCATGGACAAGTACCTTTGACAAAATCTCGAACTTGTCCGTTTTCGAATTGAAAGGAACATCGAGTTCTGTATTTCGGATGATGATTTTTGCAGTCTTAAGGGTGGAAATATCCGGAGCTTTTATTTCAGAAATAATCTCGCCCAAATGGATGAAAATCAGTTTCCCGTCATTGTATTTCCGGAAAGGTGTTGCGGTCAATCCATACAAATAAAATGAAGATAGTTTTCCAATGATATTTCGATAGGATTCTGCCGGAATATGGTGGCATTCGTCAACGATGATCGTTCCGAATTTGTTCGTTAACCCATTCTGATCCGCGCTTTCGAGCATCCTGGATAAACTCTGGATTAGGGCTATCGTAATCTTCTTGCCAACTTTGCCTTTTCCCTGTCCGATACTCCCAATTTCATTTTTAGGAATCCCAAGGAACGATTGGATTCTCTCAATCCATTGCTCGGCCAGTTGTTTCCTGTGAACAATGATTAGCGCAGGCTGCTGTTTTTCAGCAATGATCTTCAATCCGACGATGGTTTTACCTGTCCCCGGTGGAGCAACAATGACTCCCATGTCTTTTTTCGCAGCAGCGGCTACTGCAAGTTTTTGGTGTTCCCTGAGCTGAACATCCATTGTAAGGGATACCGGTTCGACCTTTTTCCGTTCATCGTAGAAATCATATTCAATATTGCTTTCCTTGCAAAAGCGAAGCAACCGGCCAGCCATGCCTCTGGGAATAATAACAAAATCATCCTTTTCTTCAATAAAATTGAAATACCTTTCCGACCCCCAAGTGTTTTTCCCAAGTTTCTTTTTGATAATAAATTCACTGCTCAGGAAGTTAAGTTCATCCTTTAGAAAGTTAATCAGAGGCAATGAAAGCCCGTTTCTTGATATTTTTATTGATTGATCAAGTTCTATTCTGATTTTACCGGTTTCCGGTATTGATTGATTTCTAAGGTCTTTTTGTAATCCCTCTGTTTTAAGAGATTGTTCATAAAGTTGATCGAGCCGAGTGACTGATACTCTTTGAATATCGTGCAGGAATGTCCATTGGTCTTTATACGGAACTAAGGTCTCAGGATTTATGAAGCAGTTATTTCCTTGTTCCAAACAAAGTTTATTCAAGGGTAGGGCTATCAGATTACCAAAGCCTTTACCCGATAAGGAGTCCTGATTAGGGAACAGTCTATCAAAGCTTGAATTCTTATCAAAGGATGAAAACAAACCGGTACTTTCAAGCATATTGATAATGATCTTTCTGCTTTTCCTCGCTGGATAAGGCCCGTCAAAGAATAACCATACATGACCTCCTTTTCCAGACCGGGATCGTTCCAGGTATGCAGGTAAGCCCTGGTCATGACAAAATGTTAGAAATGATCTGCATTCCTCAATCCAGTTGGCTTTATCAAAATCAGCAGCTATGAACCAGGATGTATTATCTTTTAGTAAAGGATAGATTCCAATGAAATGCTCTCCGTTGAGGTGTTTGGTAATTTGTCCATCTGAAAGTGAAAGAAGTTTTTTATCGGAAAAGTTCTGAATGGTGCCACCTTTAATTTTATGCAACCTGAATTGATAAGGATCATAGTCATATGCAGGAAAATAGCTTGACTTTCCACCTTTTTCCCAGCGAATTGCAAATATTTCATCCCTGCCTCGGAATAAGGATTTGAATAAATAGAGATTTTCCGGCAGCATTATTGATTATCAATTACTTTCCAATCATATTATTGAGAGAAGTTTTGAATGAACAAGTGGATAAGCTTCAGTGGGATTGTAGCTAATATCAGGTCGCAATATTCCATTTGTATCGCCAGTAAAATCAGGATCAGATAGTTTATTTTCTACGTTCTTGATGAATTCCTTCCCAGTCACAGAATGTCCTTCCTGGTCCATGTAGAATTTCCAGGATTGAATGATTTCTCTACAATCCGGGTTTTGGTTTTTCAGAGCGAACCAAAGATCAAAAAGATCACGACCCTTTTTTCTTTGATATAATGCTCTGAGTTTTGTCCCGAGGAGTTCTTCCAACTTGTAAGTTCTGATATTTGCTTCTCCTGTAAACCAGGAATTGCTGACATTGATCTTAATGTCTGTGTACCCAAATAGCGTATAATGTTCCCTGCAATTGATCTCAACCTTTAATTTTAAAGGCAATCCGGATTCGGAAGTATATCTGAAAATGAGGGTATTATTATTTGCTTTCTGCTTTGTTTCTGCTTTTTCAAAAAAGGGTAACTGTTTCTGAATATGTTTGATCGTTTCCTTGATTGGTTCGGGTCTAATCTGCACCAGGTCTATATCTTCTGAATATCTCGGTTGGGGTTTCATGAAGAATTTGTGCATAGCTGTACCCCCACGGAATGCAAGATGCTCTTTTAAAAACGGATCGTTAAAAATTTCAACCAGGGATCTTTCGATGATCAGGTCTTGTTCAACCTGGGAGTTTTCAATCCATGGAGCATTTTTCCTCCATGCGGTAATGAATGCAGTTGGGATCATATATCGGGTTCAACGGTTACGTTGGTTAGAATATTCCAATCGTTATCAATTTGTAGATCTTTGGTTTTTGGACCTTTTGTGTTCAACAACAATGGAAAGGATTTTGTATCATGAAGAAATTTTTTCAAGGGCTTAACCAAATCCGATTGCTCCAATACGTTTTCCAATAAGAACCCCAGGCGCTGAACCACTGAAATAATATTGTATGATTTTGAACAATCCCGGAGTGCATTTGGTTTGATCTGGTCTGATAATTCCTGTAAAACAGTTGAGATTCTATTGAGACCTCCAACTCGATCCTGGTAGAATACCAAATCTAAAGCCGTTAACGCTGGAGAAGAGATTTTCAGATATCCTGCTTCCGTTTTCTGATCAATGACAAAACGTTTGTCCCAGCTCTGTTTCTTACAAAAGTTAATTTTTATCGAATGGCTGGCAATAGGTAGAATAGTCGGAGGGACAGTGATTATAAAATGTTCCTGCGGTTGCTGGTGCCCTGCTCCATAATACGATGCTGCATTGAGAAGACCTACATAATAATCCCTGTCCATGAAGTTCATCAGGTCCGGGATAAAGAATGATGGGGGAATAATCCCTGTGGCACTGTATTCCGGTGGAACAATTACATAAAACTCTTTCCGCACCTGAGCTATTTTATTTTTTTTTCTGAGTCGATTTACAGATTGTCTTATTGCTTCAGGTGAGAACGGGAATCGATTTTTTACGTCACTCAATGTAAAGGAATACTTTCCATTGGAACGAAGTTCATCTATAAAGTCTTCCAGATAATTATAATTCTGCATTTTTCTTTTAAGTTCTTTTAAGTGATCAGGAGCGAAACGTATTACAATGTGATACGTTTCGCGCTTACAAACTTAATAAATATTTTAACATCAATCATTAGCAAACAACTGTTTTTTAACAATTTCACGAATTCATTCCTTCGTTTTTTTCTTTTGGGACTTCCCGGATTTCTTAACCTCCATTGGAATACTATTCCATGTTCTCTCCATTTCCAGTTTCTTAAACTCTTCCGAGATCTTTACGTATTTGTTGAATACACTGTCTTTCTTGTGACCAGTGATTTCCTTGATGGTCTTGGTATTCATCCCCAGCATGATGCTGTTTGTAATAAATGTCTTGCGGGCAGTGTGGTTCGTGATAAGTTTATATTTCGGTTCTGAATGCTCGCGGGCTTTCCCTCCTGAATAATCGACATAGTTGACCAAGTCCGTTATCCCGGCTTCCTCGCAACACTCTTTGATATGATCGTTGATCTTCTGTGCGGAGAGCTTAGGTAGCGGTTTGTTCTCCAAATCCGCATACTTTACAAGGATGGCCCTGGCGTATTGGTTCAGGGGGATGACTTCGGTCTTGTGCGTTTTCACGATGTTTTTAAAGATCTGTCCATCCCGGATGTGCTCCCTTTTTAGGTTCTGGAGATCTGAAACACGCATTCCGGTGAAACACATGAAACAGAAAAGATCCCTGGCCCTGTTTCTTTTGTAAGAGGTGAATTGGAAATTATAGAGCGTCATTAGTTCCTCCATCGTCAGGTAGATGACATCTTTATCCCGTTCAGTGGCCTTAAAATCTTTATAGGTCAGGTCTTTTACATAGCCTCTTTTATGGCACCAGGTAAGGAATGCTTTCAGGGTACTGATGATCTTTGCAAAGTAATTGTCCTTGGCGTTCCTTTTGATAAAAGCGTAGGTCCTCAGATTATCGAAGAACTTGTGGTTGATGGAATGAAGGTCAACCTTGTACTTTGTATCCCTTTCAAAATCCTGCAGGAAGTTCTTGAATGTCCCATAACAAACGATTGTTCTTTCAGCTTTGATCGCCTTACTGCTCTCGATATATTCATCAAGAACTTCATAGAAAGTCCGGTTGGTTTTTCTTTGTTTCCCGGCAGGATTGATGATCGCATTTTTCAGATAGGCCTCAGTTATCACAATCTCGTCTCTTAAGGCATCGTTTATGGCTCTTTCAGCTTTTTCTTTTACCAGGCTAAGCCGTTCATTGATGGCGATATAATTGTTTTCAGGCTCATCCTCTCTTTGCTTTAGTACCTTTTCATTAGTCTGGCTCCAGTGCTTTGGTTTCACAACATGGCCAACAAAAATGATAGTGCGGATATACTGATGAGTTATCCGCATAATGATGGGTTGTTGACCTTTTTTATTAACTTTGCCTGATTGAAGGTAGAAATGAATGTTGGCCATATTTCGGAATTGCTAGAGAGATGCGAATATACGAAATAAAACTGGGTACCCAAATCGGGTACCCAAAAAATTCATAAAATGGAGAAATATGGGGTTTATTTGGAAATATTCTAAAAAATAAGTGACTGATAAACAACTGATACAGAAAAATATAGTTAAATTGAGTTAAAAAACAAGTAAACCGGCTCCGGGTACCACGACAACTGCGAAATGTCAGGTGCGAAATGTGAAGTATTTGCAGACGGAACAATCCATTTTAGAAGATTAAAATGATTCTTTGGGTTATTATTATCCATATCTATGCGGTATGTCGAGAAACCAATTAAAAGAAATAGATCTACTAAACCTTGATGGAGAACAGGTATTTTTAGAAAATGACTTAGATTTATAGATGATGAAGCGAACTGTGGAATGACGATCTGACCGCTCTTGTGCTGAGAAAGCAGAAGAAAAACAAATAAATTACGATTTACAATTAATTATTACTTTTATTGGAGGTTTTGAAAACCTTGTAATGAAGTCCGGGGTCTTCGGCAGTAGAATATTCCCGGGCTTAAGCCTGAATCCATCAAACCGTATATTCTCTTGAAAAGAATTATCCTCTGTATCTCTCTCCTTTTTTTCAACGGCATCAGCCTTTTCCCGCAGCTTCCATTCAACGGCTTTGACCACCAGCAATGCGGACTGGCGCCAAATCCTGGTTACCAGGATACCGGATTTTACACCTGTACACGGGGGGTAGGTTACCGGATCTATTTCAACGGGGATCTTGTGTTTCAAAAGTGCCAGGAATACGGTGGGTGCAAAGTCTTGTCCATGATGTTTGCGGAGGGTGGATTTCCGTATATTATCGAGTCCTGCCTGGGATCCAATATCTCGGTCTATATGTATTCAACATCAGGTTCATGGAACTTGCTGGGTTCCGGGGCTGATCGCATGGAAGGGATCTTCCTCGTTAACCTCCACACCGGTTACCTCGTAACCGGATCGATTTTTGGGGATCTGATATTAATTACGCGCTTGTCCGACATCAGGCAAAAGATAATAATGGTGGATACAGTGGTGCAGCACGATACGCTGATACGGGACACCATCTTTGGCGCACCCTTCTGCCAGATGGATACATTAGGATTCAGTGTGACCCATGATCAATCCGTAATTCATTATAAAATTATCCTATCCCAGTTGCCCACAAATGATTCGGCGGACATGAAAAAAGGCGACATCAAGGCTTTTCCCGATCCTGCATTCGACTGGCTCATATTCAGAAAAGGGGGATTCCCTGTAACTGTGAGTTCCTTGACCCTTCATGATATGACTGGAAAGCTGGTGAAAACGGTACAAAATCTTGAAGGAAGCGAACTCTATATTGGCGATTTAAAGCGGGGAATATATATTATGGAGGTGATTTCCGGTGGCACGAAACATGTTTCCAGGTTAGTAAAGATTTGAACCAACATTATTTGCAAATTACAATAAGCTCCCGAAACTTTATTTTACAATTGTCCGGGTTTTGGGAGAGAGGTCATGCTTTCGCAGTCAGTCAGGGAGTGTTTCCTGCTCCGGGTACCACGACAAATGTAAAATGTAACATGCAAAATGTAAGATACTTTGCATTTTACATTTTACATTTAGCTCATACCTTATTTGTGGATGTACTGAAAGTCGGGATCGTTCGGTGAGCACGGCAGACCCTTGTATCCGCCAAACTGGTAGCAAAAATCTACCAATAATAGTGTTGAATTGGTATACCCCTTTGTGGCCCCTGCAGAGAAATAGCTGTTTCGTTCAAATTCCGAGGTGCCTGAACGGATATTCAGCACTCCAAGGTTATCCCGCACCTCAAGGGAAAGTAGGATCCTCTTCCAAACGGGAACCGTGATCCCGACCCCGGCCGTTGCCGCAAGGTTAATCAAATGATATGCATTCGTTTCATTCGCCGCCTTTTCTTTGCGGGTATCGGGATAATACCAGAGCGACTCCTGCAACAGCATGGAAATACTAGGCCCGGCATTGACAAAGAAACCGATCCCGCGGCCTGTATGCCATTTGACCAGCAACGGCAGTGAAATGTAGTCCAGGTTGTACCTTAGCCGGCCCCCGGTTGGCAGCAAGGCCGAGTGGTTGTCGGTGAACGTGCTGATCCGTTCATATTCCAAGGCCAGTTTGGCTGAAAAGTGAGGCGCAAATCCATATTCACCGAAGATCCCCGCAGCTCCCGACAGTGCGGGTTTCGAATGGCTGTAAACACTTTCGCTCCCGTATATCAGCGAAAGGCCAGGCCCTCCTTCTATGCCGATGCTCCAGACTCCCTTCTGGGCCAGCAACTGTTCAGCCGGAACAGCCAGGAGGAGAACAAAAAAGATAATGAACAACTTTTTCATATAGTTTAAAAGTTTAGGGTAAACAAGGTTACAACACTGAACAGATCAACTTCCTGTACGAAGACATATGTAGAACGTAAAATGCGAAATATAATTTTCCTCGCATTTTACATTTCACATTAAGGTCAGCTTCAGAAATGGTTTTATTTGCAAGCAGTCCCTGTAATGTCAGCATGTATGTTGATCCACGAAGTTCGTTATACATTCGCGCGATATACTTATCGTTATCTTTGACTTTTGAGTAGATCTTGAGATATGCCTCCTTATTGCTCAACTTTCTCGATTTCCATTGTTGAATGAGATCATCAATATCAAGGATGCTGGATTGATAATCCCGCTACAGTCCGATTTCAATGACCTGACGGACGATCTTTTTTTCCGGTTTCGAGAATTCGTATTGCATATGTTTTGTGATTTGGTAGGTACACTATTCCAAGTGAATTTTAGAGTTCAGCAAGGGATAAATGCCAATGAAATAATCCCCGTTCAGGTATTTCTCTATCTGTTCATCAGCAAGTGCACTAAGTTTTTTATTTTGAAAGGTCTGAATGGTTCCACCTTTCATTTTATGCAGGCGGAACTGGTAAGGATCATAATCATACCTCGGGAAATAAGTGGCTTTGCCATTCTTTTCCCATCGAAGGGCAAAGGTGTCTTCCCTTCCACGGAATAGGGATTTGAATAAAAAAATATTTGCCGAAGTTGTCTGATCCATGTTTATATGGTTCCGGATCTTCAACAAAATTTTCTAAATCGATCAAGTGTTGCATTATATCATGATACTGATCCTTGTCGTTTACCAGGACTGCAAAATCCTTATCGGTTGTCATTCTTATGGGTGGAAGACCTTCGAGGTGTTGTACCCACAAATTCCTGCTTAAAGCGCCTATCAGGAAATAATCAATTCCGAACTTAGAAAACGTCCTTGAAAGAGCATCTATCGTCGAACCATACCGGGCTTTAAGATATTTCTCAAAGTTTTCCTTTAATATATTTGTCATAGATCATTTGTGCTGTTTCAATGTTTCGTGTATCTCCGGTATTAACAAGGTCTGCATAAACAAGAATAGGAGGAACTTTATATTCCGATTCTTCTTTAAATTGCCAGAATTTCCGGTATACCTTCAGGTTACCCAAATCATCTGAAATCAGTTTCAGATTTTTAATCAATTCCGTTCTTGTTTCGGTTGTATAGATTGTCAACTCTGCAGGAACAAGATAATCTGTCAATAGGCTTGCCGCCGGCTCAGCACCCCATAGTACAGTTTGCGGGTCAAATTTCAGGGTTTTCCAATCTCTGATATTTTTATTAAAGAGGGTGAAGTTCCCAACATGAAGGGCTGGCTTTAATTTGAGCGGATAATTCTGCACCCACTGCTGAAGGAGCGCTTTCTTGTTTAGTATTTTGAAATTTCGGTTTTCAATTTTCCTTACGTAGCCCAATTCTTCCAGGTTTTTAAGGATATATGTCACATTGCCGACAGCAATGCCATACGTAGCCGCAATGTCCCGATAAGGCTGGTTAATAAAATCTTCCCTGTGAAGTAAATGAAAAATAAGAATCAGTCCTGTTTTATTAAATGCCCTGTCTTTGAAACCCGGTTTTTCAATTTCTTCGTTTTTCCTGCCTTCAATGAAAATTACATTATTCCCTGCCTTGATGAAAACATTCCCGGTTGTATCAATATAGTTAATCCCTCTTTCTTTCAGTATTACCCGCAAGTTGGGATAGATGATTTCTGCAACGACCAGCAAATCATTGGTTTCTTTTTGGAGTTCGAAGATGTTTGGCAGGTGAATAGTACGTAATTGATTCCTGGCTTCAACCCGGTACTTAAATATCAAACCATTAATCGTGAGGGTTATTTTCTCATTTGCTGGCATAAGGGTACCCCCCTTGTTGTGTTTCAAGGCTGGATCAACGAGGTTCCACTGAAGATCAATTGGGATTTGATCCTTCAGTTTATTCAGGGCAATTTT
This sequence comes from Bacteroidota bacterium, assembly GCA_026391355.1. Taxonomy (GTDB): domain Bacteria; phylum Bacteroidota; class Bacteroidia; order Bacteroidales; family FEN-979; genus CAIYUC01. The sequence continues at coordinate 87,804 of JAPLDH010000016.1, read as the reverse complement.
CAGAAGATTCTTTTCCATCGTTCATTTTATTACTCTGTTCACGTGCACGTGAACATGCAAATATAGTGAACAAAACGTATTCTACAAATACTTTGAAATAAAAAATTTGATGAGTCCTGGTTTTTTTGTAATCGTTTGAATATTATCCCATGTCCTTTCCATCTCCAGCTTCTTAAACTCCTCAGAGATCTTCACATACTTGTTAAAAACACTGTCTTTTTTGTGGCCGGTGATATCCTTGATCGTTTTGGTATTCATTCCCAGAACGATGCTATTGGTGATGAAAGTTTTCCTGGCTGTATGGTTGGTGATCAATTTCCATTTTGGCTCTGAATGCTCCCTTGTGTAAAAAACGGTATTCCTGACCACCCTTTGCCGATTCTTGTTGACCACAATATATTCTTGACAATCAACAAGGTGATGTTGTCAGATTGCTCCGGCGAAGACTGGTCAGAGCGAGCGTTTTTTCCAGGTAGGCTGCTCCGTTGGCTGTGCAGAATATTCGATTAAGTGCCATTTGAAAAACCATCCATCTCCTCAATAAAATCAACCACTTTCAGGTAATCTGGAATGATTCTAAAGTTAAATAATTGGGCAGTTAAGTGTACCACGACAAATGCAAAATGTGAGGTGTGAAATGTAATTTACATCGCACTTTACATTTCGCAGTTAAGTCTTTTCGTTTATCCGCTGTTATTCTTTATTCTAATTTTGCATCATCAATTTATACAGCTATGGATACGAAAATTCAAAAACGCAAACTCGGCGCGAACGGTCCCGAAGTTTCCGCCCTTGGACTTGGTTGCATGGGGTTAAGTTATGGATACGGCCCGGCAACCGATAAGCAGGATGCCATCAAACTCATCCGGGCAGCCTTCGATGCGGGAGTTACATTTTTTGACACGGCCGAAGTTTATGGACCATTTACCAATGAAGAGGTTCTGGGTGAGGCTGTTGCCCCGTTCCGTAACCAGGTGGTCATCGCTACCAAATTCGGCTTTGAGGTAAATGCTTTTCCGGGGCTCAACAACCGCCCTGAGCATATCAGGCAAGTGGCCGAAGAATCATTGAAACGGTTGAAAACCGATGTGATCGACCTGTTTTACCAGCACAGGGTTGATCCCAATGTTCCCATTGAAGAGGTGGCAGGGACGATCAGGGAGCTGATAAAGGAAGGAAAGGTTAAATATTTTGGTCTTTCAGAAGCTGGTGTGAAAACAATCCTCAGGGCTCATGCCATACAGCCGGTCACAGCGTTGCAGAGCGAGTACTCTCTTTTCTGGCGGGAGCCGGAGGCAGAGATCATTCCCGTCCTTGAAGAACTCGGTATCGGCTTAGTGCCCTTCAGCCCGCTGGGAAAAGGATTCCTGACCGGAAAGATCAGCGACAACACGACCTTCGACAAATCAGACTTCCGCAATACCGTTCCCCGCTTTTCACCGGAAAACAGGAAAGCAAACCAGGGCCTGGTCGATCTTGTCGTACATCTTGCGGCAAAAAAGAAGGCCACACCTGCCCAGGTTGCACTTGGCTGGCTGCTTGCACAAAAACCCTGGATCGTACCGATACCCGGCACCACAAAATTGGAAAGACTGTATGAAAACCTTGGTGCCGTTAATGTTGAACTTACTTCCGGGGAACTGACAGAGATCAATACCGCCTGTTCAAAAATCCAGGCTCAGGGTGACAGATACTCAGAAAGTAGTGCAAAACTGATCGACCGTTAATTTTCTGCGCGGAGAGTTTAGGAAGTGGTTTGTTCTCCACTTATTCATACTTTGCAAAAATCAAGTAAAGCGACTCCGGGTACTGATAACACTGATTTGTTGATTTTGTCATTGCATTTTGCATTACGTACTGAAAGGATATCACTATCAATTTAGATAGTACTATAAAACGGATAGCAAATATACTTACTTTTGCCTCCTTAAATTAATTTAGTTCAATCACTTATTAAAAAATACAGATATGATACTCGTAACAGGTTCAACAGGACATTTTGGGAAAGCGACCATTGACTTTCTTTTAAAAACGATACCATCCAGTGGCATTGCTGCACTGGCAAGGGATAAAAACAAGGCCGCTGATCTGGCTGCCAAAGGAATTGATATAAGGACCGGGGATTACACCGATTTTGATTCAATGGTGAAAGCATTTACCGGCATTGAGAAATTATTACTTATCTCTTCAAATGACATGAATGACAGGGGAGGACAGCATGTAAATGCCATCAATGCAGCCAAAAAGGCTGGTGTCAGGCATATAGTATATACCAGTGCCGACATTAAGGACCCATTTCAGTCTGCCATTGCCTTTATTACAGACGGTCATGTTAAGGCCGAAAATCAAATCAAAAATTCAGGAATGACTTATACCATCCTCAAAAATAACCTCTATGCAGAATGTATCCCAATGTTCTTAGGGGAAAAATTGCCGGAAACCGGTGTTTTCTTTCCTGCAGGAACCGGTAAAACTCCTTTCGCTGCGCGCATCGATATGGCCGAGGCTGCAGCTCATGTCCTTACAACAGAAGGTCACGGCAATAAGGAGTATTCTATTTCATCCGATAAGTCATATTCCTTTTCAGATGTTGCAGATATTCTTTCGGAAATATCCGGCAAGAAAATTGAGTACCTCGACCCCCCGAAGGAAGTATTTACAGAACAGCTTATCAAAGCAGGTATTCCTGAAATGTATGTGGGATTCACGGCAGCGTTCGCTGAAGCCATCAAACGGGATGAGTTTAATCTTCCAGGCACAACACTGGAATCATTGCTTGGCCGGAAACCTCTATCCCTGAAAGCATTTCTTCAAACAGTTTACAGTACCAGCAAATAACATCGGAAAAATGGAGACCTGATTGTTGCATTTATTGGTTAGGGAAGATGGAAGAAAGTACCCATACAGGATAAAAGTTGAAAAAGAGGGGAGAAACAATTTTCCGTCAATCCCTCATTTCTTCAATAAAACCAACCATTTTCAGATAATCTGGAATGATTCTAAAGTTAAATAATTGGTCAGTTAAGTGTACCACGACAAAATGAAAGGCCTCATAAAGCCTTGGGATACAAAGCTCCGATTGATTTATTATGATATGGGTTAGATTTACCGTTCAGTTTCCCACGGAGTGTTCTGGAAAGTAAAAAAGATTAAGAATTTATTCCGAAACTAACCTAAAACGGAATAATTAACTCCACCTTGGTCCCTGAAGCATTGCCCCTCTCATCTTTCACATCAACAATATTCACCTTCGCCCCGGTGGAATTGATCTTATTCATCATTTCAATCCGTTGTGAGGTGACTTTAAGTCCATGCGATTTGTGGGTGGCTGATTTGCTTTTCAGTTCGGCAGCTTTTTCCCTGCCGATACCATCATCTGTGATGGAAATATTCAGGAATTCCTCATCCTGTTTCTTTATTTCCACTGTGATCGTGCCTTCGCCTTCCTTCTGCATCAGCCCGTGCCAGATGGCATTTTCGACAAAGGGCTGCAGCAGCATGGGCGGGATCATGACCGTGCTGGTATTCACGTCGTCAGCGATCTGATAATTACACCTGAATTTATTGTCAAAACGGGCACTCTCAAGAAAAACATAGAGTTTCAGTGTTTCCAGTTCCTTATCGATGGAAATCGTTTCATTGCGTGAATTGTCGAGGATCAGCCGGATCAGCTTTGAGAACTTGATCAGGTATTCGGATGCAATCTCGTGCTTCTGTTCAATGACAAAGCTGTTGATGGAATTCAGGCTGTTGAAGATGAAATGCGGGTTCATCTGTGCACGCAGGGCTTTGGTCTCTGCCTGCGCCAGTTTCTTATTGAACTCCGTTTTGAGGCGTTCCTCCTGCCTGATCCTTTTGATTCCCCTGCGCCTGATCAGAAGAATCAGAAGAACCACACCCAGAACAAGCAAAAACCTGAACCACCATGTCTGGTAATATGGCGGAAGAATCCGGATGAAAAGAGAATCGCCGGTCGGATTCATTACTCCGCAATCATTACTGCCGGTAACATGAAGAACATAGTGTCCCGGGGTCAGCCTGAAAAGATTTACGACACCTTCGTTTACTTTGTGCCAGACGGAATCATCATCCAGTCTGAAAAAAAATTTGTTTTCATACGGATGAGACAAGTTAAGTACAGAAAAATCAACAGTGATCAAAGCCTGGTCGTGAGGAAGCGTCAGTATTTTTTTTCGTGCAATGGAATCAATCGTTATCTTGTGTTGCTCATTCTCAACCTGAACAGAATTGATGTGAACCTGGGGAATATTTTGATTGGACTTAAACTGAGCTGGATTGAAACAGATAAGCCTGTCCTGATCACTGATGTAAATGTTCCCATCCGCCATTTTTCTCATGTTATGATTGAATTCTTTAAAGACCAGGCCATTATTCTCCGAATAATTAGTAAATGTCCGGCTGACGGGATTAAATCTTGAAATGCCGGCATTGTGCGCTACCCATACATTGCCACTGTCGTCCACTTCATTGCTCAGTAAAAATTCACTGGCCAATCCGTTCCGGGAATTAAATAATTCAAATTTATTCGTGGCCATGTCAAATTTCAGAAGTCCGTGCGCAGTGTTAAGCCAGAGTATCTTCCCGGATAAAAAGGGATCAAAATATAAGTTGTTTATAGCTTCATTAACTGAAGGATCCGGATCATGGTTGAAAGTTTGAAAAGTCCCTTTTGAAGGATCATAAATAAAGATTCCTTCATTCACTGACACCAGGATCAGACGGTTTTCATCATCTTTCAGAACTGCTCTTATATAGTTGGTTGGAAGGGATGACGGGTCATTATCATTATGAATCATATCCTGCAAGAATTCCCCTTTAATAAAATCAAATTTTAAAAGGCCGTAGGTTTTACAACGCACATAAAAGCTTGTGGAATCGAAAGGAATTATGTCACGAAGCAGCTTCAGTCCGTTGACAGCCTTGTTATCATCATACGGGGGAATAAATATCTTAAACATGTTTTTCTCAACATCAAATCTTGTCAGGCAGTTGTCCGTTGTAATCCAGTAATATCTTCTGAAATCTTTCCAGATGCCGAAGATATTCATGGCTTCCATACTTGTATCTGACGGTGGAATGCCATGGTAGAACCGGATCAGCTTCCATTCCTTATCATAGATCCCCAGGCCTTTTGACCACCCGAATGAAAGCATCTTTACATCCTTGTCTTCATAAATGGTTTCAATACCCCCGGGTATGCGCCTGTCCTCAGGAGAAATTCCCTGCATAATAGATCTCGAATGAAATGCCTGGTCAGCATTATCCAGGATATTCAATCCTTTTTGGGTTCCGATCCAAAGAACACCTTCCGTATCAGTATAAACGAATGACGGGATTTTATCGAGCAATGAACAGGAATTCGCAGGAGAGTAACGGACCAGGAAATTGTTCCCGGACGGGTAATGATAAAAAAGCAATCCTTCACTGGTACATATAGTCAGCCAGTATAATCCAGCAGGGTCTTTCCATTCGCTAATGTTCCCGAACACGAGATAGCGGGTAATTTTAATTGTTGGAATGGGCTCAAAGTGACCCGTTTCGGGCCGGAATAGATTCAACCCGCGTCTGTTCAGAACCACCCAGAAAGTTCCTTCATGGTCGATGAGCATATCTGTTATTTCATAATTCATCTTGTTTGGCACTGGAAAGAATTTATATTCCCCTTTGACCGGATTAAACCTCATTAATCCTTCATTAAAAGAGGCGAACCAGAAATTGTTATTTTTATCCTGAAGCAAGGGCCAACCGAAAACCGGAGCAGTGTTTTTATTCAATGAATCAGTCATTGATCCATAAATCGTTTTAAAAGAGTGGTGATTCCGGTCAAAAATCTGCAGCCCTTTCTCGGTACCAACCCAGAGATTATTCCCGGAATCGACAATAGGAACCGGAATATGGTCTGATACCAGCGATCCCGGCTTATTCACATCATGAACATAATAACAGAATTGTTCCGTAACAGGGTTAAATTCTATTAATCCATAATCTGCGCCAATCCATAAAGAGCCGTCTTTATCTTCTTTAATCATCCGGACATCTTCGCTCGGTAATGAATGAGGGTTATTGGGATCATGATGATAGACTTTGATGTTTCTTCCATCATAACGATTGAGGCCAAAGTGGGTGCTTATCCACACGTAACCCCGGGAGTCGCGAAAAATGTATTGAATGTCATTGGATGATAGCCCGTTGACGGTGGTTAATTTCTGAAAAAAATATTCTTTGTCTTGCTGTGCCTGGGTTGGTGTTATGATCAGAACGAAAGGGATGAATGCCAGGAAAAAATACCGCACCATTAGGATTGAAAACTGTCTCACGCTTTCGTTTATTGATTCATAACAAAGGTGCAACTCTTTTCTTAATCCTGAACGTGTCAGTTTTTTACAAATTTTGCGGATGCTACAAAATCACTACTGACCAGCTTTACTATATATATCCCTTTTGAAAGGCTGCTGACATCTGTTACAACTGTGGTGCTTTGCACTGCCTTATGTATCAACTCCCGGCCGGTGTCGTCGAAAATGGAAATAAAACCCGATGGATTACCAGCCAAATCCGGCAATTCAAGGGTTATAAAATTATCAGCAGGATCCGGATACAGCTTCATTTCCTGTCCTGCCTGATGATCTTTTGTTCCGACGCTTATGGAATAACTGGCATCCCATCCTAAATCCCTGCCGGAATTATTGGTATTGAAGTATACTGACATTTTCCCGGAAGAGACTGTGACAGGCCCCGGAGGGGTGGCATAATCTCCTGAATAGGTCGCCAGTAAAGTATTTGATGCCAGATCGTAAATCTGAACAACATCCTTGTCCTGCTGCGTCTTGAAATCACTGAATGTAAGCGTAACACTTGATGCATCCGGGGGCATGATCTTCCATTTGCAGGTGCTGGAATTACGATAATCGAACCTTCCGCTGCCATCCCCGAAATGGCCTGAAGGGTCTGTGAAGATGGTCGTACCACTGCAGAAAAAATTCAATGCACAATGGAACTCGGCTAAAAAACCATTTGCAGTGCCATTGCCATTGGAGGTGAAGGTAACAAGCATCTTGTTCCCTGTGGAACTGATCTCAGGCGGCAGCGACGATCCGGAATAAGTCGCGAGAAGCGGGGAAGCAGTCGTTGGTCCATCGTAAATTTTCACCTCATCAGCGGGATCCGTTGCAAACCTCAGAAAAGTCAGTTTGATGCTCTGAACGCTATCATCGGGGCCAATGAGCCAGCTGCAATTAGCATTGTTCGCGTAATTGCTCACGGGACCGCTTCCGTCTTCAATGCTTCCGGAAGCATAGGCAGTATCAATGGTCTGGCCGGCACAATAATTTGGGTAATAAGCAGGATCAGGCTGAATATGAAAAGTTGCGTTCTGGCTGTTATTAAAGTTGTCCCCACCCGGGTTCAGGTTATTGAGGTAAAAATACCCGTTATCGATTCCTCCCCATCCCCAGTTCATGTGAAAAAAATCGGTTCCCTGGTATCCGTCGCATACCCAGACATGACCGATTGACGTGGTACCATAACCGCCATATTCTACTGGCATTCCTGCATTCAAATCTCCCGTTAATAGATTGTTCCAGTTTGTGGCTGAGTAATTGATCTTTTGAAGATACTGTGCGGTTGTTGAATACCTGAAATAATTTACCAGTGCAGGTGCGACCTTATACTCCCAGGCAACGGAGACATCAGGGCCATAATTCACGTCGATTGAAATGCCGGTATGCCAAGAAAGCAATGCGACAGGGTCGCACGTCTCTGAAATAATACTGGTCATTCCGTTCCATTCGTAGGATGTTCTTCCGAAGGAAGCACACTGCGGACCGTATGGAGGCTGAGGGGTATCACAATGGTATCCCTGTCCCATCGCTGGATACCTCCAGTAATGCATGATCATGGCCATGGCAGTGGCCACACAGCAAGTAAGAGCATGTCCCCCTGACCCCGCAGGATCTTCCGGACACATAGCATTATAGGGGTATCCCTGATCCCACGTGTCGGTGATCAGGGGCTGAACATCGAGGATCCCTTTCAAATTAGCCGGAATAATCGAATCTGCCCGGGAAAACCGGGTCCATGCTGCCGTGATTTCAGCATCCGGCTGAAGATTTCTTTCTTTCACATCCCTTATCTGATCTTTATAATGTTCCATCCAGAATGTGAATTCCGGCGATGGGTTTTCAGCCGAGGAAAATGTCTCAAAGGAGTATCCGATTACGGGGAAAACCGCATCATCAGCGGCAATGATTATGTAACCTTTGCTGCTGAAATCAAAGATGTAGTAAAAGGGTGTGCCGTTCTCTTTTTCGGTGAATTCTTTGATTATAGCAAGTGAGCCGAAGAGAATTTCCTGACTGAGGTTAATTCTTTGAAAGAAAAAATTCTTACCAATAACCCTTGCCTCCTGTATCTCAACATTTTTTGCAAAGGCCGAAACGGAGATCCCGGATATTAAGAAAAGCAATACTACCAGATTTTTTTTCATTGCCTGCTGTTTTAAAGGTTTATTCCGATTGTTTTTCTTAGACCTTCATTAATAAAATTCTTTATTCCTTCACAAATTTCCCGAACCCTGTTTTTTCACTGGTGGTCAGTCTTATGAAATAGATACCTTTCGGAAGTATACTGACATTTAATTCAATGGGAGAACCGTGCATCTGCTGCCTTATCAGTTCCTGCCCGGTCGTTCCATAAACGAAAATGGTTCCATCAGGGCTGGTTCCGGGTTCAGAAAGTGCGATACTGATTTTATCCGTGGCAGGATTGGGATTGATCTTCAAGCTGCCTGCCTGTTGTTTTTCATGGACCCCTTCCAGAAAACCTCCGTTGGTGGTTTTTAAAATAGTTCCGCTGTCACCGGCCACATACCCTGTGTTGACATCGGTAAAATAAACAGAAAACAGAAATTGAGCTGTTCCGCTCTGCTGGAGGGTCCAGGTTTCGCCGGCGTCTGAAGTATGAATGATTTCACCCAGTTTACTTACGGCATAACCCTCATTGGCATCCGCAAAGAATATTCTTCTCAAAGAACCGCCGGGTACATTTGGAATTACACTCCAGGTCGCGCCTGCATCAGTCGTTTTTAAAATGTTTGCTACCGTTGCATCGCCGCCTCCGATATAACCTGTATTAACATCGGTAAAGACAATTGAAAATAACAGGTTGTAGACATTGTTGGATAATGTTGTCCAGGTAATCCCTCCATCTGTGGTTTTTAAAATAATGCCTCCTGCGACATACTGGGTACCACCTACCACATATCCTGTATCGGCGTTGACGAAGGATACCTGTCTTAAATTAGTGTTTGTTCCGGTGTACTGTATTGTCCAGGTCGTGCCACCGTTGCCGGTATGCAGGACGGTTCCGTTTCCTCCCACTGCATTCCCTGTATTACCAACAAAATCGACATATGCTAACCAGGTTGTCGTTCCACTTGTCTGTGGATTCCAGTGTGTACCTCCGTCAGTGGTTTTCAGAATGGTTCCTACATCACCCACCGCATACCCTGTATCTGCATTTTCAAAATAAATGCAATACAAATCAATTGTGGTTCCACTGGACTGAGGATCCCAGTTTGTGCCTCCATCGACGGTTTTTAAAATGGTTCCTCCGAATGCTGCAATATATCCTGTATCGGCATTGACAAAGAAGACAGACGTGATAAAATTGTTTATTCCGCTCGTTTGAGGCATCCATTGTGCAAATGAATTGAATCCGATCAGGACGGCTGCTATTGAAAGTAAAAGTGTTTTTTTCATGATTTTTGGTTTTTTCATTTGGTTACGCAATTGTTTTCCACCAAAGGTAGATTGAGAGAAAAGTGAAATCAAGCGGGAATTGGTAGACGGTAGTAAAAACTTTGTAACTGGTAGGTTTTTGGCAACAGTTGACGAATCAAGTCTAAAATGGTAAAGTCTGAAATGGTAAAATATTTTAGGCTTTACCATTTTGCATTTGTCTTCAGAACCGGGTAAATACATTCAGAAAATCATTCTTGCGGGTGCGCGCGATCTGTAGGCTTTGTCCGTTGCCCATGATCACTTCTCCTCCTTCGCCGCGAATGTACTTTTTGACCTGCTTCAAATTGATCAGCGTGGAATTATGAATCCGGAAGAAATGATAATCGATAAGCAATTCTTCCACATCTCCAAGTGTTTTTGAAAGAAGAATCTCACTTCTATCTGTCATATACATACGCGTATAACCTCCATCTGCCCTGCAACAGACAATTTCATTCACGGAAGCGAAAGTCAGCCCGTCACTGGTCGGCAATGCAATGGTATCGGGCATCTGCTTGTTCTGCACTGCGGTTGCCATCTGAAGCTGTTCTTTGCTTATGGAATTATGTTTGCTTTTTAACTTCTCCACAGCAAACGCAAGGTCCTCTTTATCCACCGGCTTTAGAAGGTAATCCAGCGCGCTATACTTTATGGCTTTAATAGCATAAGAATCGTAAGCGGTAGTGAAGATCACATCAAAAAAAAGAGGATCAAATTTGGAAAGCAGATCAAACCCGTTGAGCAATGGCATCTCGATGTCCAGGAAAATGAAATCAGGTTTGTACTGCTGAATTAAATCATATGCCATTGGTGATTCAGAGCAGGTTGCAATAATATTTACCTCCGTGAAATTTTTTTTCAGCAGGTTGGATAATGTTTTGATACAATGTTTCTCATCATCTATTATGATACAGTTCATTTTTTCACAAGGTTTTAATTGTTCTTCAGGCATCGTACGCTGTAACCATTTAATTTGTTTTTCTCGCCCTGCCCTAAGTAGGCGTTGTCGAACCCCAGGCTCCAGTACCATACGCTTGCAGAAGAACTCTCAGTTGAAGTCCAGAAATGCCCGCTGTCGTTCATGTAGTAGAAGCCCCCGACACTCATGTCGCGGTAACCGCCGGGGAGACCGGTGAAACCGCTGCTGTTGGTGGCATCGGTATTGGGTGAACCCCAGTGGATGGTCCCGGTTTCTTTCATCCTGCCCCCTGCGAGAAGAGTCCCTCCAAGAGAGGTTCTGAGTATTGTCCATTGCTCGTTTGTAGGCACATGCCAGTCTGTCGGGCAAATTCCCCTGGTACCCGCTGCAGTACTGTATTGCATTACTTCATTCCATTGATACAAACCGCCATACTCGTCGCAATTCGTTTCAATATCTTTGTAAGAGTATTTCTCAACAACACTGTTGTCCGTTTGTTCCCAGGAACCATTTATCCTGGTTCCGTAATTAAGGTTCGATGCCATCCAGGTCTGGTTTCCGATGTGAACTGTCGGATAATTGTTATTGGCCGCATCGGTGCAAGGTACAAATGTGAAGGTGATCGTTTTACTGCCGATAGGTACATCAGGAACTATTGTGCTGTATATTCCTGATATTCCTTCGAAAATTATCTGGTCGCCGTTGATGTATTCCATGTCGATTATCGATCCCATGTTCTTCCGGAAACCCGCCTCGTTCTGACCATGGGAAATATCCTCAATTTTCATGATCCTGTTATTAGTGGCCCGGCTGATCAGTTTCCCGGAATGGTGATAGTTGTTACCGGAAATGCTCACAAAATAGATACCCTCGTTAATGCCGGAAGCGAGAAAAGTATGCTTTCCGCCGGAGAGCATTGAGATCGTCCGGTAATTGGTCTTGCCTGTTAAATCGACTATTCTTATTTCCGCGTTGCCGGTTCCGGGCGCGATAAAGGTTATCAATGACTGGTTGTCCATCGGATTCGGATAAATAACCAGTGCGTCGTTATCCGGGTCCCTTCCTTCAATAGCTGATGGCGCTTTTAAATGTAAGATATCTCCCCCGTTCAGGGTAAGCGAAACCCCGCTTCGCAGGTTGTTAACTTTAATGGCGGTTACCACTGATGAAGAACCCGTTCCCGTGAAGGAAATCAAATGGTCCTGTGCCCGGATTATCAGTGTCGGGAGGACCAACATCATAATAAAGGTTGCTCGTTTCATACAATTACGTTTTTCAGGGTAAGATCATTTTTTGGTTGTTTCGGTCAAGGTAATTAATTTTTTCCGGCGAAAGTAAATTTCTCTAATAAAAATATTAATAATCTTCTATATCAGTATTCTGTGGTACTATTTTTAGGCTAAAGTTTAAGCATATATCAATCTCATGGAATCAGAATAGATATTATCAGGTAGAATTCATCGTTTTGCAAAATTCAACCTATCTTCATTTTCTTTCTTTCCCTGTTTCTTTCAGCCGGTCGACAATCTCCCTGTCAGTGGGGAATCTTTTCAGATATATTTCATAGCGTTCCCTGACTGCTTTTTTATCACCGTTGTCCCAATACATGTTCCCGGGTGAATAATGGCATATATAAGCGGCTTCATGATCGTGATACTCCCGCCTTCCAAAACATCAGTAAGATCAAGCGCTTTCAGGATTTTATAAAATCACCATTTTTCAACTCCCTGAAAGCGATGTCAATTTCTTCGTCTGTGTTCATTACGATCGGACCATGCCAGGCGATGGATTCGCCTATCGGTTTGCCGGCAATCAGGATAAAACGGACGCCTGAAGCTCCCGTTTTTACAAGGATGTGATCTCCGGACCCAAAAATTGCACCTTCGCCCGCGTGTAACTGATCTTTGTTGTTATCATCAAAAGCGGCCGTTCCTTCATAAAGATAGGCAAATACAGTATGATCCGGGGCAGCCGGAACCACCAGTTCTGCATTTTCAGGCATCTCAACATCAAAATATTCCGGATCAGCAATGATGTTTTCAACCGGCCCTCTTACTCCCTGGAATGTTCCCGCAAGGACCTTCACCCTTGTTTTATTTTCAAGTTCAACGACAGGGACTCTGCTTGCCGGGATGTCCTGGTAACGTGGGGAGATCATTTTGGATGCAGATGGCAGGTTTACCCATAACTGGAATCCATACATCCTGCCGCCCTCATATTTGGGCATCTCCTGGTGAATGATTCCGCTGCCGGCAGTCATCCATTGAATATCCCCTTTCCCGATCACACCGCTGTTTCCCATACTGTCGCTATGTTCTACCTTCCCATCCAGCATATAAGTGACCGTCTCCATTCCACGATGGGGATGCCAGGGGAAACCTGCCATGAAATCATCGGGGTTGTCGGAACCGAAAAAGTCCAGCATCAGGAACGGATCCAAAATGTCCTGTGTGTTGTGACCAAGGATCCTGGTCAGTTTTACTCCGGCCCCGTCCGACGTGGCCTGTCCTTTGATTATCCGGTCAATTTTTCTTGTGCTTTCCATACTATTTATCAGATTTACAAATATATACTCATTTTCTGCCGGGATAATTCCGGCTCTCCTGTTGTTTTTCTGTTCTGTTTCAGCCTCTGATTTTATCCAGCAACCTGTTTAATTCATTGACTTCTTCAAGCGTCAGATTCTGCAATAGCATATCTGCTTTTTTATCGCACTCTATCATTTCTGATAAAAGTGCAAGACCCTTTTCAGTAATGTCAATCTCTTTCTGCCTGCGGTCCTCCGGGCTCTCATTTCTGATGATCAGCCCCTTTTCCAGCAAATTGTCCACGATCCTGCTTACATCCGAACTTTTATCCAGCATCCGCTCTTTAATAAAATTGATCGATATCGGACGCTCACTCCGGAACCCCCGGAGTACCCGTAAAACATTGTATTGTGGCTCAGTAAGCCCATGGGCTTTTATAGATTGCATAAGCTGGTAGCTCAACTGGTTGACCGTGTAGGTCAGGTTGATCACCCCTTTGTGATATTCGTTCCTGAACCGGCCTTTAATCTCATCTTCAATTTTCATCAGCATGTTTTATTAGAAGTTCAGGATTCCTGATAAATCCGATCACCCATACCGTAACAAGGATAACTGCAGGTAATAAAATGCTCATGCCTCCCGTCATGTGAATGATGATCGCCCCACCGAGGTATGAACTTAACAATAAGGTGCCATAAACGTTTGTTTTGGGATAGAGGAATAAAAGTGCGGATCCTATCTCTCCCAGTGCAATGACAATACGCCAGTTTGCAAGATGCATCTGGCCCATCTGCTCAGGTTGAAGAAATAACTTGCCCGCAGCGCTGTATAAAAAAAGCACCGCTAATAATCCGGATATTGTCCATCCGATAATCTGTCTTGTTTTTGAAATATTCATTGTTTCCCTTGTTTTAGGTTGTTTGTAAATTTTCTGCAAATGTACGGAATAACATTATATGTTGCAACACATAAATATAAAATGTTTTAGATCAAGAATCTGCCAAATTCCATTGTCACTGGTATTTGTATGACATTTGAGGCAAACCGGATATATGCAGAGTCAATTAAAAGATATTCCAACTGACGATTTTCCTTACTTTTGGTCCTATTATCAACGCGGAATAATAAAAAACCCTGAACCCATGAGCATGGTAAATACAGAATTCAATAACAAGATTGGCTGGATCACGATGAACTATGATTCCAAGCGAAATGCCCTGAGCTTCGAAATGCTCGGCAACCTTCTTGACGCTTTTAAAGAGATGCAGGAGAAAAAAGCACGGGTAGTGATACTCCGTGCCAACAAAGGGGCACAGGTTTGGTCGGCCGGGTTTAACATCGATGAACTGCCCGAAGACGGGAGCGACCCCCTGGCTTATGACAATCCCCTGCAGAAGGTGATCCGGAGCATCATGGAGTTCCCGGCGCCGGTCATAGCAATGGCCGAAGGAAGCATCTGGGGCGGCGCCTGCAACATAGCTTTCGTGTGCGACATCGTTATCGGAACGAAGGACACCTGCCTGGCCATCACTCCCGCCAGGATCGGCGTTCCCTATAACACCTCAGGGATCCTTCAATTCCTCGATATTATCGGGGCCCATACTGCCAAGGAGATGTTTTTCACCGCCGAGCCGATCCCTGCCGAAAAAGCCCTCACGCTCGGCATACTGAACCATATCGTACCGGCTGAAGAGCTGGAAGCCAGAACCCTGAAACTGGCGGAAAAGATCATTGCCAACTCACCACTTAGCATTCGCGTCATTAAGGAACAGCTCAACATCCTCGGCAATGCCATGCCTCTCTCCCCGCAAACCTTCGAGCACATCGACATGCTGCGGCGAAAAGCCGGCACCAGCAAGGATTACCGCGAAGGGATCAACTCCTTTCATGAGAAGCGGAAACCTGAGTTTTTAGGGGAGTAAAGACAAGTAAGAAAAAAAATATTTTTTGGCCTGACATCTGCATTAATTATTTCATACCTAAGTATCCTGATATTGGCTCTACCACCTGAGGCCTGTTAATTTTACTTACAAGTCAGACCTGGACATAATAATGCAATAGGGCCTGATTGATCTGATCGCTTTATACCGGTTAATAAGATTTGGGATTCGTTTAAAAATTCTTTTGTAACTTTCGTCAGTGTTTTTGCCATGGTTGATGTTTTTTTGATACCGTCGTTTTTTCTACCATGGCTTTTTTATTTAAAACAGTTCTATGAACTCATTCACTGGTATAGCCTTGATTGCAATCGGTTCTTTTGCTTCAGCCGTCTATTACTGGCCGTTAAAAAGGCTCACAAACTGGAGCTGGGAGACCAGCTGGCTTGTTCAGGGGTTATTCGCCTGGATAATAGGTCCGTGGTGCATCGCCGTGATTACCGTTCCTCATTTGTTTGAAATTATCGGCAGTTCCCCCTGGCACAGCATATATATGCCTGTTTTATTCGGACTTGGCTGGGGGATTGGTGGCCTGACATGGGGTTTATCCATCCGTTACCTGGGCATTGGATTAGGAAATTCATTACCCCTCGGAATTACCCTGGCTCTTTCAACCCTGATCCCTCCTTTTATGGATGGAACCGCATCCCATCTTTTTGTCCAGCGGCAGGGGATCATTACCATTTGCGGAATAGTGATCGCACTCACGGGGATTGCCCTGTGCGGCCGGGCGGCAACGTTAAAAGACCGGGAAGTGAACGCATCGGATAACGGGAAAGCCGACGGGTTCAACAGCCGGAAAGGGTTTGCCGTTGCGCTGGTCGCGGGGATCATGAGCGCCTGTTTTGCATTGGGGGAAAAATCGGGTCAATCGATGGTGGAGATCGCAAAACAACTGAATCCAGGATCAATCTGGGTTTACAATCCCGTATACGCAATTATTCTTATCGGCGGGTTCATCGCCAATGTCATTTATTGCGTTTACATGAGCATTCAACGAAAGAGTTTTTCAGATTTC
This sequence comes from Bacteroidota bacterium, assembly GCA_026391355.1. Classification (GTDB taxonomy): domain Bacteria; phylum Bacteroidota; class Bacteroidia; order Bacteroidales; family FEN-979; genus CAIYUC01. Next base: position 71,602 of record JAPLDH010000016.1, on the reverse strand, counting down.
CGGAAACCCGGTACGGGTAAATATTACGGACTGGCTGCATTCGCCGGATTGCTCTGGTTCTCCCAGTTTGTTTTCAAAGGCATGGGCACCAGTAAAATGAGCGCCGATATGAGCTACATCACCTGGTGCCTCCTGTTTTCCCTGGTCATTGTATTCAGCAATATGATCGGGATGGTGACCGGTGAATGGAAAGGGGTTTCGGGAAAGACGATACGGGTGCTTTCCTTCGGCCTGCTTGTCATGCTGGTATCCGTACTGGTCATCGGGTTTGCCCCGGTTTTATAATAACCCGTCAGTATAAATAATTCGTATGATATGAACAAAGAATTGGTTAAAAAAGCTTATGCCATTGCACGGGAACAGTATGCCGGCCTTGGAATTGACACAGACAAAGCCATTGAACGGCTGAAAGATATCAGGATCAGTCTGCACTGCTGGCAGGCAGATGATGTCGGCGGATTTGAAAAGCCGGATGCCGCTCTCAGCGGCGGAGGGATCCAGGTTACGGGGAACTATCCCGGGAAAGCCCGGAACATTCCACAATTGCGGCAGGATATTGAAAAAGTCCTGACCCTGGTTCCCGGTCGTCAGCGGATAAACCTTCACGCCATTTACGGTGATTTTCAAAATCAGCGGGTCGAACGTGACCAGATTGAACTCAGCCACTTTCAAAGCTGGATAGACTGGGCAAAAAAATTCGGCCTGGGTATCGATTTTAATCCGACCTGTTTCTCACATCCCTATGCAGATGACGGATTTACGCTTTCAAGTAAAAATGAAAAACGACGTACGTTCTGGGTCGAACATGTCAAACGATGCAGGGAAATAGCTGCCGGTATAGGAAAACAACTGAATGACCCGGTGGTGAATAACATCTGGATTCCGGATGGCTCAAAAGACATACCCGTCGACCGGTTTACCCATCGCACCATTTTAAAAAGATCACTGGATGAAATTTTCGCAATCCGATACCCTGAAGAATATTTAAAAGATTCGGTTGAATGCAAACTTTTTGGCATTGGTTCGGAAGCAATGGTCGTTGGTTCCCATGAATTTTACATGGGATATGCGATAAAAAACAATAAACTGCTGTGCCTGGATAACGGCCATTTCCACCCGACAGAGCAAGTGGGTGATAAAATTTCATCCATTCTCCAGTATATTGATGAGATCCTGTTACATGTTACACGCGGAGTGCGCTGGGACAGCGATCATGTGGTCACATTTAACGACGAGCTCCAGCTTATCGCACAGGAAATTGTTCGTGCTGAGGCGATAAACCGCGTCCATATCGGGCTGGATTATTTTGACGGAAGCATCAACCGCATTGGCGCTTACGTGACCGGTATCCGGGCAGCACAACTGGCATTTTTATTTGCTTTTCTTGAGCCCACCGGCATATTGAAGAAACTCGAGGAGGAGGGGAAAAACTTCGAGCGCCTTGCTTTCCTGGAGCTCCTCAAGACCAAGCCTTTCGGTGCCGTCTATGACTATTATTGCCTGGCCGGCAATGTCCCGGTCGGAGAGGATTATATCGCAGAGATCCAGAAATACGAAACGGATGTATTAAATAAAAGAAACCTATAGTCGAGTATACTCCGAAAAGAGACGTTTCGGAACGGATTCATAGTTTATCAAAACGTATTGCTTTCTTACCTTTTAATCGTTGCAAATTGAAAAACCGTACCCTTATTCTTTTCGCATTGCTGCTGATACCCGTCCTTGGCGGGTTTGGCCAGATAACAGTCAATAACCTGAAAACCGAAAACCGGATCGATCCGATCGGACTGGATATGGTCCGGCCACGGTTTAGCTGGCAAATCACTTCCGAACAGCGGAATGTTATGCAAAACGCTTACGAACTGAGGGTCAGCGACAAGATCGCTGACCTTTCAAAAGAGAAATATCGGGTCTGGCATTCAGAAAAAGTTCTATCCGATTCCTCTGTATATGTAACCTATAAAGGTCCGGATCTTCATTCGGGCACCCGGTATTACTGGCAGGTGAGGGTTTGGGATAACCACGGAAAGGTTTCAGCATGGAGCCCGGTTGCCTTCTGGCAGACGGCCTTGTTTACAGCCGGTGAATGGAAGGCAAAATGGATCATGAAGGATACGGTCAGGTTCGCTGATACCGGGGCCTGTCCGCTGTTTCGTAAAACATTTAACGCCGGGAAGCAGATCCAATCGGCTACGGCATACATCTCTGCCCTGGGAATGTATGAAGCACAAATTAACGGTCAGCGTTTGGGCGATGCCTTTTTCACACCGGGCTGGACCGATTACCGGAAAAGGATCCAGTACCAGGTATACGATGTAACCGCCAGTTTAAAGCAAGGAAATAATGCCATCGGAATAACTCTTGCGAATGGCTGGTATACCGGATATATCGGATGGGGTAAACATCATCACGAATACGGGAAACATACTGCCCTGCTGTTTCAACTGGAGATCCGGTACACCGACGGAACGGCTCAGATCATTGTATCGGATGAAAGCTGGATATCATCCACAGGCTCCATTATCAGCTCGGAAATTTATCATGGCGAAACCATCGACAACCGGCTCGAAAAAACCGGCTGGACGATGCCGGAGTACGACGATAGAAAATGGATACCTGTTATTCTCCAGCCTGCTCCGAATGTAGCCCTGGTTGCCACCTACAACGAACCTGTACGAAAACACGAGCAGTTTAAACCTGTGAAAATATTGAAAACACCAGCGGGTGAGCAGGTAATTGATTTTGGGCAGAACCTGGTTGGGTTTGTAACGGTAAAGATTTCCGGGAAGAAAGGCGATACCATCACGATCCGGCATGCTGAAGTACTGGATAAAGAAGGTAATTTCTACACGGAGAATCTCAGAAGGGCGAAAGCCACGGATATCTACATCCTCAAAGGAGAAGGGACAGAAACGTTTGAACCTCACTTTACTTTTCATGGCTTCCGCTATATAAAAATCGAAGGCCTTCCGGAAGCAGCAGATCCGGATACTTTCACGGCAGTTGCTCTTTATTCCGATATGAAACCAACCGGGATTTTTACTTCCTCAAGCAGTCTGATCAATCAGTTGCAGCACAACATTCAATGGGGGCAAAAAGGAAATTTTCTGGATGTCCCTACCGATTGCCCGCAAAGAGATGAACGCCTGGGGTGGACCGGTGACGCACAGGTGTTTTCAAGAACCGCAACATTCAATATGGATGTGCATAATTTCTTTGTCAAATGGTTGAAAGACGTGGCGTTGGAGCAGTTGCCCAATGGATCGGTCCCCCATGTGATTCCCAATGTTTTAGGAGAAAAATCGGCCGGTTCCACCGGTTGGGCGGATGTTGCCACCATCGTTCCCATGAATATGTACCTTGCTTACGGTGACAAGCAGATCTTATCCCGGCAGTACAGCAGTATGAAAGCCTGGGTCGATTACATGACCTCGCAGAGTAAGGATCAGTTATGGAATACGGGCTCCCACTTTGGCGATTGGCTTTTTTATCATCCGTCTGATGATAATGACGGACGAGCTGCAGTTACCGATAAATACCTGATCGCCCAATGTTTTTGGGCACATTCCACCCAGCTGCTGATCGATGCCGCAACCATTCTTGGTAAAACAGATGACATTGTACATTATACTGCTCTCCTGAAAGATATTAAAGAGGCATTCAACCATGAGTATGTAACACCGGGAGGCAGGCTGGTCTCGGGGACTCAGACGGCATATGTCCTTGCCCTTGAGTTTGACATGCTCCCTGCGGATTTACGGAACCAGACAGTTGAAAGGCTGGTCCAGAACATCGGCAAGTATGATACTCATCTTACGACCGGGTTTCTGGGAACGCCCTATCTCTGCCATGTCCTCACCCGTTTTGGGAAAACTGACCTGGCATACCGGTTACTGCTCCAGGAAACCTATCCTTCGTGGTTATATCCTGTAAAAATGGGGGCGACAACCATCTGGGAACGATGGGATGGCATTAAGCCCGACAGCACACTCCAGACTCCGGGCATGAATTCGTTCAACCATTACGCGTATGGTGCCATCGGCGACTGGATGTACCGGGCGGTGGCGGGTATCAATACAGAAACCGACGGACCGGGGTATAAGAAAATCAGGATCCAGCCATTTATTGAAAAGGAGCTCACCCAGGCCTCTGCAAGTTTGCTGACCCAGTATGGAACGGTTTCATCAGCCTGGATAAACGGGAATGATAAGCTGCAGCTTATGGTTGAAATTCCTTCCAATACGACTGCTTTCGTTTATATACCGGCAAAGAATGCAGATTCGGTGATGGAAGGCGGAAAACCTTTGAATGCTGTAAAAGAGATACAGGTAAAGGGGATTGAGAACGGATTTGTGATCGTTGTCACTGGTTCCGGCAAATACCGGTTTACGGTTAAACAATAATAGTCCCACCCCTTAGGGGAGAGGTCATATCAGGTTTTTTATTCATGAAATTATGTCCCGGGAAATCATCGCAATCTTCGACATCGGCAAGACCAATAAAAAGATCCTGCTGTTCAACCGCCGGTTGAAACTGATCCGTCAGGAAGAACAACAGTTCGAAGAATGCCCGGACGAAGACGGCTTCCCGTGCGATGACATCACGAAAATCGAAGTCTGGATCATGACAGTGATCCGTCAACTTGCCAACAGCAAGGAATACGATCTCAGAGCCGTAAATTTTACCACGTATGGCGCTTCCCTGGCTTATCTCGACTCGAAAGGCATGAGGCTGGCACCTGTTTACAATTATCTGAAACCGATGCCCGAAGATCTCCTTGACGGTTTTTACGAACGCTATGGCGGTATTGAAGAATTCAGCAGGAATACCGCCTCGCCTGCCCTGGGAATGCTCAATTCGGGTTTGCAGATCCTCTGGATGAAGAAACACAGGCCGGACCTGTTTGCCAACGTGTGGACTATTTTGCATTTCCCGCAGTATTTGTCTTTTCTGATCAGCCGGGAGATACGGTCGGAATTTACTTCCATCGGATGCCATACTGCCATGTGGAACTTCGATAAGAAATGTTATCACAGATGGCTTGCCGATGAAGGGATCGTGCTTCCCATTCCTGTTCCGAATGACGAAACCAAAGAGATCAGTCTTTCTGACAAAAACATCCATACCGGAACCGGGATCCACGATAGCTCATCGTCCCTGGTGCCTTATTTAAAAGCAAGTCAGGAACCCTTTATTTTGATTTCTACAGGGACATGGTGCATTTTTATGAATCCCTTTAATCCCGAACCTTTAACCATTGATCAACTTCGGCAGGATGCACTGTGTTACCTTAGTACAAATCAAAATCAGGTCAAATCATCGCGGTTTTTCATGGGTCATATCCACGACATTTATGTAAGGCAGATCACCTCATTTTTTAACCAGGAAGACGGAAGCTATAGACAAATAAACGGCGATGAACACCTTCTGAATAAACTTTCAGGTGAACCCGTTATTTTTCCGAAGGATAAATGTGACGGTAATACAGGTTCCTCTGTTGATTTATCGGTATTTGCCTCTTTCGAAGAAGCATATCATAAATTGATCGTTGACCTGACATTGTTGGGATTACAATCTCTTCAACTGGTGATACCCCAAAATGATAGTACGAAGCAGGTATATGTCACCGGAGGATTTGCACGCAATGCACTTTTCATGCGCTTGCTGGCGACGCTTTTGCCCGGTAAGACGGTCTATTCATCGGAAACAGATAATGCCACTGCACTGGGAGCAGCCATGGTGATATGGAATAAAACCTTCCCTGGAAATGAGCCGGATGTGGACCTGGGACTGAAAAAAATTGAACCATTCAATCTAAATTTTTAAAACGGAAGATAATTGATGACCGAAAGAAAATACAAGACCCCCATGCCTCCGGGTGAATTGATATCATTCATTATCAGACGAATATACCAGAATGGCCTGACCACTACTTCCGGCGGGAATATTTCCATGATGGACGATCACGGAGATATCTGGATATCGCCGGCAGCTATGGATAAAGGAACTTTGCAGCCTTCCGATATTATTCGCATACAACCCGACGGGAAGATCACCGGGCCACACAGCCCCTCCTCCGAGTATCCGTTTCATAAAGCCATTTATACGGCCCGTCAGGATATAAAAGCGATCATACATGCACATCCGCCTGCGCTGGTATCTTTCAGCATTGTCAGGCAGATCCCGGATACGAAGGTTATTGCCCATACCCGGAGAATTTGCGGAGAGGTCGGCTATGCCGGATATGAATTACCGGGAAGCGAAGCCCTGGGCAGGAAGATCGACGAGCAGTTCCGGAAAGGCTTTCATGCCCTGATCATGGAAAACCATGGGGCAGTTATCGGTGGAGCCGATTTGCCGGATGCTTATCATCGCTTTGAGACCCTCGAGTTTTGTGCAAAGACGGTTCTTTTAGGTAAAATTCTGGGTACTGTCAGGAATTTGACAGATGAGCAGATAATATCTTTTGAAAACCAACTGCCGGAACTCTTGCCTGAAATGGATATTGTTTCTCATCCTTCTGATGAAAAAAAGAAGAGATCCTCCATTTGCGGGATCATGGATCGTGCCTGCCATCAGGGATTAATGATCAGTACATACGGCACAGTATCGGTGAGATGGAAGGGGAATGATTTCCTGATTACGCCGGCTGATATACCAAACTGGAACATTCGAACAGAGGATATCGTTCAGATACAAGAGGGTAAAAGAGAACCGGGAAAAATACCCGGCCGTTCCGCCTGGTTGCATCAGCGGATTTACAGGGAGAATCCGGGCATCTGTTCCATCATTCAAACCCTGTCGCCCTGCCTTATGGCATTCGGGATCACAAACACCCGGATGAACGTAAGGACGATCCCCGAAAGCTGGATATTTCTGCAGGATCTTCCAACCGTCTCCTTTGATGCCCTTTCCCCGGCCACTACCAACATTCCGCAACTGTTTTCAACCGGCAATCCGGGGCTTATTATCGGCAACGATTCCGTGATCTTTACGGGAGAAACGCTTTTACAAACCTTCGACCGCCTGGAGGTTGCGGAATTCAGTGCAAAATCGATTTTACTGGGAGCTTCCCTGGGAAAAATGACGCCCATCAGCGACGATCAGGTGGAGGATCTTCGCAAGGCTTTTCTCAAGTGCTAAGGATCATTTTACGATCAACTTTACGATAAACCTTGGGGTTGCGTTGTAAACAAGAACCCGGAAATCCCTGTTTTATAATTGTGAAAGGATTGGCCTGGGCTCATTTGCATTTTGCACTTTACATTTTAGCCTTTGAATTTTGGACTTTGGATTTAAAAAAAAAATGGGAAGTTGTAAAAGCGTCAAATCTAAAGTGTAACAACTGCAAAGTGCAAATTATTGCACCCTGCACACTAAGTTTTAGACATAAGACTTTAGATCTTAGATCTGCGACCTTTTCTATTTCCCCAATTTAATTTTTTCGAAAAATTTCCCTGACAAAAAATGTGTGACCTTTTTGTTTTTTTCTGATTAAGCTAAAAAAAACTGAGGGAAATGGAAAAATCAAACAATAGAAACAACTTTAATCAAAAGATTCGGGAACGTACCATGCAAATGGCCGTTGCAATTCACGACCTGTTCGAAGGTGTTCGGGTTTCATCCTTATCACGACCAATCATCAATCAGTTAATACGATGCTCATCGTCTGTCGCAGCAAATTACCGTGCTGCAACAAGGAGTCGGTCCGATGGAGAGTTTTTCTCAAAAATATGCATTGTCGTAGAGGAGTGTGATGAAACGCAATATTGGCTGGACTATATCACCCGGACCAATCTTTTAAAGGATGTCAACACATCACAGATTCGAGCAGAAGTTGATGAACTGGTAAAGCTTTTCACAGCAATCAAGAGTAAAATGAAAACAAAGCTTGAAAACAAGAATGTCTGACGATTTTCTAAACAAACGAAAAATAAACAAGTGTAAAAGCGTCAAATCTAACGTGTAACACCTGCAAAATGCAAATTATTGCACCTTGCACATTGCATTTTAGCCCTTGAATTTTAGATTTTGGATTTTCCCTCCCGTAAACTCCGCCCCCCGGTGCGATATTACCAACCTACAATTAGCGCAAGGCTAAACCAGGATTATTTGACAATTAACTTTACGGTAAATCTGGGGGTTGCGTTCTGAACAAGAACCCGGAAATCTCTGTTTTATGATTGTCCAGAAATTGGCACGAACTTATACCGTTGCTTTGTTGATCATCCTAAAATTTGACAGTTGAAGATTTCCTTCGTACCTTTGAAATAAAAAATGCCAACCATTCTTGTAATCGCCGGCTGGAGAATCTTTTTCTATTCCAATGAAAGCCATGAACCAATGCACGTTCATGCTGAAAAAGCGGAAATGGAAATAAAATTCTGGATTGACTTTGAAAATTTTGAAATTAAGGAAGCCTTTTCATTCAACGCCACCTCCCAGGCAAAAAGAGAAATCAAGAAAATCCTATATGAACATTTTGATTACATTGTATCGGAGTGGAACAGATATTTTAAAACACATTAAATGATGGAACCAGCGTATAAAATATCCAAAATTTATTTTGAACAGGAAAATCTTGTTTTAATTCTTAATGATCAAAAATATTACTTTAAAATCATTGAAATATCAGATAAGTTAGCCAAAGCTGATGAAAAAGACCGGAATAATTTTCAACTATCTCCCTCCGGTTACGGAATTCATTGGCCAGGTATAGATGAAGATCTATCAATTAATGGGCTACTAAACCTTTTACAAAAACGCCATGTGGCCTGACAGGCCCATAACTACATAATGCGGGGCTGATTCCGGAGGTGAGTTTTCACCAAACCTGTAAATGACATACTAAACAATACACCATTCAAGTATAACCCCTGCCTGCCGGCCAGGCGAATGTAAAGTCTTACTATACAAATGCAAACTGGCAAACTGGCAAACTGGCAAAACTTTTCTTCATTTTGCATTTTGCACTTTGCATTTTGCATTTTGAATTATCCTTCCCCAGCTTTCCCACCCCGGTGCAATACTACCACCTCCGAAGAGCGCAACCCTAAGCCAGGATCATTTGACAATTAACTTTACGGTAAATCTGGGGGTGGTGCTTTGACAAAATGAAACTATAATTTTACATGTCCAAAATTCAGAGTAACTAAAACGATAAATGAAGTTTCTGGAAAATGGATTAAATTTGTTAGATGAACGATAAAGTTTTTTCTGAAATCAATAAAATTATCGAGCGGGATAACAAAGCGACCACTTACAAATTTGCTCTTTTGCGTGGAGTTATTGATATCATACAGGATAATTCTCCTTACATTACCATTTACGGAAACAAAGTGTTTATCCCAACAGGACTTCTGATTGAAAAATGGATGATGTATTATTACCCCATCCTGGAATCTCAGATTTCAATTCCACAATCTAATGGGGAGAAGAATCTCTCTTTTAGCATTCAACTTCAGAAACTTATTTCAATTTATAAAAACAGGCATGGTTTCATTGGTTTTTATGAAGATTTAAAACGCAACGGAGCTCCAAAAGATCTTAATAATGAATTTCTTCTTCTTTCAAAACAAATTTATCAAGCTATAACTACAATGCCAATGAAACATATTGGCTATTCCATCAACCATAGATTATACTCAATTTTTTCTATAGAAACAGGCCGGAGAAATTTAATACCATACGTGTTTGATGTCAATTTTTTGATTGATAGTTTCGGAAAATTCTCAATTCCTACAGATTACTATCAATCCTTTAAAATTTTAGGAAGCTTTATCAACGGGCAGGATTCATTATTACTCAAATGGGCTGAATTTTCTGTAAATGCATCAAAAAAACGGTTATCTCAAGAAGAAGTGATCGCTGTCGTCGCGAAGAACCCAATGACGGACAGAGATATTCGACACTCAAAAAAAATTTTCGAATCTGAGCTGAAAAATTCTGGAAAATTATATTGCGTCTGGACAGGCGACCCCATTAGACAATACGAGATTGATCATGTTATTCCATTTTCTGTATGGCGAAATAATGATCTGTGGAATTTGTTACCGACGAAAAGAACAATCAACAATATCAAGAGGGAAAAGATTCCTACTCCGGAAACGATTGAAAAACATAAGGAACAATTACTTTATTACTGGGAAATGCTTGACAAGGTTGAAAATATAAAATTTCAAAAGGAAATCAAGGTTACTTTGCTCGGAAACAATTCTGAATTGGTATGGCAAGATTCAGCAATTAAACAGTTGCAGCAAAATTGCGAATATCTCATTTCTGAACGTGGCTTTGAAGCATGGAATTGTTAATAAATTTGAAATGAATGATGTCACTAAATCATTTTCTTTGCAAGAATGTCCTTTTTGTTCTTTAAACAACCATGGTGAACTTATCATAAATGTAAAAAATGCTTATGCCATTTACGACAAATTCCCGGTAAATCAAGGTCATGCCTTAATTATTCCAAAGAGGCACGTCAGGGATTATTTTGAATTATCATTTGAAGAACAAATGGCTTGTTGGGACTTGACCAACAAAGTCAAGATAATTCTGGATCAAAAATATCAACCGGATGGGTACACAATTGGGATAAACAATCTTTTCGCTGCCGGGCAGACAATACCTCATGTTCATGTCCATCTGATACCAAGATTTCTGGGGGATGTCGAACACCCTTATGGTGGTGTGAGGGGAGTCATTCCGGATAAAAAAGAATACTGATCCCGGGATGACAAACCAGTACAAACTGGTGTCAAATAGTATATCTCTGGCTGGATCGCAGCACTAACTCAAAGGGAGCCCCGATAGTTTTTGCTACATCAACTATATTTGGTATTATTGTGGACGTGTCTCCCAGCTCAAAGGAGTTATAGACAGCCTCCTCTATTGCGTCCTCTTTGTGGCTGTCTGGTATGTTAAACTTTGCGGGGGTTGTGTTTAACAGGTCGTTGTACTTTTCGCCTCCGTCTAACATTTCCTCCAGGGCTTTCTCGTAACGGTATCTCATCGCGGAGGTAAATACATGTCCCATTTGCCTGCGTGCTTCCTCTTTTTCGTTGTTTTTATCAAAGCCCAGCCTGATTATACCCGTAATATCCTGTAATGCTTTAGCGGAGGTTATGGTTACCTTCCGCTGTTCCTCTACCAACCTTACGAATATTTCGTTGAGGGCTTTGTCGTCCTCATATATCTCAGTAAGCAGGTCGATCCATCCTTTATGTATCTCTGTATCCTTTAGTCCCTGGTAGACTTTTCTGTAATATGTCCGTCTGTAAATCTTCTTATTCCGCAGAGCTCTTACCATTTCATTACATAGTATGTCCTCTGGTCTATTGTCTTTTCCTGATTCCATATGTAGCTCCGTGTCCGTATAGTTGCTACGGTTGGGTAGAATGTCTTTTGTATCTATTCTTAGATACTTTAATGGCTCTATACTCCCACTGTCTATGAAATAATTTAGTAAAAACCCCAGCCTTTCCGTTTCTATGGTCCCGGTTTTATTTTGATTCAGTAGCTCCTTTACGGTTTCGTTTATAGCGTTATCCACGACCGGGGTATTATGTTCCTCTATGTTCATATCCTTTATGTTTCTTTTTCTTTTTTAGCCACCTGGGGTGAACCCTCTGTTATTGGATCAAAGGTAAAACTTATTATTGCCCAAATCATCAGGAATCGATATATATTTAAGCTTACTTTACTTTTTAAAATAGTATTTCATCCCCTGCTGAGAGATCGGTCATAGAATGATTAATTCTGCACCTTTCCGGGTAGAAAAACAATTACCTCCCCCGAAAGGGAATTTTAACAAAGTATAGGAATTAACCGGAAAACAAGTGTTTCGTTGGATCAATTATCCTTTATGCACCGCACTGACTGACCGGCTTTTTTCATGGGAAACAAACCGTAAATATCGCTGTAACACCAACGCAGGCTCCGGTACCATGCTGAATTGGTATTATAAGAGGTCGCAGTCCAGAAGCTGTCATCGTGATTATTATCGGGAGCCAGGCTCCATGATCCGCTGGCAGTCCTGTAATTCGTGCAAAGAGCGGTAAATCCGGCTGAATTTATTCCGTATGTCGTATCCATGTATTCCCATCGTGTGTTGCAGCCTTCCTTCAATATCCTTCCAATGACATTGCCTGTACCGCCGAGCGCTGTTGTATCAACGGTACTGTCGAGAAACTTCTCAAGGATGTTCCATTCACTGTGTGAAGCTACATGCCATCCAATGGGGCACATATTCCGGCTATCAGCCACCGCGTAGAAATTGTACAGATGACCATACTGTTCTCCTTCGGCAGGAAGGTTGTGATAATCACACCAGGCACCCGTGGTGAGATTTCCCCACGTGGCACTGTCAGGCACATTGGGTATATCTGACCCGTCGCGGTATTTGGTGGTTTTCAGGTTTTCCTGCATCCATAATTGTGAACCAATCTGAACAACTGCATAATGATTGCTATCAGCGTCGCTGCAATTGACAAAATAGAAGGTTACTGTCTGACTTTGATCAGGAAACAGCATCTTTACGGTTCTGTAGATTCCTGATTTCCCTGTAAGTTTAAGTGTATCACCTGCATTGAACTGCATGTTTACTATCGATCCGGTACTTCCGGAGCCTTTCATTTCCTTTGTCCGGGAATACCAGGGTCGCTCATTTATACCTCCTGTTAATCCATTGTATTTTATTACAGGGCAACTTGTTTCTGTTGCATTGCTTACGAGTTTTGCTGCATAAAGAGATTGGTCCGATTCAACTTTCAGGATGTACACCCCGACTTGAATACCGCACAGATGAAACAGGTGTTTCCCTTTCTGAATAAATTCAGTTTGTTGCAGTACCTCTTTCCCATACATATTGTATAACCCGATGCTCACATTGATTGCTGAAGTTGCTTCAAATTCAACCGAACAATATCCCGGTGAAGGGTTCGGATAAATGGTTACCCCGGTTTCAGCGTGGTGGAATTCATTTATTCCTGTTGTTGCATTAAGGTTTAATGTGTCTGTTCCGGCAAGCGTCAGGCTTGTGCATTGAGACAGGTTCTCAACGTTAACCGAATCGACGGTCGTGCTTGCACCTGTTCCTGCAAAATTAATCCGGTAATTCTGCGCATAAATTTCAAAAGCTGCCAATATCATTAAAATAGAGAATACAAGTGTTTTCATCTTTTATATTTTTGGTGGATGGTATTTGAATAATATTTGGGATAAACCTGGTATATTTACAAGACACCGAAAATAGAAAAACGTATCATCTGACCACCTTCTGCGGTTTACTTCAGGACCACGAATTTCCTGATAACGTTCTCTTTTCCACCCGTAAGGGTGAGTGTGTACAAGCCGGCAGGAAGAGGCCGGAGATCAATGATCCGGGTAACCGGACCGTTGAAGGGTCCTTGTGCTGCTTCCTGGATTTTCACCCCGAGGTGGTTATAGACACAGATGGACAAACATTCTTCTGAGGGAGATGCAATACGGATAGTAAATATTCCATTGTTGGGAACCGGGTAGAGAATGATCCTTCCCGGTGAATGGGCATCTGTCCCCAGATTGACGATCTGTTGATGATTGGAGGTGTCGGAGGGGCACCCGTTCAGCGTTACAACATCCCAGTAATAACCGTTTTGGGTGGGCGCATAAACCGGATCCGTTGCCCCGTTGATCAGAATTCCTTCATAATACCACTGGTTTCCTGCGGGTTCATTACTGAACAGGGAATCATTTTGTTGCGTAATAACGGGTGCTGCCGGAATGGGGTAGATGGTTACCGGGAACGGCGGTGAGTCCGGACCATTACCACAGAGATTATTTCCACATACGATGATATTCCCTGAAACTGCGCTTGTGTCAAAGTCGACCGTGATCGAATTCGTTCCCAAGCCCGAAACAATAGTAGCCCCGGCAGGAACTGTCCAGACATAGGTCAGGGCATCCGGAATAATGCCGACGGTATAGAACGCCTTTTGATACCCTGTGCAAAAAGAGGCAGGTCCCGAAATATCTCCTGCTGCTCCCGGGAGGGGATCAACCATTACCGGATAAAGGCTCGGTACTGTCGGACTGCAACCTGCCGGGTTCGTATAGCTTACCGTGACCAGTTGAGGTCCGGGAGTTCCCCAGGAAACGGTGATTACGTTGGTACCTAAACCCCAATTGATCATCCCGCCGGGAGAAACGTACCACTGATAATTTGACATCCCGGCTTCGGTAGTATAGTTGTAATAACCGGAATTGACACAGAGATCCGCACTCCCGGTGATCGTTGGCACCGGAGGAGTACAACTGGTCGTAAAGGTCATATCGTTACCGTTGACGGTTCCCATGACATATACCCCCCTTGCCCGGAAATGATAGGTGGTGTTTACCGTAAGTCCGGAAATTACGGCGCTTACGGCTACCGTGTTATTCCCGCCAACAACACCCGGTGATGCGGTAATGGTATTCCCGTAAGCAGTGGTTAAACCCCAGTCAAAAAATACACTGGTGGACCAATAGTTTCCATTTACAGTCCCGTTGAGTGTCGCACCGGTTGTGGAAACGGATGTAGCTGCAGTAGTCACCACAAGGGGTCCCGGGATCTCATACGCCCCGATATCAGGAGGATTGCCTCGCGTCACTCCGTCATAATCGGTTGTAACGGCAGGAATGATAACGCCATTGTTATTGAGTTCAATCTTGTTGGTATGCAGGTCGGTAACGGAAAAGAACTGAGGATCGACATTCTGCGCATTCAGATCTCCCCCCGAGGCGGTCTGCCATGAGGCCAATGTCAATTGATCAGCCGCGTTGAAATTCCCCAATGGGCCTGCCAGTGACCAGATATCATTGTTATTTGAGTTCCATCCTCCGGAAGTGGCGACATTGACCGCGTAATGTTTCCCGCTTCCGCCGGCAATCCTGTAGTTTGAAAATATGTTATTTCTCAGCACATACGAAGAAGTAACCCCGCGGTAAAATGAACAGGTCTTCGAGGTGGTGGTAGCCGGTCCGTAAATATTGAAATCGTTGAAATATAAATTATACGTAGCAGTTGTAGCCGTACCATCATAGAATGCATAAAGATTGGGGTTTGTGGATAGTCCCCCGTCAAGGGTCACAAGGTTATTGGAGATCTCCGTTGCGGCACCTGCAGAGCCGCCATTATAGATACCGTAAATAGTTGGGGTTTGAGCTGCAACCGTGCTTCCAAGTCCCACTATCCGGTTCTTCCGGTAATCGCCCGAACCGATGTACATTCCATACAATGTAGGAGAACCGGACGTCGCAGTCAGTGACAGGTTACCGATTATATTGTTTTCAACCCTGCAGCCCGCTACCGATGAATGACTGTATATCCCGAAGATCGAGCTGTTCCCGGCGTATGTTATTGAACCTGCTACGGTATTGCTTCCAATGATGTTGGGTGTGACGGTGCCGGCATTGACCAGGCCGCCTGCTATTTCTATCCCATATATGTGATTATTTCCGGCACCGGTAAAGTTAATTCCGGAAATGATATTTCCCTGGATGTTCGTGAGAATGGCGGGATCGCCGATAATATAGATCCCGTAAAAGTTTCCTGATCCGGCAGAGGATATTGAATTGACAACAGTGGTACTCCCGATGATGTTGTTGATAATGTTAAATGAACCCGATGGGAAATAGATGGAATAAATGTCCCCGATGGCTCCGCTAAGCACCCTGATGTTTTGTATCGTATTATTTGAAATGGTGGAGGGAACCGCTGAGCCAAACCAACCATAAATGCCGTAAATATCCGTCCCGGTCGGGATCGTCCATGGAGCCCCGCCGCACATGGGAGCCTGTCCGCCGATGTAATTCCCGGTGATGGTATGGTTGCTGTGATTGCTGATGTAATAGATCGCATATTTTGAAAAATTTGAATAGGTGCTGTTATTGTAAAAAAAGCTGTTCCCCGAGATCAGCATTCCATCGGCAAAACCATCGGGCTGACAGTAAATGCCGAACTGGTCATAATTGGATATGTTGTTATTCAGGATTTTTACTGAATTGCTGACAAAGGAAAGGGCGATCCCTGTTGTCTGAATGCCGACAGTACCTCCCGTAGCATCGTGGATGTCATTGTTTTCGATCACTACGGTGCTGGGAATAGTGGAACCGTAGCCAATATTGATTGTTCCGAACTGGTAATAGGTGCCATTGTTTTCAATGATGCAGTTTTTCAATGTGTCATTCAGCGATCCGTTGTTGTACTGGATCGTGGGGCAGCCGTCAGGATACCGGCTGAACCGGATCCTCAATGATTTTCCCGGCCCGCCATCGATGGTAAAGCGACTGGCACCATTTATCCTGAGCATGCCGATATGGGAAAAACCTGGCAATACAGAGCCACTGATGGTCCTTAGAACGGTCCCGTCAGGTTTCAGCCTGAGGGTATAGTTTGATCCTGCAGGATATTCTGTCCAGCCATTCAGCGCCACGGTCCCCGGTTCTGTCACATCGCCGGTGATGGTAATGACTGTATTCGCGGAAAGTCCTCCCTGGTTGATCATGTCAAATGCCCCGCCCGTGCCGGTAAGGTTGGCATAGGTTCCCGGGACGGTTATGGCAGTGGGAACCGGGGTTGAAGGGGACATTTGTGACCCGGTTAACGCTGATTTCAGTTCCTCATCTGCCGGCATGTCCTGCCCAAAAGAGAAAATGGCTGAATAAAGCAGAAGGGTGAGCTGAAGGGATAAAAACCGTAAAGGTTTCATGTGTCAGATATTTGGATTAACAAATAAAAGTAGCATATGATAAGAGAAAACCCAAAGTTAATAAATGAATTGATGAATTGCAAGGGAGGCTGTTTCCTTTTTCCAACTTTCATTTTACGGGGTGACTCGTGGATTTCATGGATTTCAAGGATTTTCATGTCATGTTGCTGAATTTCCTTTCTTGAACAGGATTGATCTGTACAGTTCGTCGAACTGACTCCCGACCGTTTCAGGTCCGAACCGATGCTCAGCGTGACTTCTGAGCTTTTCAGGGTCGAACGTCAGGTAATTATCCAGCATGAAGTTCAGATTGTCAAGTAATCCGGCTTCATCCCCGGGGGCTGTTAATCGACCCGCCTGTTCACTGAAATATTCAGGGATCCCTCCGGCAGATGTCGCGAGCACAGGGATGCCACAGCAAAGAGCCTCAGGAATGACGACCGAAAAAGACTCAAAATTGCTGAACATGAGCAGGAAGGAAGATTCCTGATATGTGGCTGCAAGCTCAGTTGGTTTTACGGGACCTTTAAAAATAACATGAGGGCTTACAAGCCCCAGACCGGATGCATACTTCCTTGTTTCACCCAGGAATGGCTCATCGCCTCCGATGAATAATATGTCAAAATCCTTCCTTTGTTCACTCAGGATCCTGATAACACGAAGAATGCCGTATATGTTCTTTGCCCGTTCATGAAAATTTGATACGTGAAGTATCCTTTGTACTTGCGTACCTGCACGTTTTTCTGCGATTGTGAACAGCGTTGTGTCGACAGTATTTGGAATGATGATGAACTTTTTATTCCTGAGCCCGCAAACCTGCATAGCGTTCTTCAGGAATCCACTGACGGTGGTAACAGCAGAAGCCCGGCTAACAATCAGCCGGGTAAGCATTCGTCTGATGAGACCTGTAAATCCCCAGTTTTCCGGAAAATATCTGGTCCAGTGTTCGCTGATGATATATGGCTTGCCGTTCATGAGGTGTAAAAGGAATGGTAACACTGCAGCACGTGTGAGAATATGTGCATGAAGGATATCGAAGGAACCATACTGCTTTACAGCAATGCGGTAGCCGGCAATGGACCGGAGAAAAAACCTCAGGAGATTGATCAGCCTGGCGACCCATGAAACGCGGCATTGTGAGGGCCGGTAAAAGCACCTGATAACCGGACAGTCGGGGAAATCCTTCCAGTTATCGATGCCCGGCTTCGGCCCGGGAACGGAATCCCGGGGTAAAATGGCAAGTATGGTAATCTTATGGTGCAAGGCAACCGCCTGCGCATGTCGTTCGATGAAGATCCCTCCATAAGGAGGATACCACCGTGTAAGGAACAGGATCTTCATGTTATTTGTCTGGTTAGACTATAATATATTTATTTCCCTTGAAAGAGTGTCAATTAAATTAAATCCGTCCCGGGTCAGCGAAAAGTCGGTGGTTTTCCCGATGGGAACGATCCTGTCTATTCCGGCTGGTTTTGTGTGAGCAATAAATTTGATCCAATCCTCTTTTTGAATTCCGTAATAAGAGAGCGTTTGATATTTATCAGAGATGATCCCGGATATTTCATTTAATGAAGATGCTTTGTATTCTGAAAAATATCCACCGTTACTACGATATTTATCAATATCCTTTGATAACTCTGTCAATTCAATTCTCCAGATCAGATTATCAGGCACATCTGTTTTTTTTATTCCTTCTGATTGAACTGCCTGATGATAAAAAGCGGTCAATTTGTCAACCGCAGAATGAGGTTGCAGATGGTATTTTGCTTTAACCAGATCGTATAAATGAGTCCAGAATATTCTTTTGGCAGCTTCTACATTTTCATCACCACCAAGCCAAATGATCAAATGCGGAGATGTACATGCATTCTGATCGAATAAGTAGGTGTCGTTGTAAAATCCGGAAGCTACTTGTTCAGGCGATTTTTCATTTATGTAAATATCTGCATTGATAACACAAAGCGAATATCTGAATGCAAAAGTTACATCAAATGCACGGGGACGTAAATGATTTTTTCTGATCTCCTGGATTGTTTCATCTCCTCCCCAGATTATCCTGACATCACAAATTGAAGAAAAGTATGCTGTGGCGGAACTTTGAAGATCATACGCGAGGAGCGCCAAACGGGAAGAAAAAGCTTGATGCTGTTTGTCCTTGCTTAGTTCGCGAACAGCGCTACAAATAATATCTGCCTGTTCTGATTTTTTTGAAGAAACTTTTACAATATTGCAATTCCCCGAAAGAATTCCGCAAACTAATGAATAGGCAAAGGTTACTGGCACATTGGATGGAGTAATGTGGAATACAATACCTCTTCCTGATCTCAGATTATTTTCAGGGTAATATTTCTTTTTTAATTGCATCAGGTTCGCCTTTCTGCAGAAAAAAGCAAAGGTTGCTACATCAGGATATTTTTTAGTTCCTGGATCTTTATTAAGTATAAGAGATAATGCGTTTAAATATGCTATTGCATTCACTGAAAAAGGTTCTTCCTGAGGGTTCTGAACGAATTTTTCCATATTGAATTCCTTCGGAAACAGGAATTCGATGTCATTTAACTTATCCATCATCTGTACTTCGTTTAGTAACTATCGCTGCAACCTCTTATTTCAGCATTTTCCAAACGGCCTGTAATTTTAAAATATTTTCCCAAACGACCGCAAGGGCAATCATCTTCCCCAAGCAGAATACCTTTATCATCTGTCAGCAAGGAATGTCCCGGATAACTTTTTGGTAGGATGGAAAGGACCTGAATGATTCCCTCTTCTCCGGCATCTGCCGGTGAAAAATCATGAGCCCGCCGGATAATAATATCCGAGAAAATGGAAGTATGATAATGTCCGTATTCACATTCCATATGGATGGTGCCGGTTTGCTCGACCATGCCGTAGTAATTATGCACCCGGCGAATGCCGCAAACATCAAATAGTTTTTTCCTGAACTCTTCGGGTGATACGGATTCCCTTTCCAGTTTTTTCCATCCGCCTCCATGAATCAGAACTGCATTGGAAAGATCCGGTTTACTGACGGCTTTTGTCAATTCTTTGTAAAAGTGCTGGTATATCTTAAATGTAAGACCAAATATCAGAATACGCTCACCTTTATGCTGCTCAATAAAAGCCATCAAATGTTCAGGGTTTAATTCCATTTGTTCATTCAGGGCAAACATCCGCTTCGAGCCGAACAAAGAGAATCCCAGTATCCCTGCAGCATTTGCAGATAAATGATTCCTGTTGCTGACAATGCTTTCAGAATCAATAATGATCATCGGGGCACGTTTGGTTCCAATGAATGATGTCAGAATCCTGGTGAGGACTTTCGTCTGGTTGGCTGCGGTCTCTTTGTCAAGAAATATCTGCGATCTCATTTGTCCTGATGTACCAGAAGAGGTTAATGTTTTTACAATTTCTTCTCTTGGCACACTACACAATTCAATCATCTTAAACAGCTGAACAGGAAGAAACATCAGATCAACGCAACGATACTCTTTATCAGGATCAAAACCAATGCTGTTCATCATTTTCCGGTACGGCTCACAACTTGCGTAATGATGTCGTGTCAGGGAATTCAGGCAGGGACCAAGAAGTTTTTCCTTGTCGGCTTTGCGTAAAGAATACGGCTGAATATCCGGAAGATCCCCAAGGTTCATGAAATATCCAGTTTGGAATAAATGGTTTTACCTGCTGAGTTCTTTGGAATTTCAGCACAGTACCTCACGGTGATAACTGCCTGATTTAATCCTGTTTTGGAAGAAAGATACTTTTTGATTTCAGCCATCCTGGTTTTATCATTAATATAAATTACCATGTGATCATCCTCACCGGTGCACGCACAATCTGAAATTATATTTTCCAGCAAATTTTCTGTTTCATCCAGGTTGATCCTGTTGCCAAATATCTTGATAAATCTTCTTTTCCTTCCAACGATATAATAAAAATCCTCACGGTCTCTCTTTGCCAGGTCACCGGTAAATAAAATACCCTGATTTTCATCTCCCTTTTCCAGGTCATCACCACAGGTGGCATAACCCATCGAAACATTCCTGCCTTTATAAACAAGCTCTCCAACCCTGTCATTTTCTATAATGTCTGTTCCTTTGTCATCAATCAGACTGAACTCACCCCCGGGTATTGCCTTTCCTATGCTTCCGGGTTTCATTAAAGCATATTGAGGTGGCAGGAAACTCATGCGGGCAGTGGCTTCTGTTTGTCCATACATCACGAAAAAAAGTTTGCCTGAATGGAAACAAAACTCCGCTATCTCCCTGATCAGCTCCTCGTTCAGTTTACCGCCTGCCTGGGTTAACGTTTTTAGTGATGGCAGGTCCATTCGCGAAAATTGAAGTTTATGAAGTATTTTATAAGTATAGGGAACACCTGACAAAGAGGTTGCCTTCCGGGCTTTCAGGAATGTCCAAAAATCCTTTTCCATTAATGTCCTGGAAGTCAACAGAAGGGTTGCTCCCTTTAAAATATGACTATTTATTACAGAGAGACCATAAGAATAGCTCATTGGTAAAGTGGTGACAGGCCGTTCATTCTCATCTATTGATAAATAATCAGCAATTGATGAGGCATTTGCTTCAATATTTTCATAACTGATACGAACAAATTTTGAACTGCCGGTACTCCCTGAAGTTGATAAAAGCATTGCCAGGTCGTTATGTAATGGGAAATCATCGTTTCCATCAAGCTTAACCAGGGAGTAATGATGGCTGGAAAAGACTATCTTGTACTGCAGGAATTCAGTGATGCGATGATCCGGCAGCCACAGGTATTGAGGTTTGTATATTTTAATAAGACCGGCAAGCAATTCGCCGTCAATTTTGGATTCGAGCATTACAGGAACAATCTTGTTGGAAAGAAAAGAAAGATATCCGCACAACGCACCAATTGTGTTTTGACACAGGCAAAATACAAGGCAGCGATGCTGAATTACTTTTTTAACAGATTCAGAAAAATCGTTGATATCACCATACGTAACATTTACTCCATCCTCAGTAATGACGGCTGTTTTGGATAAAGAGTGGTGAACATTAAAAGGTAACACAACAACTAAATCGTTATTTTAATGATAAAAATTTTTGCCTGACGTTGGATGCAATCTGTTCAGGAAGCAGTTCATTTTGCCCAAGCATATAATGATAATCCCCGGCGGGTTGAAATTGATCTTCCATGCCAAGTCTTAACAATACAGGATGATGCTGAACTGAACATAAATACTCGGCAATTGCTCCGCCCAGACCTCCTGTTTTAGAATGTTCCTCGACTGTAACAATTAATTTTGATGAACTGATTTCATTCTCAATTATTTTCCTGTCCAATGGTTTGATGGTATGCATATCCATCACCGTTGCCGAAATGCCTTCTTTCTCCAATATTTCCGAAGCCAGCAGAGAATTATACACCATCGAACCGGTAGCTATTATTGTAATATCAGTCCCTTGCTTAAGCGTGATCGCTCTCCCTATTTCAAAATTATAATTTTTCTTATAAACTACCGGATTATTCATAATTCCGGTGAGCCGGATGTAAACAGGTCCGGTATATTCTGCCGATGCTTCCATTGCTTTCACAAGTTCCGTGCAATCAGCAGGTGAAATTATGGCAATACCCGGAATAGCTCTTATTATTGCAATATCCTCCCTGCAATAGTGGGTATTTCCAAACACACCCATCGCAAAACCGGAACCAAGACCGATTAACTTTACATTTCTTTGCATGTATCCCATGAAATGCCTTGTGGGTTCACATGCTCTTAACACTGAAAATGCTGCAAAAGAAATTGCAAACGGAATGAAATCTTCATTGGCAAATGCAGCGGCGATACCAAGCATGTTTTGCTCGGCTATACCCGTATTTATTAGTCTGTTCGGAAATAGTTTCCCAAAACGATCAAGACCCGAGCTTTTTGCAAGGTCGCTGGTAATGGCAACAATTTTCTCGTTTTCTTTTGCAATTTCCAGCAATGCATTCCCCAAAGCACTGTTTTGCCCCAGTAATGACCAAACCCTTATATTGGTGGGATTAATTTGTATCATGCCGTTTAGTTTTTCCCGATATTTCGGCCATAGCAGCATCGAACAACTCTTCCGGGAGACATTTGTGATGCCATTCGTTGTTATTTTCCATGAAAGAAACCCCTTTCCCTTTTATTGTACGGGCAATGACTACACGGGGTTTTCCTTCGATGGCGGAGCGTCTGAATACATCTAAAAGCTGAGCGACATCATGTCCGTCAACAATGATCACTTCCCATCCAAATCCTTTCCACATATTTTCAAGCTGAACATTCAGCACATCACAGGTTTTCCCGTCCGATTGCAACGAATTAAGATCAACTATCGCTGTGAGATTGGACAGTTTGAAATGAGGAGCAGACATTGCTGGCTCCCATACTGAACCTTCATTACATTCTCCATCACCAAGAAGAACATATACATTATACGGGTTGCCGGTTTTTTTTGAAGCAAGCGCTAATCCGGTTGCATAAGTTAACCCCAGACCTAATGATCCGTTTGAATATTCAATGCCCAGATCCGGATAGATTGATGAAGCGCATGGCAGAAGCCCTCCGTTTTGTCCATATGTGAAAAGTTCCTCTTCACTGATTATTCCCGATGCTTCCAGGGCAGTATACTGAGCCAGCGAGCCCTGTCCTTTGCTCAGAATAAACCTGTCCCTGCTTTTCCATTTTGGGTTTCCCGGCTTTATATGCATAATACCGCAATAAAGTACAGCCAGAATCTCAATAACTGACAGGCATCCGCCAAGGTGTGCTCCTTTCGATCCTGCCAGGAGAGCCAGTCTAAGCACATTTATTCGCATCCGGGTGGCTGCTTCTTCGCACCTTGTTATGGATCCATTTCCCGTCATCATTTCAAACCTCCATCCACACGAATAACCTGTCCTGAAATATTTGCAGAAAGTTCGGAAGCCAGGAAGACAGCTGCATCTGCAATTTCTGAAGGCTTCCCAATGCTTTTACGTCCGGCTGAACGAATATTTTCTGATATAACTTCTTCCGGTAAACATAACATCATATCCGTATCAGTCATACCAGGCGCTATGGAATTGGCCCTTATTCCGAACACCCTGAGCTCCGAGGCAATTACTTTTGTCCAGCAAATCAAAGCAGCTTTGGAAGCGCCATAAACTGATTTTCCCTCATTCCCGTCAATCCCCGACGTCGATGAGATATTGATAATGTTACCTGACTTTTGACGTACCATTAATTTTGTGAGATATTGCGTAAAAATAAAAGGACTGAAAAAATTGACCTCGAATACTTCTTTCAGCTTATCCAAAGTTGACATCTGGAAAAGTGCATTGTAGCCGATTCCGGCATTGTTGACCAGGACATCAATCCGTTTTTTTGAAACCATGATTTGTAACGCTGCTGATTTAAGTTCATTCATGTTTGCCGCATCAAAGTAAACCGGGATCAAACTCACGGAATATTTTTCAGAAAGCCGGTCAAGAAATCCGGAAAACTCACCGTTTTCTTTGCGCGCACATGCAAATGCATCGGCTCCATTGGCGGCAAACCTTTCGAGAACAGCTTTTCCGATCCCCCTGTTGCAACCTGTTATTACCGCGGTTTTGCC
This sequence comes from Bacteroidota bacterium, assembly GCA_026391355.1. Classification (GTDB taxonomy): domain Bacteria; phylum Bacteroidota; class Bacteroidia; order Bacteroidales; family FEN-979; genus CAIYUC01. Next base: position 47,271 of record JAPLDH010000016.1, on the reverse strand, counting down.
ACTCAATAATTTATAATCCGACGCCATATTTTCTCAAAATTTCATACCCTTTTGAAAAGGAATTAAAATCAATAATATCATCCGTTTCCATCATAATGTTAAAAGTTTCTTCCAGTTCGGCTATCAGACCCATGTGACCAACGGAATCCCATGCATCCACACCCTGATAAGTCAGCTTTTGTAGTTCTTGTTCTTTCACACCAAATAGCACCATGAATGTTTGCTTGTATTTTTCACTATTTGTCATATCATTAATTTCTTCCTTGTTTATAGATGCGGGAAAGATAAATATTATCCGGATTGATTTCAGAAGCAGCCGACAGTTTTTTAAAAGTAAACCATTCTCCTTTACCGGTGAATATAAAACCCATTTTTTTAAGAAGTCTCATCTCCCTTTTGTTAAGAATATTGTGTTTAAACCCGGTATATCTCACTACGCCGATATTTTCATTTTTCAACGATTGAATGACTTCTTTTAACAGGAAATTTACACTTTTCCTGTCCAGGTTTTTGTCAAATAATGTTTGCTCAATAAAGGCAACCTTATTATTAATGCTGCATAGTACCTGGGCATGCAGCATGTTATCATGATCCAAAAGTTGATAGGATTTGTATTTTACCGGATAAGGGTTTTCTGAAATTCTCCACGTTAAATACTCCGTATCCTGTAATAAAAATACCAATTGATCATGAAACGCTGCTCTTTGAAAGAGACCGGCATTTTCATTTATCTCAAAATTGATGTGATAATTCTTTTTCTGTGACAGAATGAAAATTTTTTTCAATGAAAATAAATAAGACAAACCGGAAAGGATGGCAATCTTAAGCTTACCGAAAGCTATATTTGTTGATTTAAGTGCTGCAATATTTTTGTATGCATGAACCGGATTTAAAACAAGCACACCATAAAAAGATTTATAAGGATTTTCAAAACCCAGACGCTTATACGTTGCAGGAATATTATTGAATCCCCATAGATATTCGATTCCCTTTCCCCTGCATTCATCAATCAATAGAGTTAGTAATTCTCTAAGAATATCTGTTTTCTTAAATTTAATCAACGCATTGATTTCAATAAGTGTATCCTCTCCTTTCGCGGCATAAAAGCAGTTCCCATCCGCAGAGATCATTTTATGAATAATTACACATTGAATTCCAACGATGACCGGTTCTTTTTTGTCTTCAACATCCCATGCACCTGCGTAAATAGCTTTTCCATTAGGACGATTAATAAATTCCCAGCAGAATTCGCTATATTTCCTTACTGTTTTTTTTGCAGGATGGCTAATATTACGGCTATTGTTATAAAAATCGTTGGCTGCTTTATATTCTGAATCTTTAAGTAATCTTATTTCAAGAGGCATTGTCCCGTAAAAGTTATAAAGTATTTCCTGCAATAGATAAAAAATTCATTTTTTTAACTACTTCAAACACGAAGTGAAACACGATTTACTAAGATTTGAAAAAGGAAAACAATATTACAATTAAATCTTCAACCTGTTTACAATTCACCGATAAACATCATTCCCTGCGGGAAAATTAGATTTTTTTCTTGGTTCATAATCATCCATCATTTAAAACGTAAAGCTTAAAAAGGTATAACTAATTATATTACTTTTGATGGAAGAATTAAACACACAAATTTTTTCCACAAAAAACCCACCCATGAATAAGATTTTAATTTGTTTACTATTTCCAGTTTTAGCAGGCATTTCCGGTTTAGCTCAAAAAGCCGTTATGGTTGTAAGCAAACCTGTCTATTTTGATGTTTCCCCCTCCCTTCGGGATATGGCTTCAAACCAGCCCTACAAGGTGGACCTTACGGGGGAAAAGCCTGTAAAGAATCATTTCAGGAAGAGCCGGCAGAAACTGGCTGACAACTTCGTCGATCCTGTCCTCCAGCGTTACAATGGTCGCATGATCGTTACCGATACCACGATCCAGAACTTTGACGGTGGTGGAAATACCGAAGGCGTTCTTCCTCCTGATACCCATGGAGATGTCAGCGCTTCTGTATATTTCCAGGATGTCAACATGCATTTTTCGATCTACGACAAAACGGGTACCCTGCTACTTACTTCCCCTAACACTACGGTGTGGAGTGGAATGCCTAACAATTACAACGGGGGCGACGGTGTGGTCAATTATGATGAGCAGGCCGACCGATGGCTGTTTACACAGCTTTCCTATGCAGGCAATCAATACTGGCAGATGGTCGCCGTATCGCAAACCTCCGATCCGACCGGAAGCTGGTACCGATGGGAATATGCTTTCGGTTCAACACTTCCCGATTATCCCAAATGGGGTGTATGGCCCGACGGTTATTACATGTCATGCAACCGGTTTGCCGGCGGTAGTTCATATGCCGGGATCGGCGCTAATGCATTCGATCGTACAGCCATGCTGACCGGAGACCCGACTGCACAAATGATCACATTCAACCTCTCAGCATCGGACCCTGCCTTCACTCCTATGCCCTCCGACTGCGACGGCATATTTCCACCAATGGGGACGCCCAACTATTTTACTTACATGAATGACAGTCCATGCTCGCTCGGTATTTATGAATTCCACGTCGACTGGACCACCCCGGCCAATTCAACTTTCAGCAACTTCCTTTCACTACCTGTAACAACTTTCAGCAGTAACCAGACCAATATCCCGCAAATGGGAACCACACACAAACTGGATGCTATCCCAGACCGGCTTATGTACCGTTCGGAATACCGCAAGTTCGCCGGCCATGAATCGATGGTGCTAAACCATACAGTCAATGCCGGATCCAACGTGGCAGGTATCCGCTGGTATGAACTGAGGAAAACATTGGGAAACTGGTCAGTCTATCAGCAGTCAACCTATTCGCCTGATGCCAATTGCCGCTGGATGGGCAGCATTGCTATGGATTACCAGGGGAACATCGCTTTGGGATATTCCATCTCCAGCAGCTCGATGTATCCATCCATCCGTTATACCGGACGATTTGCCAATGATCCTATAAATACCATGACTATCGCAGAAAAAGGCATCTTTAACGGTGGCGGCTCCGAGACCAGCGCAACCGCCCGGTGGGGAGATTACAGTTCCATGACCGCGGACACCTCCAATACCTTCTGGTACACGCAGGAGTACTATTCAACTACATCCGGCAGCGGCTGGAAAACGAGGATCGCTTCCTTCTCCTTTGCAAACATTTTTCAAATTAATATCACCGCAACACAAACTACAATCTGTTACGGAGACTCGACCCAACTGAATGCCAATGCCACAGGAGGATCGGGAGTTTATACATACTTGTGGAGCTCACTCCCCGCAGGATTTACCGACACTATACCCAACCCGTTTGTAGCTCCACTGTTGACGACAAAATATATCTGCGAAGTGAGTGATGGGTCGAATACAAAAACGGATACCATCAAGATCACAGTGCGTCAGTTGCCTTATGTTTTTGCCGGCAACGACACCACCCTGACTTTTACCGTAACGGATTTCCAGGCCTCCGGGCAGGATTCCAGCACCATGTCGTTCCAATGGTCTACCCTGGGTGACGGAACATTCGACACCGCCTACATCCTGCACCCTCTATACTCAACAGGATGGCAGGACCGTATGGCAGGGACATTTACCCTCACACTTTCCGGTTATCCCAGTTGGCCTTGCAACCCAATAACGGTCGACAGCATCAAAGTGACCTTTTCACCATCAGTTGGTGTACCACAGATTTTACCCGACCGGTTTTCCATATCCATCTTTCCGAACCCGGCTCAGAACAACTGCACACTGACCATCAACAACCTCCCGGATGGAAGAACGGATATCTCCATAACCGACCTGTCAGGCAGACAGGTGTTCTCGGATGTGATCAAAGGTCGGCAAAAGTCAGTGGAGAAAACCATTGACCTGAGCAGCCAGGCTAAGGGTGTTTATTTTGTTTATGTCAGATCTTCAAACGGGTTTAAAGTTGAAAAACTGGTTCTGAAGTAGAGGACCTAATGCGAAGAAGCGAAGAAGCAAGAAAGCGAAATAGCGAAAATTTCACTTTCTTGCTTTTTTACTTTTCAGCCAATTCGCTATCAGCCATTTAGCAGTTTCAGACTTCTAAACCCTATCCAAGCAATCTTACCCTACATAAAAACGCTGTGTTTTTTCACAAGATTTAAGAAATAAAAAAATAAGCCCTGTATTTCTTCGCTAAAGAGTGCCCTATTTTACGATTAGTAATTAGTCGATTCAATTGTTAATTTCAGTTGCCAAAAATAATTCGCGAATCGCAATTATCAGGGAAGTATTTATTTGTAAGTTTGTATGTTCGTTGGGAACACGTACTCAAGAGGTTTACTTTTGTTAAAATAACATCCGTTTATTTCTATCCGCTATTTATCATAATTTAAATCAATCAAAATGAAATCCAATCAAAAAATGCCAAATTATTTCACATCGGTTTTGGCCTTTCTTTTTCCGGCAATGTTCATTTTCTTTTCCCTGATACCGGGAATCAGCAACGCACAATGGAACACCAATACCTCCGTAAATATCCTGATATCAGGGATACCCGTTGCCGATTTGCAGGCAGCTCCCACCTCCGATGGAAAAACCTGGATTGCCTTTTATGCCAATACCGGCAGTAATTATGATATGAGGGCTCAGCTCATCGATGCAAACGGGTATAAGTTGCTGGGTGCCGACGGGATGCTTGTCAGCAGCTATCCTTCGGGATCAGCCACCTTTGTATTCAATGTTTGTGTGGATGCATCAAATAACCTCATCATCGCCTACCAGGATATGCGGTCGGGACCGCAGCAGGCGATTGTTTACAAGATCTCTCAAGCAGGCACACAGCTTTGGGGTTCCACAGGGGTCATCCTTGGAGGAGGTCTTGCTCCTTATCCAGCCGTTCTGAGTACGGGAGAAGTTGTAGTTGCCTGGAATGAAACAGCAACCAACACATTGAATTTGCAGAAAATAACCACAAGCGGAACATTGGCCTGGGGATCGCCGATACCCATCATGGTTGGTACTTCGACGACTACGCGCGGGCAGTTGATTGCCAATAATTCCGGTAAATTCAGCCTGGTGTACCAGAAACGGGGTGTTGGGATTTCAACTACGTTATATTCACTGATGTTTGATAATTCAGGGGTTGCCCTCTATACAGCGTTACAGATCTGTAACCAGACAACCAGCGGTGCAAGGTATTATTCGATTGTAGCAGAAGGAGACACAACCTATTTCGGATATTACAGTTCCACGGGTAACCGTTTTAATTCTTTTCTTCAGAGGATAAATCCTTCCGGCACCCTTCCATGGGGAGTGAACGGTTCGAATTTCAATACCTCCACAGGGACCAATGATCCCTACCAGTCAGAAACGGCTATCAATTTGACCCCCGGGTCTGCCTATGTCTGGTCGGTATGCACATTCACCAATCCCGCGCAGACACAATATGGTGTATATATTCAGAAGTTCCTGAAAACCTCAGGGGCAAGGCAATTCACCGATGCCGGCAAGGTGGTTTATGCCATCAGCGCCAGCATGGATGCGCAATGGGGGGATCTTGCACTGGTGAATGATACACCGATGTTTGAGAGTGAAGATGTCAATTATAAGATATATGCAACCCGGTTGGATGCAAGTGGCAATTTTGTATGGCCCGGCAACAGGGTGGAGTTGAGTTCTACTACTGCGACTATGGCTACACCAAAGATGAGGGAAGAGTTTACACCGGATGGTCCCAACCGTTGTGCCGGAACATGGACCGAGAACAGGGGAACGGATTATATGGGTTATGCACAGGGAATTTCAATCGGGGGACTGATCGGGCTCACGGTTACCACGCTGGGTAGTGTGCCTGCAACCATCACCACCAACGGAGGTACCCTCCAGATGGTGGGCACCGTATATCCGGCCAGTGCAAGTCAGAGTGTTACCTGGAGCATTGTGCCGACCACCGGCTCGGCAACGATCAGTATTACAGGGCTGGTGACTGCGGTAGCCGACGGAATAGTCTATGCAAAAGCTGTTTCCGTTCAGGACATTACGGTGAAAGATTCGCTGATGATCACGATTACGGGGCAGGTAGCACTGGCTCCTACCGTGACAACCCTTGCTGCAACAGGCGTTACCGGAACTGTAGCAACACTTAACGGATCAGTAAATGCCAATGGAGCAAGTACGACAGTGACGTTTAACTGGGGTTTGACCATATCCTACGGAAATACCGTTGCCGGAACACCCGGCACCGTTACCGGAGGATCACCTACACCTGTTCTTGCCAACCTTACCGGCCTGGCCCCGGTAACAACCTACCATTTCCGTTGCGTGGGTGTTAATTCTGTGGGTACGACCAACGGAAATGATTTGACCTTTACCACCTGTCAGCCTCCTGCCGCCGCAGGAACGATCACTGGTCCTACAACAGTCTGCCAGAATCAGAGCGGTGCAATCTACAGCGTTTCAGCAATCCCATTTGCCACCAGCTATACCTGGACGGTTCCGAACGGCGCTTCCATCACTGCAGGAAGCGGTACCAATACTATAACGGTGAGCTATTCTTCCAGTGCTACTTCTGGTAATGTTACTGTTACCGGAAACAACTCCTGCAGTTCAGGATCCACATCGACTTTAGCCGTAACAGTTAATCCGGCCCCGGTTCCTACAATCACGGGGCCATCCAACACCTGTGCCGGTTCGGCCACTTACAATTACACTACTGAAGCCAGCATGACTAATTATTCCTGGGTAATTTCTGCAGGGGGATCCATTGTTTCAGGTACAGGGACAAATTCCGTTCAGGTTCAATGGAATATTGCAGGTTCACAGACGCTGAGTGTTAACTACAGTAATTCAACCGGGTGCCAGGCACAAACGCCCACCATATTCAATGTTACTGTCAGCAATATGCCTTCTGCTGCAGGTCCTATCACCGGGGATTCTGTGGTCTGTGCAGCAACATCGGGACATTTGTATTTTGTAAACGCTATCGGAGGAGCCATTTCCTATTTATGGGTTCTTCCTACCGGGGCGACGATCGCTTCCGGTGCCGGAACCAGCGTGATCACCGTCGATTATGCTTTCAACGCCAGTTCAGGTCCAATCTCAGTTGTTGGCAGCAACGCCTGTGGGAACGGCACAAGTTCAAGCCTTAATATTACCGTAAACCCGGCTCCTGCCACGCCGGTGATTGATTCCAACGGGTTTGTCCTGACCAGTAGTGCTTCAGCAGGAAATCAGTGGTATAAGGATGGCACCCTGATTCCCGGCGCAACCGGTCAACAATATACCGTCACCCAGGATGGATGGTACTGGACCGTAGTAACCACCAACGGATGTTCATCTGCAGTATCAAACATGATCTACATTGTCGTTACAGGCATTGAACAGTTGCAGGGTCAGGAATTCAGGATCTATCCGAACCCAAACGATGGTCGTTTTACGATCTATTTCGCTTCAACCTCTTTAAACAACTGTCATCTTGAGATATTGAATATCCTTGGAACAAAAATCTACGAGTTAAATGATATTGAGGTGAACAAAACTGCAAAGAAGGAAATTGATCTGCAACGTGCTCCGGCAGGGGTATATACAGTTATCCTCAAAGACAGGAATGACCGGGTAGTGAAACAGTTTATCATCAACCGTTAAAGATCAAAGGTCATGGCAGAAAGCATTTTGGGTGTTGGTTCAAGAGTAAAACACCCCCAGTTTGGGAAAGGGGTGGTCATCCAGATCCGATCGGATGCTTTCGAAATATCCTTCATCGATACAGGCATCCGTCTGATCAACCGTAATTATGAAGGACTTGAAATAATCGAATCCGTTGAAACGGATGCCGATATTACCACCTATGAAAAACTTGAGAAGAGCCTGATCAGGGTTCTCCGTCAGTTCAGCGATATTCATGAGACGGTTCCATTAGGCGGCAAATGGACGGGCGGAAAACTGATCATGGTTCCCGGTGATAAAAACCTGAAAGAAAAGGAAGTTCCCATCGAAGCGTTTTTCCACAAAATCGTAATGATGCGTGACCGGATCCGTGTACTGGAGCAAAAGATCAATGCAAGCGCCCTTACCGATGAAGAAAAGGTGGACCTGCAGCAATACATCACTAGGATCTATGGCAGCCTCACAACATTCAACGTGCTGTTTAAGAATAAGGAAGACCAGTTCGTGGGTGAAAAAGGTACCTGACAAGTCAGCAATCAATTTTTAGGGTATGTAATTTGAAAACAAGATATTAAAAAAAGTTTATCCTTTGATTTTCCTTTTGCTGATAAGCATGGTGGTAAAATCCCAATATGTTCAAAAAGTTACCAGCATCAATTATTATGGCATTAATGGTCTCAATCCAAGCAATTTAACTGTATTTAACGAAAAACTCTATTTTTTCGGAACTGATGATCAGCAATATGTTGATAAATTAATGGTTACACCAGACGGCTCTGCGGCAGGAGGAACGTCATCGATAGCGCCCATTAAGGTGGGTTCTCCCAATTTTGTTGTGTTAAACAATAAGCACGAAGAACTGTTTCGAAGCAGTCATGCAGATGTCATGAAAAACTTAGGTAAAGATAAGAGAAAAAAGGTAAAAGTCGGCAGTTTCCAGTTCCCAGTTTGAAGTTCGCAATTAATGAAAACTGCCGACTGCTGCCTGAAAACTGTGACTGTCCAATTATATTAAACTTGTTCATTTTCTCAGTTATCTTCTTTATCTTTGACCTGCTAACTAATTCATGACAGATACATCTCCCGAAATAGTCAAAAAACAACTTGAGATCATCCTTTCAAAATCAGAATCGGAACGTTTCCGGATAAGTGATGAATTGAATACGTTTGGAAGAAAGGTACTTGAAAGTTCAATCTGCAATGAATATCTGGGAATCTCTGATATTGATTTAAAAATAGAAGTTTTTAAAAGGTGCTATGCTTCCTTCTTTTCACCGGATGAACTTCACCGGATTGTACTTTCTATGATGGATTATTTGCAGGAAGAAAACCACAGTCTTGGTGCAGCGAAGTGATTAATCTACAATAAATAGTTTGCAGTTCATGGTTATTTCGTGAAATTTTGTAAATTACTTTATCCCCGGACTTACAGAAAAACCACAAGTATCCCAGATGGGGACCTGATGTAATGGGGGTTGAATCGATTGACACCAGAATATCACCGATCCGTAATCCTGCTTTTTCTGCCGGACTACCTGCTTGAACCCTTATGATGATACATTGTCCGTTTTCAATCTTTGAACCTACCCCATCATTTGCTATCTGATGTCGGTAATATTATTAAATCGTATTGACAACCACTACCAGGAGCACGAGCAGGTAAGCCCAATAAGGAATCCGGCGGAGGAATTGGTTCAAATCGCTCATGGAGATGTCATGAAAAATTCAAGTAACGATAAGGGAAAAAGGAAAAAAGTCAACAGTTGGCAGTTCGCAGTTTGAAAATGGGAAATATAATCGAAGAATGATTGTTACTGATCGAATTATTTTAAATTTGACGAGTGTAATCGCAGAAATTATATTAAATTTGCGAATAGCTTCTATAAAATTGACAGTATGATACTTCGACTGCTTACAGATAAATTGCTTAAGAAGATGGATGATCATAAGGCGTTGATCATTCTTGGACCGCGTCAGAGCGGGAAAACCACACTTGTCAAATCTTTGACGGATCAAATCAGTACCCCATATCTATGGTGGAACGGGGATGATTTCCAGGTTCGTTCGATGCTCTCGGTACTTCCTGTTGCAAACCTGCAAAGTCTTATCGGCGATAAACCTCTCCTGGTGATTGATGAGGCACAAAGAATTGAAAATATTGGTCTTTGTATCAAGATCATTGTAGATACTATTCCAGGAGTTAAAGTGATTGCCACAGGCTCTTCCGCTTTTGAACTGGCCAACCGGATCAATGAACCAATGACCGGTAGAAAGTGGGAATATGTTCTGCTTCCTTTTTCCTATAAGGAAATGGTCAATCATCATGGAGAATTACAAGAGCAAAGTACCATACAGCACCGGATGATTTTTGGATATTTCCCGGAGGTGATCAACAATCCCGGGAATGAAAAGGATATTTTAACACAATTGGCCGACAGTTATCTTTATAAAGATATTCTCACGTGGGAGAAGATCCATAAGCCTGACCGCATGGAAAAACTGGTAAGAGCGCTGGCGTTCCGGATCGGGAACCAGGTATCTTACCAGGAATTGGGTCAGATCACCGGGTTGGATAATGAAACCGTTGAAAGATATATTGATCTTCTTGAAAAAGCGTTTATCGTTTACCGGTTGGGATCATTGAGCAGGAATCTTCGCAATGAATTGAAATCAACCAGAAAAATTTATTTTTATGATAATGGAATCCGGAATGCCCTGATCAATTCCTTCAATCCATTGGAAATGCGGAATGATACAGGAGCTTTATGGGAAAATTTCCTGATGACGGAAAGACTTAAATATATTTATACCCATGATTTCTGGTGTAACCGATATTTCTGGCGAACCCATGCCCAGCAGGAAATTGATTATATAGAAGAATATGGGGGAAAGTTGCATGCATATGAATTCAAATGGAATCCGAAAGGAAAGGGAAAAATCCCTGTTTCATTTTTAACTGCTTACCCGGAAAATGAAACCTCAATCATTACAAGCGAAAATTACAGGAGTTTTCTGGGATTATAAGATAATTTGGATTTCGGCAATAGCAGTTCTTATCAATATTTTTTCGCTACTCCACTACTTCGCTGTTTCGCTACTTAAATTAGCATCCAGTGCCTTCAATTGCAGTACCAGGTAACTTTTCAAGTTACGAGTTTCCGGTTTAACGTTTCTTCATAATTCATTCAGGTATTTAGTAAGAAATGTATGAAGAGAGCAAACACAGATATTATGCCGTGCCTTATATTCGCTAACTGACGGACTTATGATAAAATTGTTTTTCGTGTTGAGATCTTCGATGCAGATTTCGAAACCCTTTGGTACCCGGGGAGTATCTGAGAATTTTATCTCTATGCATGAAACAGGATGAAGTCCTTTTGTGATAAGCAAATCAGTCTCGGCTCCATTATGTGTCCGATAGAAATAGAGATCCAAATCAGAAGATTTCAGGATGTATATCTGATTGATAACATGTTAGTCTTGGTCCAAGAATCGCAACAACCGGATACAAAGCTGAAAGTCTTTGTAGCAGATTGATATTGAATCTATTAATCATTATTCAATGAAATATATAATTTGTATTTTCAGATTTCATTACAAATGTAATAGTAATTTGCAAATAAACATGTTATAGTAATTACTTTTTCACCGGTATCCCAAATTCCACCCTTGTTCCACAACCCTGACCGGATTTATCCTTCAGGTCAATGATCTCCAGGCGGATCTTTTTTTTCAGCTTTTTATTGAGGAATTGTAAACGGTCGCGGGGATTGGAGGTGGCCATAGATCGGTGCCGGCTTTTTTGTGTTGATTCAATCTTAAGGGCTTTTACCCTGCCGACCCCGTCATCCTCCACTTCAAAACGGATAAGCCCGTCTTGCAAAAGGAATCGTATATCGATATGGCCGGTCTCCACTTTATGCCGGATGCCGGATTCCGTGTTCGATCGCATTTTCAATAAATGGCTGGGCCAGCATCGGCGGGATCAATTGTAATATGCGACGGCTTTCTCGCCTCTCATGCTTTTAGAAAAGAAGCGTGAAAGATATGATATTTTTAGGGTACAGGCAAGAATTTCAAACTGTGGCAGAAGATTGTGCTTATTTCATTCCGAATTCACATCGACCTACCTGATATTGTTGCTTTTTTCATTTGTGAGATCGTATTTTGTAAAAAAAACACTCCTATTTTGTTGTGTAAAAAGATTGTGTACGAAAAAAATACTTTTCTTTGCACTCTCCCGATGCTTATATGGTCCTATAAGGAGAAGGAAGGCTTACGTGGCTGAGATCCAATTGAATTTAAAAGAGCCATAAAAAAGTCCGGAGGAAGTAAAATGAACAGAATGAGAACAACCTTTTTGCGATTTTTTTTTGTTTTATGTTTATCCACCGGAGTTTTTGCGGGGGGGAAAGAGATAAATCCTTCGCCATTACTGGTCATCGAAGGACTTGGAAATGGTTACAGTGCACCCACGGTAACCAACGACCGGATTTTTGTGACAGGAGAGCAGGAAGAGATGGGTTATCTGTTTGCCTATGATTTTAAGGGTACGTTGATCTGGAAGGTAAAATACGGGGAGGAATGGTCAACATCCTACAGGGGATCACGTGCCTCACCCACGGTAATCGACAGTCTGGTCTATACCAGTTCAGGAATGGGAGATATTGGATGCTTTGATATTGTAAAAGGACAGAAACGATGGTCAGTAAATTTAGTAGAGAACTGTCATGGGGGATATGCGATGTTTGGTTATTCTGTCCCTGTTCTGATTGACAAGGATAGACTTTACTGTGTTCCTGGCGGGTCGGATACCAACGTTGCCTGTTTAAACCGGTTTACAGGGAAAATCATCTGGACGGCAAAAGGAAGCGGTGAAACACCCGGCTATGGCGCGCCATTGCTATTCCGTTATGCTGACCGCAATATTCTGGTGACCTTTTCATATATGTCGATGGTTGGACTGGATGCCGATAAAGGTGAGTTATTATGGAACTATAATGAAATGTTCAAAGGGGTATCACTTTGCAATCAGCCTCTTTTTTCGGAAGGTTTCTTATATGTTGTGGAAGGAGAGGGGAATGGAGCAGCAAAATTTGAAATATCCGGGGACGGTTCACACCTCCGAAAGATATGGAGCAATCTTGAATTTGATACCTATTTTGGCGGGTTTGTGAAAACCGGCAATTTTCTTTATGGGTCTTCTGACAAACATCGTTTATACTGGAGTATCGACGCTGGTACCGGTAAACCCGCCGGTTCACTGAAGTTTAAAATAGGATCAACTGTTTCAGCGGGACAGGAGCTGATTTTATATAATCAAAACGGCCAGGTTGGTATGGTCAGTATTGATAACGGAAAGATGACCCTGAATAAAACGTTTATCATCAGCAAAGGAACCGGGGAACATTTTGCACATCCTGTAATTGCGGGCAACATGCTGCTCATCAGACACGGCGATGCGTTGCTTGTTTATGATTATCAGCAATTAAGTGCTAACTGACAACAACTCATCATCGCAACATCCCGCAGGCTATTTCTTCAGCAAATCCCTGATCTCCTTGAGTAATTCCGAAGGGGTTGACGTTCGCAGGCATCTTATGATTCCTCTGGTTCGAACCGGTTTTTAAGTTGATTCATTTCGGTTTCCAGGTTCAGGATCTCTGTTTCTTTCTTTTCGATACCCGTTTTTAGGGAAGCGATCCTTGCCTTCAGGTTGTGCACGGCTTCCGCGTCCTTCCCGCGCGAAATGGCGATTTCCAGATGATCGAGCAATTCATCCAGCGAAGCATAATCCTTTTTGAGGGTTTCTCGCAGCTCATAAACATCGGAAGAGTGTTCAGAGATGCGGTATTGCATCTTCACTTCCCAGTTCTTTTTCTTCTGGTGGAAGAACTCATCGAGCCGTTTGTTCAGGATCTCAAAAGCCGTTTGCAGCCGGCTGTAAAGTTCTTCGCGTTGTTCATGAACCATCCTTGTCCCTTTGAATTCCGACTGGATCTTCTTCAGGTATTCGCGGGTCTCCTTGTATTGGTTTGTCTCCTCGGCCTGCTTAAGACCACTGTCGACGAGAACTTTCAGCCGTTCATACTGCTGCCGGGCTTCATTTTCAAATTTATTTCTTTCCTCCTCCTGTTGTCCTTTCACAATATCAAAACTCTCCCGGATGATCTTGTACAATTCATCCTTCTGCTCCCTCAATAACCGGGTATCACGTAATTCGTTCTGAATCTCCATCAGCAGGTTCTTTGAATGCCGGTAATCAGTACTGCTGAATACCTCATTGAGGATATGGTCAGTTTTGTTTTTTAATCTTCGGTAGTTCAGTGTTGCCTCATTTTCAATAGACTGACGCTCCGAATCGATTTGCCGGTTAACCTCAAGGAATGCTTCCTGGAGTTTACCATACAGCTCTTCCCGGTCCTCCCTGCGGAGTTTAAGACCCTTAAACAGCGCCTGGACATCGATCAGGTAACCCTTGGCTTCCCGGAGTTCTTTGGCAGTTTCAACTTTTGCCAGGGCTTCCTTGAGCCGTGTTTGAAGTTCAAGATAATTTGTCTCTTGTTCTTCGTCAAAAATTCTGTTCTCTTCCATAATATAGTCAGAGTTAGCGTCCTTCCTATCAGCCCCGCGCTAAAGCACGGGATAATTCATATCCAAACGTAAACCAATGGTCATTTAAAATCATTGTCAACGGTGGCATAATAAGCAATACCGTCGAAAACAAAGTTAATAATATCTACGCCTGATGCTGTATTTGTAAATGAAGGTGCAACCCCGCCAGGCCATTTCGGAGCAGGTGAAAAATTCAGGGTGTAAGGTACGGATGAATTTTCATGGTTCACCAATAAGGTCAGCCGTGTGGCTCCCGGGGGCGCTGTCATATTTACGGTGCAATTGCCGGTTCTTGTTATTTTCTGCATATTGCCGGCATTCCAGTCAACGGTTAACGATGTTCCGCTGTTGCCATGGTCTTTCAGGGCAAAGTAAGCACAACTGTCAACTTTCAGCGATCCGGCTCCTATCCTCTGTTTCTTGATTACTCCATTATCAGAAATAAGCACTGAATCTGCTGGGCCGGGTTTGATTGGAATGGTCTCTATTATTAGTCTTTTTTTAATATCGATATCACCATCATCCTTTATTCTCATCCTTTCAAACCCTCCGTCAGAAGCCACTCCCCATCCATGATTATAAAAAATAATATCAGTCGGAACAGTATCACCGATGGGACTTGCGCTTGTCATAAATATAATTTTTGCGGCCGTTCTGTAAAAATTATTGTTATATCCGGTTGCAATAATTCCACCTAATCTTGATAAATATGTAACAGGAAGTGGGTTATTTAAAGTCCCTTTTGATTTTAATAAATAATACATAGGTGCAAAGTCATTGTTTTGACTTGACACTTTTATTCCCATATCAGAATTATATCCTGAACCTGTTTGAATTTCAAATCTTGTTGTAGCTCCTGCACTTTGCCCGCTATAATTATTATCTGTCCCCAAAACCGTTGTTCCATCTGAAAATATTTGAAATAAACCAAATCCTGTATCGCCTGCAGATATTGGTGTTCTTAATCTGAAAGTTCCATATTTAATATCGAGTGAAGCGGATGGATTCTTAAACCCTATGCCAATTATATCTGATGTATCTAATGGATATATCTGATTTCCGGTTTTTCCCCAGTACTGCGCAGGTATTGAAGGTATTGCCTGTTTTTTAATTACTCCATGATCGCTTATCAGTGCTGAATCCGTTACACCGGGTTTGACTGTTATTCCATTGATTAAAACTTCCGTTATAGCGGAATTTCCGATAACAACCTGGTTGTCCTTTGTGGTGTAGGTTGAATCTCCAAGTGCAACCGTATTAACAGCATCATTCTTTTGCAAAGCATTAAACCCAGAGCCATTTCCAAGGAAAAGATTGTAATGACCCGTAATCATCGATCGTCCTGCATTAAATCCGAGTGCTGAATTTCCAATGCCGGTTGTTACATAATATAGATTATCCAAACCCAATCCTGTATTATAATTTCCTGTGGCAAGATTATATAGTCCTCCCTCTCCGGCAGTAGTATTTCCAATTCCTGTAGTATTAAAATACATTGTACTTTGACCGACTGCCGTATTGTAAAGTGCCGTAGTATTATGGAACAATGAACTGTTACCTATTGCAACATTGTAATTACCGGTTGTATTATAAACTAGTGCAGGAAGTCCCCCGGCCACATTATCACAACCGGTTGAATTGTTGTAAAGGTTTCCTTCACCGAATGCACTGTTTCTGCTTCCTGTTGTATTATTCGATAGATTGTGCATACCCATTCCGCTATTATCCGACCCGGTTGTATTTTGATAAAGTGTTTCCGAACCGAATGCAGAATTATCATTTCCTGTAGTATTATTATGAAGTGCATCCAATCCCACTGCTGTATTTGCCTGGCCGGTTGTATTTTGATTTAAAGCATAATACCCTGTTGCTGTATTTGAAATGCCTGTTGTATTTGAACTCAACGCATTATAACCCGAAGCATAATTCCATTTGCCTGAAGTATTTGAATTCAAAACATTTAAGCCTTGTCCAATAGTTTGCAAATTATCACTCTGATAGATCCTGTAAATTTCAGTGCCATTCCTTTTGAGCCGGTAAATGCTGTCACCCTGGTTGTACCAATAATTGAGCGGTACATCGGTTCCATCATAAATTTTTTGCCAGTGAATTCCGGTCCAGAAGTAAAACCCGGATCCAAGAGAGTAACCTTGGTTAGTATTGAACACGAGTAATCCCAACTGATTCACTCCAAGTCCTGTAGTAATATTGCTTGACTGAAGGTCCAAACGAGGGATCAGAAGTCCCTTGGTCAGACTTTGGATATCCAGCATTGCTTTAGGATCAGGCAATGTGTTGCTGTCACTGATGGATATACCCTGGGAGAAGATCATTTTCTCCGGGGCAAAGAACAGGATGATTCCCGACACAAACGTGATAAGGGTTATTTGTCTCATGGCCAATATATTGAACAAACAGTTTGTTGGGTTAATTCCCCGGAGCTCGCTCCGGGATTATAATCAAATCATTAAATTAACTGTAAAAATACCGAAAAACATTGCTTTGAAATCAGGTGGTATCATAAAAAATCCGGAATACACAGTTTTGCATACTCCGGATTTTATGAATGAAAACAGGTTTAATTATCTGTAGATCAGCAACTTTTTGACCAGCCACTGATCACGGTTACGGAAGACGACTGAATATAATCCGTCGGGGAGATTTCCAAGGTCGATGGTTTGTTCTTTCTTCCCATTGATGACAAGATTCTTCAATTCATATATTTTTTGACCGAATGTGTTGAAAACAAACAGGTCACAATTTTCATCGCAGTAACATTCCATGGAAACCGTAAATTGTCCCTGGTTCGGGTTGGGGTAGATCCTGAAATCACGGGTTAACTGCTGGTCTTCGATGCCTTCTGGTAAGGATGCACAGGCATTTACAGTTACACTGAGTGATGCCGGGACGGGTGCCCTGCATCCGCCTGCATTGGTATAATTCACGTTAACCGTTTTTGGTCCTGCTATTGTCCATCTTACAAGGATCTGGCGGCCGTTGAACCCGGAATAGATGGATCCTCCCGAGCCACCCAGTGTCCATGTATAATTGGTCATCCCCGCTTCCGTATAGTAAGATACGTAAGATCCGACGCAAACAGTTGTGGGTCCTGTGATGGTTGGTGCCGGCACAGGATTGATCACAACCGATTTCACTGTGGGATTTAATACGGGACAACCGGTAGGATTGTTATAGATTACAGATACCGTCCGTGTTCCGGGGCTGCTCCAGGTTACGTAAATGGATTTTGTTCCCGATCCTGCAATGATCGTACCTCCGGGTGAGACTGTCCAGACATAATTCGTCTTACCGGATTCTGTGTAGTAATAGCATGTAGTCCCGCTGCAAGCAGTTGCCGGACCGGTAATGGAAGGAACGGGGATGGCAATGACCGTAACATTGAACTGAGCAGCAGTTATTGCAGTACATCCGTTGGCATTCGTGTAATTAACCTTAACCCATTGAGTGCCGGCAACATTCCAGGTAACAGTGATTGATGCCGTTCCCTGTCCTGAGGTGATCGTTCCACCCGATGAAATAGTCCAGATATAATTGGTCATTCCTGCCTGGGTGGAATAGATAACAGCATTGGGTCCCTGGCATGCACTTGCACTTCCTGTTATGGTCGGAACGGGTAATGCATTGACCGTAATTGCGAACTGGGAGGAGAGCGAAGCCCTGCAACCGCTCGTGTTGGTATAATTTACGCTGACCCATTTTGAACCCGTCGCAGTCCATTTTACCGAGATATAAGGGCTTGCAGATGTTCCGCCGGCCATAATGATTCCACCGGCAGCAACAGTCCATGTATAGCTGGTCATACCGGTTTGGGTGATATAGGTTCCTGAAACACCTGAACAGAGAGAACTGCTGCCGGTAATAACGGGAACCGGAAGTGCATTCACGGTTACAGTTTTGACTGTTGGCAGGTTAGCAGTACAGCCATTTGCATTTGTATAGTTGACAGATACGGCCTGAGATCCAACGGTTGTCCAGGTTACTGTAACTGTATTCTTTATCGGTGTACCACCGGCAGTAATGGTTCCTCCCGCGGAGACATTCCATTGATAATTGGTCATCCCGGTTTGGGTTGTGTATACATTACTTGCAGTACCCACACACACTGAAGCGGGACCTGTGAGTGTTGGAACCGGTAAAGGATTTACGGTTACGATAAAAGAAAATGGCGAAGTTGCAGAACATCCGTTGGGATTGGTATAATTGACCGTTATCCATTGGCTCCCTGCAGTATTCCAGGTGATTGTAACGGTAGAATCAGTCGTGGTTCCGCCGGCAGTGATGGTTCCACCGGTAGACAACTTCCAGTCATAGTTGGTCATTCCCCCCTGGGTGGTATAGATGATCCCTGTACTACCTGCACAAACTTTATTACTTCCGCTAATGGTCGGGACAGGCAAAGGATTTACGATTATGGCAAGAATGGTAGGAATACCGGCTGTGCAACCATTACTGTTTGTATATTTCACAGCAACGTACTGGGAACCTGCAGTATTCCAGGTAATAGTCACTGTATTGCTGGTTGAAGTTCCTCCGGAAGTTATCGTTCCTCCGGAAGATTTGGTCCAGATGTAATTGCTCATCCCGGGTTCAGTTGTGTAAACAACGCCGGTTGTTCCGATACACAGCGTATCGGTTCCGGTGATCGTTGGAAGCGGCAATGGATTCACCGTTACATTTTTTACGGTCGGAGCAGCAGGTGTGCAGTTATTGGAGTTGGTATAAGTGATACTGATCGTTTGCGGTCCTGCGGCAGTCCAAGCTACCATGGCTGTCCGGGTTCCCTGGCCACCTGTGATCAGACCTCCGCCGGAAACGCTCCATGTATAGTTTGTCATCCCTGCCTCGGTGATATAGATAACACCCGTCGTCCCGACACAAACAGAAGAATACCCCGTAATAGAAGGTACAGGAAGAGTATAAACCATAACATTCACGGTAGTCGGACTTGAAGCTGAACATCCATTGCTACCCATATAGTTCACGGTTACAAATTGTGTCCCCGGTGTATTCCACAAAACAGCTATACTGTCGGTTCCCGCCCCGGAGAGGATGCTTCCTCCGGCAGAAACCGTCCAGATATACCCGCTCATCCCCGCTTCGGTTTTATAGGAGACCGTTGCGCCGGAACATACGAATAAAGAGCCATTTATCGTTGGAACAGGGGCAGCATCAACTGTGACAGCTTTTACTGTAGCAGTAGCTGCAGAACAATTGTTGGAATTTGTATAGTTTACAGTGACGGTCTGTGCGCCGGCCGTGTTCCAGGTAATGGTAACGGAATTACTGGTCGATGTTCCTCCTGAAGTAATTGTTCCTCCTGCAGATACAACCCAGGTATAATTCGTCATTCCGGATTCAGTCGTATACACCGATCCGGTCGTTCCTGCACAAACAGGGCTGTTCCCGGTAATTGTCGGAACCGGTAAGGCATTAACTGTAATGTTTTTCACTGTCGGGGATACAGCAGTGCACCCGTTTGCATTGGTATAATTAACACTTATGGTCTGGGGGCCGGGTGTATTCCAGGTCACGGTTATCAGAAAGGTCCCGACACCTGCAGTGATTGTTCCGCCTGCCGAGACACTCCATGTATAGCCGGTCATTCCTGATTCTGTATAGTAGTTCACACCGGGAATTGCGCATGTGGTGGAGAAACCGCTGATGGTTGGAACCGGGAGTGGATTAACCGTCACGTTCTTTACCGTTGCAGTAACGGCGGTGCATCCGTTGACATTTGAATAGTTAACGCTTACCGTCTGGGCTCCGGGCGTATTCCATGTAACGGTCACAGATGAACTTACGTTGGTTCCTCCTGCGGTGATCGTTCCTCCTGCAGAAACTGACCAGGAATAGTTGGACATCCCTGTTTCCGTGGTATAGACCACACCCGTGGTCCCTGCGCACACGGCAGCGGAGCCGGTCAGAGTCGGTGACGGAAGAGCGTTTACGGTTACATTCTTTACCGTTGCAGATGCACCGGTGCAGCCGTTTGCATTGGTATAATTAACACTTACGGTCTGTGCGCCGGGGGTATTCCAGGTCACAGTTACGGTATTACTGACAGTGGTACCACCGCCGGTGATCGTACCTCCCGAGGATACTGTCCAGGTATAATTCGACATCCCTGGTGCCGTGGTATATACATTGCTTGTCGACCCGGCACAAACTGATGCGGAGCCGGCAATAACTGGTGTCGGGAGCGTATTAACCGTGACATTATATACTGTGGGTGAGGCGGCCGTACAATTGTTGCTGTTTGCATAATTCACGCTGACGGTTTGTGCCCCTGCAGTGATCCATGTTACTGTAGCGGTGCTGCTGGTGAGTGTTCCACCCGCGGTAATTGTTCCACCGGCTGAGACCGACCAGAGATAATTAGTCATCCCGGTTTGGGTCGTGTACACATTTCCGGTAGAATTCAGACAAACCGGGGTCGGACCTGTAATTGCAGGTACAGGCAAAGCATTAACAACTACATTGTAAACTGTCGGAGAAGCGGCGGTACATCCGTTTGTGTTTGTATAGTTAATGCTTACGGTTTGTGCTCCGGCGGTATTCCAGGTAACGGTTACTGAGGAGCTTGATGTAGTACCTCCGGCTGTTATCGTTCCCCCGGAAGAGACCAGCCAGGTATAGTTTGTCATGCCTGTTTCGGTGGTATATGTCACACCGGTGGTCCCGGCGCACAAAGTGGTAAGACCGCTAATGGTCGGCAATGGCAAAGCATAGACGGTAACATTCTTTACAGTCGGGCTTGCAGCAGTACATCCGTTTCCGTTGGTATAGTTTACACTTACTGTCCTGGCGCCGGCTGTGGTCCAGGTCACGACAACGAAACTATTCGTGGTGCCGCCTCCGAGCGTAATGGTGCCTCCGGAAGAGACTACCCAGGAATAATTTGTCATTCCTGCCTGGGTAGAATATATATTTCCTGTGGAATTAGCACAAACAGCGGCAGGGCCTGATATCGTCGGGGCGGGCAGGGCATTTACCGAAACGTTATAGACAGTGGGGGTAGCGGCTGTACACCCATTTCCGTTCGTATAGGAAACACTTACTGTTTGAGCTCCTACAGTGTTCCAGGTTACGGTTACCAGCGTGCTTGTTGCAGTTCCTCCGGCCGTAATGGTTCCTCCTGCCGAAACGGTCCAGACATAGTTCGTCATGCCTGTTTCGGTTGTATAGTTATTCCCTGTTGAGTTCTGGCATACGGAATTGGGTCCGGTGATCGTCGGTACAGGTAATGCATTGACGGTTACAGGGTAAACCGTAGCCGATGGGGCAGTACATCCGTTGGAATTGGTGTAATTAATGCTTACCGTTTTCGAACCGGTGGTAGTCCAGGTAACGGTTACTGTATTGCTTAAGGTGGTTCCTCCTGCGGTAATGGTTCCGCCAGATGAAACGCTCCAGATGTAATTGGTCATTCCTGCCTGGGTTGAATAAACGTTCCCTGCGGAGTTGACACAAACAGTGGCGGGACCGGCAAGAGTAGGGGTTGGCAGGGCATTTACCGTTACATTATACACGGTGGGGGTAGCTGCCTGGCAACCATTTGAATTTGTATAATTGACACTGACCGTGTTTGCTCCTGTCGTTAACCATGTAATGGTAATGGTATTGCTGATTGAAGTTCCCCCCCCTGTTATTGTTCCCCCGGCAGAAACCGACCAGGAATAACCTGTCATCCCGGCTTGGGTTGTATAGACATTACCGGTAGAGTTTACACAGACAGGGGCAGGACCGGCTATGGTCGGCACCGGGAGCGCATTAACGGTGACATTATACACGGTGGGTGCTGCAGCAGCACAATTCGCTGCATTATAATAATTTACACTCACGGTTCTTGCACCGCTTGTTGTCCAGGTCACCGTAACAGTATTACTGGATGTGGTTCCGCCGGCAGTTATTGATCCCCCGGCCGAAACTGACCAGGAATAGTTGGTCATTCCGGTTTCCGTGGTATAAACATTACCGGTCGAGTTCTGACAAACCGGGTTGGGTCCGGAAAGGGTAGGAACAGGAAGGGCATTCACCGTAACATTATAAATTGTCGGGGAAGCAGCGGTACATCCGTTTGCATCAGTATAATTTACACTTACCGTTTTTGCACCTGTTGTTGTCCAGGTCACAGTTACCGTATTGCTAAGAGTTGTTCCACCCCCGGTTATTGTTCCACCCGTGGAAACGGTCCATAAATAATTTGACATCCCGGCCTGGGTTGTATAGATGTTACCGGTTGACCCTATACATGCATTTGCCGGACCTGTAATGGTTACCGTTGGTAAAGGATGCACAGTAACCGCAAGACTTGAGGCAGTTCCACTTCCGCAATTATTGGTTCCGGCAACAGTAACATTTCCAGAGGTGGAGGTGACATCGTAGGTCACGGTAATGCTGTTTGTATTTGCACCGCTGGTGATCGTTGCATTCGGAGGAAGCGTCCATGCATAACCGGTGGCTCCGGTAATGGCAGGTACGGAATAAACATACCCGCCAATGGTCCGGCAAACATTTACCGGGCCGGTGATTACTCCCGCTGCAACAGGAACGACACCGATTGTAGTAAAAGTCATGTCATTTCCATAGGTAGTACCTGAGGCATTGACGGCAACAGCCCTGAAATGATAGGTCGTACAAATCTGAAGACCTGTGATGGCAGATGAAACAGCTGTTGCAGTGCTTCCGTTCACGGTGCCGGGCACTCCGGAAACTGAAGTCCCGTAAGATGTGGTAAGACCATATTCAAAAGTCACGGTGGAAACCGCGTTATTTGCATTGACCGTACCGTTGAGGGTGGCATCGGTAGTGGTAATCCCTGTTGCCGAAGTGGTGACAACAACGGGAGGAGCAAAACCAGTTGTAAAGGTTTCATCAAGACCAAAATAAGCATATGATCCTACAATTCCCTTGGCCCTGAAATGATAGGTTGTATTGGGGGTCAGGCCTGTGAGTCCTCCGGAGATCGCAGTAACTGTTGTACCGGTAACCGGGGATGGAGTTGCAGCAATATAGGAGTCGTAAGCGGCTGTCAGGCCATAATCAAAATAGGTTACCACGATCTCATTCTGGGCGCCAACGGTTCCGTTCAGGGTAGCCGTGGTGGTTGTAATTGCCGTCGCAGGATTCGTAACCATATTTGCCGCATAAAAGAATTCATAGGCCCCCATATCCGGCGGGCTTGTACGTGTAGTTCCGGTATAATCATAGGAAATGCCAGCAATCGTAACGCCCTGGTTGTTCAACCCTAAAATAGAAGTATGAAGGTCAGAAGTGGAAGTAAAAGCGGGATCGATGTTCAGTGAATTGGCATCCTGTCCGGTAGCTCCCTGCCAGGCAAGAAGAGAAGAGAGGGAGGTTGAATTTATATAACCAATATTCGGACCGACACCATCCACGTAATAATCATTGAAATTGGAAAGGCTGAATACAGATGAGGGAGAACTGCTATAGATGGCATAAGTGAAATCAGCCGGGGTGCCTGAAACCCCTTGCATGGAATTCTTAAGAATATTATCACGGATATCGAGAACGCTGGTACCCGCAACAATGGAAATACATGAGCCATTACCTCCTGCAGTAATGCTGGATAGCGTATTCCCTGACATAAAGATGGAATTAAAATATATCTGGCAGTTACCACCATTTGCAATATAAATCCCGGCAGGGTTATCGGATTGAACACCCGGCCAGCCATCTCCCTTTATCAGGTAGATCAGGTTATTTGAGATTTCTGTGAGTGTGGAAGCATCGGATCCGAAATAAATCCCGTAAGCGCTGTATCCCCCTGTGCCGGAGAAGAACCAGTCATGGATCTTATTTTTCCGGATTTTGGAGTTAAGTGTGTTGGCCTGGATGTAAATACCTGCCTGGTATGAATTGGCATTTCCTGCCGGGGCTCCCATTATTTCATTCCCGCTAATGAGGGTATTATTAACATTCTGCAAAAGGAGACCCCTATACTGAATGGCTGTAGCGTCTGTGGCTGAACCGATTATGTTATTTGTGATCTGCCCGTTGGAGGTAAGATGTAAGGTGGAACCATAAAATTGGATTCCGTTCCGGGCGCTGTAGATTGTGTTGTTGGTTATTACAGTATTGTCGTATCCGCCACCTGTTGCATTCATGAAAATACCGTACGTATTATTTGTTATCTGGCTGCTGGCTTTAATGATACAGTTTTTAATTGTATTGTTCTGTGCCGGGTCGCTGCCTCCTGAGTTTGAAAACCCGATTACATATGTGTTGGCAGCAGTATTTGAATTTTCAAAGGTCAGGCTTTTATCCGCGCCTCCGCTGTTGGACCCATCAATGATCAGGTAATCGATCCCGTTAAGGATCAGGATACCTGAGGCAGAAGATCCGGTAATTACGGGAGTTTTTCCTGCTGCGGATTGAATGGTTATGGTATTGGCGGACGTAGAACCCGAATTGGGGTTGATGGTGATCGGGAAAGTCTCTGACGGATAGGTGTTATCGGTAAGGACGAAGGTTACGGCACAGGGAACCTCCTTGGTATTCAGATCAGCAATAGCGGCGGTCAGGGTGGTATAGGTCTGGCCGATACCGACGTTGTATGAACCACAAAGATATCCCAAAATGGTATATGTGCTTGGAGTGGTGGGCGGAGTTGATGCTGCCGGCGGATTGAATGTAAACCCGGATGCTCCTAAAGAAGGATTGGATCCGACAAGGGGCGTGGGTGTACTATTATCCTGTGCAACAATATAATAGGAGACGACATCACCCGGACCTGCACCGGCTCCGAAAATGAAGTAATATATGTTATTTATGTAATATGTTCCCTGACAACTGGTCCAGGTCCCGGAATTTATTTTCCAGTAAAGAACTGGCAATCCGATTCCTGTGACGGGGACACCACTTGCATCTGTAATGGTTACATTCAATTGCCGGGGGCTGGTTGAAGAGGTATTTCCCAGCGGGGTATAAATGATCATCGGTGGATTGATATCCCAAAGCATTCCGGCAAATTCGTCGGCGCCTATATCGGGCGCTCCGGCAGGATAGCTTGGGTTATTCGGATAGCCTGAGTTTGGATAACGTGACTGGCCATCATAATCGGTAGTGATATTAACAGGAGTGGAAACGGTAGCTCCGCCGCTTTCACAGGAGGTGGCAAAGGTTGTTTTGAGATGAAGATCGAAAGGTGCAATTGCGCTGTTGACAAACGGCGGATTTTCCGATATGGATTGTCCCTCCCTGGAAACCATAAATGTTTTCAGGGCGCTTAATGTTTGTATCGAAGTGGTTCCGTCATAGAAAAGCAGGTAAGATGTCCCCGGGGTTCCTGCATAAAAATCATTGTTATTCGACAATGTGGAATAAGTTGTCAAAGTGGTTGAACTTCTCCGGTATGCCACTGTATAACCTCCTGTCGGACCGGCAGTTGAAACATTTACCACGATGTTGTCCCGCAATTCAAGTGTGGGTGTTGTATTGGCATAGATCCCGGAACTTCCGAAAGTGGTGACTGAAGAACTGCCGGCACTCAGGAAAATACTGTTGAAATAAACCCCGATCACTGATCCGCCTGCAAAATATAACCCATTTACGGCATTCGCGCCGGTTGCTGCAGTGGCCTTGATGTCGGAAATGAAGTTATTGTAAATATTGATGGTCGTTCCTGTAGTGATAAAAATGCCATATGATAAGGTTCCTGCATTTGATCCTGATAAGGTGTAGATGGAATTTTTATAAATATTGATGGTCGTTCCCCCCAAAACATTCAGACCATATACAGCTCCTGAGTTGGCGTTTGTTAATCCATAGGCAGTATTGGAAAAGATGGTTGATAAAATGGAAGTCGGGCTGCTGATGTTATACGCATACATGGCGCCTGTGCCTGTCCCCCCATTTCCACTTGTAATATTATAGACGGCATTTCCGTAAATGTTGCTGTTATTTCCGGCAGTACTGTATATGCCCATGATGGTCGTAGAACCACCGATAATGGCAGAAATTGTATTATTATTGATGGATTTGTTCTGTGTTATGGAAGTAGTGGCGCTATAAATACCATAAAATGCAGTTGCACCTGTAATTGTGATGTTTGAGAAAGTATTCCCGTAAATATTTTCGTTGCCACCTCCTGCATTGCTGTTGTTGTAATAACCATAAAATGCGTTTCCGGCGCCGGTTTTACTCAGGTTATTCAGAATATTTCCGCTAACGGTAATATTGGGAGTGGTAACGTTATTATAGATAAAATAAATGATAGCCGTAGTATTCAGACCCGGACAACTGATAAACTGGTTATTGTTTATCGTTGAAGAGGCAGTAGCGCCGGCAATGTAAATGCAGGAAACTATTCCCGATGCTCCTGATGTGATAGTTGAGGCGAAAGCATTTCCGTTAATTGTAAGGGATCCTGTACCTGAAAGCGCTGAATAGATATGATACACCCTGCCGATATTATTACCCTGGTTCAGGGTGATCATATTATTGTTGATCGTGACAGAGGAATTTACTGCTGTTCCGAACTGTATTCCATAAATATTTGAAGCTGAAACGATTCCGCCTCCTGATGTGTTGCTGATAATATTGTAGGAGATATTGCAACCATTCTGATAATTTACGATGATTCCGTTTGCAGTTGTAGCTGCGATCCCTCCAAAATCCTGGATGGCATTACCTGTTCCTGATCCGGAATCGCCGATATCATTGTTCTGGTCATAAAATGTATAAGGAGTCACATCAATAAAACCCGTAAGGGAGATCCCTGTATTTACATTCTGGATCATATTGGAATAGAAAGCGTTATACGAATTGGTGCCACTAAGGCTGGTGATGGTAAGTGCAGTAACAGAGGAAGGTGTATGGTTGGCAACATAGATACCGGTAGAACCTGAGTAGATCCTTTGCAGAGTGATTACGCAATTGGATAAGGTAACGTGCTGGCAACCGTCGATTGCCGAGTTCTTCAACAAGGCATAACCCCATTCCATCTGTGTTGTGGCGGTATTGTTTGTAACGGGATCGACAAGGTCGATTCCATTAAAAGTGATGTAATCAGAACCTTTAAAAATAATGATCCCATCGAGGGTTGCACTGACACCGGCGGCAGCAGTGATCAGTGGATTGGCTCCCCCGCCTGTTCGTTGGAATAAAACCGGATTGGCAGAAGTGCCGGTCGCCGTGATCATCAGGTTCGAGGCAGTTTCTGTATAGCCGGCAGTAACATTGAAGGTTACACCTCCCGTACCGACTCCTTGTAAATTCAAATCTGTAATGGCAGCAGCAATAGTGGGATAAGTTCCCGGAATGGTCTTGGTACCGGTTAACTGACCATAGGATTGTTCCAGCGCAAAAATAAGAACGATGAACAGGTAAAGCTTTTTCATGCAGGGCGGTTTTAAATTATGAAGTAAAGTTAATACGTATATATCAGAATACCAAATGCAATTTCATCCCTCATGATGATTTATTGGGATTAAAAATAATGATCCATTTCTTTGTTTTGAATCCAATTGATTAATAGATGCAACAATTGCTGGAAGGTTGCCCCACGGAAATGATGTCAGGTAATCGTGATCTCAAATCTTTCCTGGGAAGAATTCCGTGACGGATGCTCATGCCTGTATTGAAACGAATGCCATTTTGCAATGAGCCTGACCAATATTTGTTTTCCGTTTTTGTGCAGAAAATCAATAAAAAACAGGATTCCGCATACTGCTGTGAGTAAACCGATCAGAAAGGCGACGAAAAGATATCCGTCTCTTGCGTTTCCTGTTCCGGCAAAGGAGATGCGGGTAAATCCCACCATAAGAAAGACGAAAATTGGAATGGCTTTTTTCATGGTCACGGTAATCTTTTAAAGAAATTGTTGATCATTTTATAAACTCCCCATATATTTTGACAGGGAAACACAAAGATACAAAAAGGTCATGCTTAAAACAAATAACCGAGGCTGACATATATTCCGTTACTGCCATCACGTTTATCAAGGGCTTGTCCGTAATCGACCGAGACGATAAAATTTTGGTTCATGACAATACGGAATCCTCCACCAACGGCCACATGTGGCGATTCCTTACCGCCGAGGAAAAGAGATTGGTTTATGGTGTCGGGAATGTAACTTTTATCAATTGTCATCGGTTGAATTACCATACCCGCGTCTCCAAAAGCATTCAGGGCAAGGTAGAAATTCTGTTTGATCAGGTTAAAGTGAAAAAATTTCCACCGGAGTTCAGCATTGACAAAACCAACCCCGTCGCCAACCACCCTGTTTCTGAGGATCCCGCGAAGCGTGCGTGAGCCGCCCAAGCCATCGATGGTCGTAGTTTCAGAAAAGGAATTGATCATGTATGGTTGAATATAAAACGGGGCTTTTCCGGCGATGGTGCCCTGGTAAGCCAAACGGTAGGCAAAGGAGAGCTCATTTTTTATAAGCGTAAAATACTGCCTGTGGGTCACTGAAAGTTTGACAAAACTGAAATGGCCGTCACCAATGAACTGCGGTGCCAATGCCAGCACCACCTCGCTCCAGATCCCATGCATTGGGTTTGGCTCATTATCGCGCGTGTCATATACCAGCCCGAGTTTGACGAAATTGTTCATCCCGCCGTCTTTTTCAATATCGGGGATGATCCCCCAGGCCACGTAATCATCATACAACCCTGGAATGTCAGGTAGTTTTTTATTCTCTTTCTTGCCTTTGTTCAGCCTTTCAATATCCACCGGACCGGTATGGATCTCCAGGAAAGTAAAACCGGCCAGCCATAGCAGGTGTTTATTAAAGAATTTTCCCTGAAAATCAAGGCCAGCCCGAAGCAATGCCCTTTCATGCCGGTAGAAAACACGGCTCCGGTAAATGGTTGAATCCTTTGTATCATCTTCCCATGGCTGATTATAGACCGCCTGATACCCGTTGAAACCATAAAAATTCAGTGTCTTCTCTGTCAGATAGGTGACATCGGTTGTTACCCTTACTTTTGGGATCAGTTTCTTGGAATCAAAAAAGAATTGGTTGATCCCTGTTCCCTTAGTGTACCGGGAAACCTCAAAATAGAACTGGTGGAAATATTGCGGGTAAGTTGAACCGTCGCCATAATAAAAAATATTTGCGAGGGCGCCATACTGCAACCCAAGATCTGAATCATAGCCAAGTATGGGTAGGCCGCCGAAATTCCATCCTTTTTTAATCTTCTCTATTTGACCCGATAATTTTGTCGTATCCGTTGCATTGTCGTTTTCAGCGTTTGCATTCATCCATGGAAGAAAGAACAGCAGCAGGATAGGATAAAAAGTTTTCAAATGGTCGGGACTGATTTTTATTTTTATTCGCATTTTGCACTTTGCATTTTGCATTTTGAAAGGTTCCAGCACTTTAAACTTAGATTTAGCTATAATTTATTCGTATCGGTACAGCAAATATAAAACATCTGGTTATATTTATTAAATTCGTCGGGTTAACCGGTATTAAATTCCGACAGTTGCTGAAAAGAAAAGACTTTCAGGCGATTCAGAAAGGTGACAAGCGGGTTGTCAGGGGATGGGTGATGTACGACTGGGCCAATTCGGTTTACCAGCTTACCATATCCTCCACGATTTTCCCCATTTACTACAATACCGTAACCAGGAACGCTGATGGATTTCATGTCTCCTTTTTCGGTCTTCATATAATCAATACGGTGCTTTATTCATGGGCAATCGCCATATCCTATCTTATTGTAGCCATCGGATCGCCGTTGTTTTCTTCGATGGCTGATTATACGGGAAGGCGAAAAGCTTTCATGATGGCTTTTACATGGATCGGTGCCGCCGGGTGCGGGATGCTATTCTTTTTCAACAGCAGCAATGTGGAGCTGGGGATCATTGCCTTCATCACAGGAACGATCGGGTATGGAGGGAGTATTGTATTTTATAATTCTTTCCTGCCGGTGATTGCAGCGCCTGAGGACCAGGACAGGATCAGCGCACGGGGTTATTCGATGGGCTATCTTGGCGGTGTGGTCCTGTTGCTTTTCAACCTTCTTATGATCATGAAACCCGGGTTATTCGGTATTCCTGAACACTCCGGGTTGCCTGCAAGGATATCTTTCCTGACCGTATTCCTTTGGTGGATCGGGTTTTCCCGAATCACATTCGCCAGGTTACCCAAATATACATTCCGGAAAAGAATGAAAAGGGACAATGTGCTGACCAATGGCTACAAGGAGTTGCGGGTGGTCTTTAACCAGGTGAGGAAGTCGCGCAAACTGACCAGATACCTTCTGGGTTTCTTTTTCCTGATGATGGGTTTGCTGACGGTGATGTTCATGGCAGCCACTTACGGGGAGAAAGAACTGCATCTGAAGGAAGGAGTACTGATCCCTACGATACTCTTCATCCAGATGGTAGCCATGGCCGGTGCCTGGATGTTTGCAAGACTTTCGGGCAGGATAGGCAACCTGAAAGCATTGATCATCTCCATCTTTGTCTGGATCCTTGTCTGCATCGGCGCCTTTTTCATTACCAATGCCCTTGGTTTTATTACAGCGGCATTTTTCATCGGTATCGTAATGGGTGGTTCACAATCGCTTGCCAGGTCTACCTACTCGAAGATGCTCCCCGAGACCACGGATCACACCTCATTTTTCAGTTTCTATGATGTCATGGAAAAGCTGGCTACCGTAGCTGGAACTTTCAGCTTTGGCATCATCGAGGCAATTACCGGAAGTATGCGGTACTCGGTCCTTGCAATCTGTCTTTTTTTCCTGCTTGGGCTGAGCTTCATGCTGATGTTGCTGAAGAAAGGAAAACCGGAACCGGGGAAATAATTCACCTCACCGGGGGAAAAAGAATTATTACCAGATCCTGACCCTGAGGCTGTCGGGCCGGTACATAGGATCGCCCGGTTTTATATTGAAGGCTTCAAGGAATTCAGGGATGTCGGAAAGAGGTCCATTCACACGCAGGAAAGCAGGAGCATGAACGTCGGTCATGATCTGTTGTGCCAGCTTTTCATCACGCTGATGTCCCAGCCATGACAATGCATAAGCCAGGAAATAATGCTGGTTTGGTGTTAAACCGGCAATCATTTTCCCCTCCTTAGCCTGGTCAGTCTTTAGGAATGCTTCATATCCGAGAATAACTCCGGCAAGGTCGGCAATGTTCTCACCAAGACTGGCTTTTCCGTTCACATGAATGTTGTCGAGAACGACATAGGAACTGAACTGATCAACCATGAGTTTTGTTTTCTCATTAAACTTCTGCTCATCTTCCTTTGTCCACCAGTTGTGGAGGTTTCCCTGGGCATCAAATTGCCTTCCCTCATCGTCGAACCCGTGTGTGATTTCATGCCCGATAGTGGATCCGCCTGCATATGAATAAATGATCGCGTCGTCGGCGAGAGAATCGGCCAATCCCGGAATGATGAAAATAGCAGCGGGTAAAACGATCTCATTATTACTCGGATTGTAGTATGCATTGTAAGTTTGGGGAGTCATATCCCATTCTGTCCGGT
Organism: Bacteroidota bacterium; assembly: GCA_026391355.1. Lineage (GTDB taxonomy): Bacteria > Bacteroidota > Bacteroidia > Bacteroidales > FEN-979 > CAIYUC01. The sequence continues at coordinate 15,512 of JAPLDH010000016.1, read as the reverse complement.
CAACCGGTTTAACCAGTTTTTCAAGCTGGTAGTTGAATTCCCAGTTACGGGTACGCATGGCATTCATGACATAAGAGTCACGGTCGATGACAAGTGAAGAGTAATCCTTCCATTTATCAGGGTAACCGACCTTTTTGATGACTTTTGAAAGTTTGTCAAGGGCTTTTTCTTTGGTTTCCCCCGACATCCAGTCGAGTTTTTTAATACGGTCGCTATAGGCTTCCAATACATTATTCACAAGGGTTTCATATCTTTTTCTGGTTTTTTCCGGAAAATAGTTGCTCACATAAAGTTGTCCCAACAGTTCTCCCATACCTTCTTCTTCTGCGTCCAGCACGCGTTTCCATCGAACCCGCTGCTTTTGTTTACCATCGAGTATGGTACCGTAAAAGTGGAAGTGCTCGAGGTCAAAATCGCGGCTGAGCTTTCCTGCATAGGATGAAACAAAATGCCATTTCAGATACGATTTCCAGTCTTCAAGTGTAACCGTTTTTAACGAATGTTCAACCTCAGTCAGGAATTCCGGCTGACCCACTATTACCGTGTCAAGATTCCTGGCGCCGATGGAAGTCAGCATCACTTTCCAGTTAATGGAAGGAGATAACTTGTTTATCTCTTCGAGGGTCATCTTGTTGTAATTATGATAGGGGTCGCGAAGGTCTTCCAGCTTTCGGGATTTTGAGGCGAGTCCGGTTTCAATCGACATAATCCTGTCAGCGTGTTTCTTAGCTGTTTTGGGATCTTCCCCCATCAGTACCATCATCTTTGCAATATGCAGGACGTACTCTTTCCTTATTTTTGATGTCCGGAGATCTTTATTAAAGTAGTAATCACGGTTTGGCAACCCAAGCCCTCCCTGTGTAATATAAAGGGCCATTTTGTTACTGTTTTTCATGTCCTGGTAAACTGTTAGATCAAACATCGGTTGCATCAGGAATTTGTGAAGTCGGGCAACTTCGTCCAGCAACTCTTTGGTATTGGTAATGGAATGGATCCGGTCGAATTCGGGTTTCAGAGGTTTTACCCCATTCTTTTCGATGGTCAGACTATCCATTCCGGTATAAAAGAAGTCCCCGATCTTCTGGAGCGCAGTTCCCTCTTTTGCAGATTTGTTTTTTGCAGCATCCTCGCTGATTTTCCGCAGTCGTGCATAAGTTTCTTCCTGAACCAGGTTTGCTATTCCCCATTGGCTTTCCGATGCCGGGATCAGGTTCTTTTTGATCCAACTTCCATTTGCATAGTTAAAGAAGTCTTTTGCGGGAGATACTGAAGAATCGATATTGGTCCGGAGTATATCTTTCATCCCTTCATCTTTGTTGGTTGAATTCCTGCAACCTGTTATTAATGTAATGGTTAAAGCCAAAATAAAAATTGAACGAATAAGTTGATTGAGCATAACATATGGATTTTTCATAATAATATATTGCAAATTTTCCGGATTTAATTTATGATCACGTTGCCATTCACAATGATATTGGGCTGGATTGTAACTGTTGAATTGGTTTTATTCTCTTTGATATTGTAGAAGGTTTCAGCACCTGACGGAGGGGTGAACCTGTAATTTACTGTTGGCCAATTTGATGAGCTGGTCAGACCGGTTATCCCATTGATGACAGATCCCGACGTGGCTTCCATAAAATGGCTGGTTCCCCCTGTAGCATCCTTCATTCCGATGGAAGCGCTCTCTCCCAGGTCATGGGTTCCGGTAATGGACGATCCATAGCAGAACTCGATGACATTTGAGGATTCATATAATTTCAGTTGAAAGCTGATCCGGGAGGTGGTTATAGTGGAATAAAAGGTCATTAAGTTGTTCCATTCCACAGTAAAAACACTATTTGGAGGAGACCCTTCCGTTTTGTATGACACAACTCCGGTCGGGCTGTCAGCTTTCAGATCATCCCACCAGGGAGCAAGGGTAATGAATGGTTCAGTCACAGTAAACAGATAACTATTATCCACTGCATCTCCCGGACCGGTCTGGTTTAACGATACCCATCCATTGGTATTGATCCTGGCCTGGGTATAATTCACACCAAGGTAACTGAAAGTAAAACCTATATTTGCGTCCATGGATGCATCATCGCCGGTGGGACCTGCAGTAGCGCCGGTTAGATTGGTCATACTCTTTGCAAAGGTTGAACGTAAATAGTTTGGGATGTAAGCGGCTTTATTGATCCCCCCTGTTATTTTACCGGCAGAAGAACCGTTGAATTCAATGGTCCCTGTCCCGGCGTTGAAATTTCCGTAATCATTCCAGTCACCCCCGATCTTTAACGTCCCCTGCCCTGTAAAAGTAAGCGTGTCCCCGGGATTTATCGTAAAATTTCCGGGGACAGTCAGCATGGAATTATTCTGCAAAATCAGGTTGTAGCAGCTTGTACCCATGACCATATCACCGCTCAGCGATGGCCAGTAAGGAGCCCCGGTCGACAGGATTACATTGGTTGTACCTGAAGGTAGGATATAATTATGCCAGTTCGAAATTGTATTCCAGTCCGATGATGTTATGCCTGTCCAGAGACCCGGTGTTCCGGCATGGATATAGCTTGTTTTGGTCTTTGTATCTGAACCGTAACCATTCGATGCAGTCATGGCCACGGTATAAATTCCATTGTTATTGAACTGTACCGACGGATTCTGGGAAGTGCTGCCGGTTCCGTTCACATAGGATATGGTGCCGGGTGAAAAGGACCATGACCAGGAAGTTGGCGCGAGGACAGAAATATCGGTAAAATTGACGGTATAATTTGTTAAGGGAGAAACATTGCCGGCGGTAAAATCCGCAACCGGAGGGGAAGTGCCCGGAATACAGCTTATGGTGGCCGCCCAGCCGGTGGAATTCACCGCCGGGTCGGAATGAAATACGAAGGTCAGGGAACCGGTAGCATTTGTGGCTGTAATGGTTCCGGGAGAATTCGTTCCGCACCAGGTTCCGAGCAATGCAGCAGAAGTATTGCTGCCATTGTATATTTTCAGGTAATCATACCCGCAGTTTGCTTCGTATTCTGTGGAAAAAGAAGAAAATACGCATCGGATATTGCTATTCGCAGTTCCGGGATGGAATACCATTGTGTAGTCCTGGTTATCAAAATAGTTGGCGCCCGATCCGCCCGGATCATAAAAATTCCCCGTACAGGTTGTAATTTCAACATTATCCATAATATAATCTGTCGAAATGACACTGATGTAGTCTGTTTTTGTTTTCGTTGAAACCCCGTTTACCGTTAATGTTATCGTCTTTTTTCCTGTCGAATTATAAGTTATAGTGTGAGGTCCCTGTGTTGTTGCTGTTACCGGTGCAGCTCCGCTTCCGAAATTCCAGGACCAGGAGACAGGATTGCAACCGGAAACATCTGTAAATACGGTAGAGTTGCCCTGAATAAGGGTAATGGGGTTTGCAGTGAAATCAGCGCTTGCGGTGTTAACAGAGATGAAATTTGTTTTTGTCTTTGTGTTACTTCCATGGGAATTGGAAGCCATCAGTTGAATCGTATAATTGCCGTATTTATTGAAGGTAACATGTGGATTTTTACTGGTAACTGTTGTTCCATCAGCAAATGAAAAAGTTGACGGAGTGATCGTCCATTGCCAGGATGTTGGATTACCCGATGACAGATCCGAGAGCGTCACAACATTATAAAGACAGGGAGTAACCGTATTGGCGGTAAAATCGGCTGTTGGAGCAACCGGCCCAAATTGGAATGAGGCAATACGGGTTCTCCAGCTTGCATTTGAAATTGTGGTATAGTATTCCTGGGTGTACCAGAATGTATAAGGTTCGGAAGGATCGACACACATTCCGCTGTAATCCCCCCACCTGCTGCGACCACTCCAGATGCCGGTTTGTGAACCGGTTCCATTGATGATCCTTCGTTCATTTATGGTCATCTGCCCTAAAGGATCTCCTGAACGTCTCCCTGTATACCGGATGGAAGGATAGATATAACTGCTTGAAGCAGAATAACCCAATGCAATGGTGCCGCTTGTATCCATGGCCAGGCTGCCCATCCATCTGTAAACAGTGTCGGGAGAATAGGTCGACTGCTGATATACAAACCAGTTGCCGGATGTTTTCCTCAACTCATACCATCTGACACCGGCCACATCTGATCCCGCATTTACGGTATGATTACAAAGCATGGTATGGTGATCGTTGAACTTCCTGTATTGTAACCGGTACATCAGGCGGTCGTTCAGCAGATCCAGCCGGGTAGTCGTTCCGTATTGCGGGACACCGGCTGTAAATGAAGCATTGAAAGTTGCTACAGGCAGGTTCAGAAAATTACTGAAAGTTGAATTGGAAGGAGTCGTCCAGTCGGTATGAAACTCGTAAATTCCAAGATGGTAAGGAGATCCTGTATAGATGTTTGTAAAATAATTTGGAGTGCCCATTGCAGGAAAAGGACCATCACAATCGGAGGGTAAAAGGGAATAGGCTTCACTGCTGTTGGAAAGGGTGAACAGGATCATCTGGGCATTTGAGTTACCGGCAAGCATGGCTGTACGGTCGAATACGACGGCCCCGATTCCGTCCCAATTATAATATGCCGCTGTAAACCTGTTACATGACATGTAATAACCATCGGGCCATACACCGAACTTGGGATAATCGGGCAAATCCGTAAATTGGTATTCCCACCGGTACCATGTACTTGTAGGATCAGGGGTCTGAGAAACTGCAATCATCTGGTAAAATGGTCCGGTACTGCCATTCGGAATGGATAATTGGGAAAAGAGCCATCGGTCGGCTTGTTCATCATAAACAACCACCGGATCACCACTGTTGGCATTGTTTGGCATCCCGCTCCACATCGAACTGTTTGGCAATGGGCCTAATAATGATGTGCCGGTTTTATTAAAGATCTGATAGGTAAGGTTTACTACCTGGAAATAATGGTTGGGACCGGCTTCCCCATAGGTGTCGGGAGGAACCGGTCCCTGTGTGCTCATCCCATCGAAATTCACGATGGTCGTATCACCTGTCAATGGACCGAAAGAATACTGCCGGACAGGATCTACGAATTTTAAGGGTAATTTTTCCCCGGGGTGCTTCAGTATATCGAAGAAATTTTTTACAGCACCATCTTTACCGGTTTGATCAAATTTAAAATTGGGTTGTAAAGCAAGTTCTCTTAAAGGCGGGGATACATCAAAATAAACAGCTTTTGCAATGATGGCAGGCTTTATGCTCTGATACTGCCCCTGGGCAGGAAAAATCACTGACAGGACGAAAATTCCAAGGATATTTATCCTTTTCATAAAGCTAATTCATGATCACATCACCATTAACAATAATATTTGGTTGGATTGTGATTGTTGTATTGGTTTTATTCTCTTTGATGTTGTAAAAAGTTTCTGTTCCTGAAGGGGGTGTGAATCTGTAATTCACAGCCGGCCAGTTTGAAGAGCTTATGAGATTGGTTTTTCCGGTAAGAACAGATCCCGTTGAAGCTTCAAGGAAATGGCTGGTCCCGCCGGTAGCATCCTTTAACCCGATGGAGGCGCCTTCCACGGGATCATGCGTTCCGGCTTCTGCCGAACCGTAGCAGAACTCGATAATGTTCGTGGTTTCGTATAATTTCAGTTGAAAGCTTACCCGGGAAGTAGTCGTTCCGGAATAGAAACTCAATGGTCTGTTCCATTCCACGGTAAAAACACGATTTGGAGAAGATCCTTCTGTTTTGTATGACACAACGCCGGTCGGGCTGTCGGCTTTCAGGTCATCCCACCAGGGAGCAAGTGTTACGAATGGCGTTGTCGTAGTGAACAGATAACTGTTATCCACAGCATCCACAGGCCCGGTCAGGTTTAACGACACCCATCCATTGGTATTGATCCTGGCCTGGGTATAATTCACACCAAGGTAATTGAATGTAAATCCTATGTTTGCGTCCATGGATGCATCATCCCCGGTGGGACCGGCAGTTGAGCCGCTGAGAGCGGTCATGCTCTTTGCAAATGTTGAACGGATATAGTTTGGTACGTAAGCAGCTTTATTGATTCCCCCGGTTATCTTTCCGGCAGAAGAGCCGTTGAATTCGATGGTCCCTGTCCCTGGATTGAAATTTCCGTAATCATTCCAGTCTCCTCCTACTTTTAATGTCCCCTGACCGTTAAATGTCAGTGTATCACCGGGATTAATGTTAAAATTTCCCGAGGCAGTCAGTATCGCATTATTTTGCAATACCATGTTAAAGCATCTGGTCCCCATCACCATATCGCCGGTCATCGATGGCCAGTTAGTAGCAGTGGTTGGCAGGGTTACATTGGTTGTGCTCGAAGGCACGATATAATTATGCCAGTTTGATGCAGTATTCCAGTCGGTCGAGGTGATCCCGGTCCACAATCCTGCCGTTCCTGCATAAATATAACCGGTTTTTGTTTTTGCATTTGAGCCGTTTGCATTGGTAGCGGTAAGTGTAACATTATAAATACCATTGTTATTGAACTGAACCTTGGGATTCTGGGATGTTGCCGAGGTTGAGTTTACATAGGTGACCGTGGCAGGGGAAAACGACCAGAGCCAGGAAGTCGGACCAAGCGTGGAGATGTCTGTAAATGAGACTGTTGATACTGTTGCAGGAGTGGTGTTGTCAACTGTAAAATCAGCAATGGGCAAATTTGAACCGGCCACACAACTGATGGCTGCTGCCCAGCCTGCAGCAGTTGATGAAGCATTCGAATGGAAGACAAATGTCAAAGCCCCGGATGTATTACTTGCTGTCACTGTTCCCGGCGAGGTGGTTCCGCAATAGGTTCCCATCAATGTAGCAGAAGTGTTCGTGCCGTTGTATATTTTCAGATAATCATAAGTGCAGCTTGTCGAGGTTTGCAGCGTAAACGAAGAAAAGACAAACCTGATGTTGCTGTTTGTCGTTGAAGGATAGAATGTTTCAGTAAAATCCTGGTTATTAGAGTAGTTACTGCCCGAACCACCCGAATCGTAAAAATTTCCGGAACACGTTGTTATCGTATTGGTGCTCATAATAAATGCAGAGGAGGTAACCGTGATGTAATTGGTCTTGGTTTGAGTAGTAGTTCCGTTAACCATTAATGTGACTGTGCTTGATCCTGTAGTGCCGTAAGTGACTGTATGGGGTCCGGCTGTTGTGGCTGTGGCAGGCGAAGCGCCGGTTCCGAAATTCCACGACCATGAAGTCACGTTACAGGTTGAAGCATCTGTAAAAACTGTAGCATTATTTTGTACAACGGTTGTCAGGCTGGCAGTAAAATTGGCATTCACAGTATTAACCGAAAGATAACTGGATTTGATCTTGGAATTGTTCCCGTAAGTGTTTGTTGCAGTCAGCGTAACCGAATAGGTTCCGTATTTATTGAACTTTACATGGGGGTTCTGGCTGGCGCTGCTCGTTCCGTCGACAAATGAGAACGTAGCGGGCGTAATTGACCATAACCATGAAGTCGGTGTATGGGTTGATTGATCGGTAAGAACAACCGTACTGTACAAACAGGGTATGACAGTATTTGCAGAGAAATCTGCGGTGGGTGCAAGGGTAAATGCAAAGGAAGCAATTCGTGTATGCCAGGCATAGCCATTTGCCAGGAGGTATTGCTGTGAGTACCAGAATGTTGAACTTGCACTCGGGTCAACGGCCACTGTGCTGTAATCTCCCCACCGGGAAACTGCACCGGCAGGGGAGGTACGATCGCCCGTACTATTGGACCCGGTTCCGTTGAAAATACCTTTTTCGGCAATGGTCAGCGTATTCAATGCATCATTATTCATCCTGCCGCAATAGCGGATTGAAGGATACATGTTGGTGCTGGCAATAGAATAGCCCATGGCCATATTCCCGTCAGCATCAAGGGCAACACTTGCTGCCCACCTCGAATAGGCATCCGGAGCATATGTGGATTGCTGGTAAATTGCCCAGGTCCCGCTTGTTTTCCGCAGCTCATACCAGCGGATGCCACCAACACTGGATCCCGCATTTACTGTATGATTGCAAACCATTGCCCAGTGGTCGCCGAACTTACGGAACTGCAACCTGTACATTAATCGGTCAGAAAGTGCATCCGCAAGCTTCGTTGTTCCTTTCTGCGTGATACCTGACAGAGCGCTGCTGAAGGTATTGACAGTGAGTTGAAGAAAATTTCCAAATGTGGAATTAGCCGGAGTAATCCAGTCTGCATGAAATTCATAAACGCCCAAATAATAAGGACTATCCATCATGTAAACAAAATAGTCAGGCGTTCCTGTGGGAGGGAATGTTCCGTCACAATCGGATGGAAGCAGGCAGTATGCATTATCTGAAGAGGGTAATGTAAAGTAGACCATTTCGGCAGAAGCATCTCCTGCCAGCATCTTGGTACGATTGAAGGCAGCCTGGCCGGTTCCTGAATAAGTTCCAGTGGTGGCGGCAAAACGGTTACAGGTCATATAATAACCATCAGGCCATACACCGAACTTGGGATAATCATCCATATCAGTGAAACTATACTGCCAACGATACCAGGAACCTGTTGGGTCAGGAGTTGTTGAAACAGCGATCATCTGGTAGAAGGGTCCGGCCGGATAATTAGGCAGGGAGAATTGACTGAAAAGCCAACGATCGGCATTCTCATCATACAATACTACCGCGTCACCATCATTGGAGTTATTTGACATCCCACTCCAAACCGAACTGTTTAGCAACGGACCGATCAGAAGGGTACCAGACTTGTTATAAACTGAGAAATGGCAATTAACCACCTGGAAATAATGATTTGGACCCACATCCCCATGTGTATCCGGTGGATCATACCCTTGGGTATTACTGTTTCCTTCAAAATTCTGTATAGTAGTATCCGTGGTAGTGGCGAGTCCCATGGAGTTCTGAATGGAGGGATCTATGTAATTTGAAGGGAAGGTGGGTCGGTGGCGGTTCTTCCGTGAATTGAAATAGTTTTTAACCACCCCGTCTTTCCAGGTGTTGTCACCCCTGGTCACTGGTGTTGCGACCATATCACGCAAAGGAGGAGAAACATCAAAATAGACAGGTTTTGCAATGAGTGTAGGTTTGTTTAATTGATTCTGGCCAATTACATTTCCCAGTAAAGTCAGGGAAATTATGACGAGCAGGGATATTTTTTTCATGGAAAACTGGTAAATCAAATAACTTGTTATAAGGAGTTTACAAAGGTAATAAAAAATCATCATTTTTCCCTATTTTTGCAAAAAACGATGAAATGAACTTCATAGAAGAGATGCAATGGCGGGGGATGATCCATAATATAACCCCCGGAACCGAAGAACAGTTATCGAAAGAAATGACCACTGCCTATATAGGTTATGATCCGACTTCCGATTCGCTGCACATCGGAAACCTTGCCTCCATCATGATGCTGGTTCATTTCCAGCGTGCAGGGCACAAACCGATTGTACTCGTCGGTGGCGCAACCGGAATGATTGGTGATCCTTCAGGGAAATCAGAAGAACGGAACCTGTTGGATGAATCAGTGCTCCGGCATAACCAGGAATGTATAAAAAAACAATTGTCCCACTTCCTCGATTTTGAGAATGGCCCGAATGTGGCAATGATGATAAATAACTATGACTGGATGAAAGACTTCAGTTTTCTGCGGTTTCTGCGTGAAGTGGGCAAGCACCTTACAGTCAATTATATGATGGCCAAGGATTCGGTAAAAAACAGAATGGAATCCGGGAGCGGTCTTTCATTTACTGAATTCACCTATCAGCTTGTCCAGGGATACGATTTTCTATGGCTATACGAACACAAGGGCTGCAGGATCCAAATGGGTGGTTCCGATCAATGGGGAAATATTATTACCGGCATTGAACTGATCCGCAGGAAGCTGGAAGGTGAAGCATATTCAATTACCTGTCCTTTGATTACCAAGGCTGACGGTGGCAAGTTTGGAAAAACGGAAGCCGGAAATATCTGGCTCGATCCCATTCGAACCTCTCCCTACAAATTTTACCAGTTCTGGCTGAATACAAGCGATGCAGATGCATCAGAATACATTAAAAAATTTACCTTGCTTTCCAGGCGGGAGATCGATCAACTCATCAAACATCACAATGAGGAACCACATCTCAGGGTACTTCAAAAAGCGCTGGCACAAGACATAACCATACGTGTTCATTCCGAGGCTGATTACCAGGCAGCATTCGAAGCAACAGAGATACTTTTCGGCAAAGGAACCACACAAACCCTTCACAAACTTCCGGAAGAAACATTACTTGCCGTTTTTGAAGGTGTACCTCAATGTGAGATTGCCAGGATTGAACTCATAAAAGGCATTGATATCATTGACTTTCTTTCTGATAAGACACAAATTTTTCCATCCAAAGGCGAAGCCAGGCGTATGCTGAAAGACGGGGGTGTTTCCGTGAATAAGGAAAAAATATCAGATCCCGTTATCTTGCATGAATCGGACCTCCTTAACGGGAAGTACCTGCTCGTGCAAAAGGGAAAGAAGAATTACTTCCTGGTAAAGGCCGGCTGAGGACATTTGAAACAGCCTCCCTTTTTTACCAATTATTTTCCCGATTCCTGGTTGTAGATCAGGTTGAATTGATCGGCCAGTTTCTTATCCTTGTAACGTGAGGCAATATAATTTGCCTGTTTAATAATGCCCAGTGAAGTCTGAATGTCATCCTGAAAAGCATCCCTGTCCTTCCCTGTATAGGAATAATAGTATTCAAGATCTTCCGTATAAAGTTTGACGATCCGTTCCAAAAGTTTTTTCCCTTTTGCATGTTCGCCCGACAAGTAATACATCTCGGAAAGGTAAAGATCATAGGTTTCCGGGATGAATTTGGTGTCGGGGAAATAGTTAAAATAGAGGTCCATCAGTTCCACTGCTTTTTTCTTTTCACCCATGATGATCAGGGATTGCGCAGTACGGATAAAAGTATTTTTTGGCTTGATCGAGTTGTTTCGGCTTTCCGGATCCACATAAACACAGGGATCATTCAGATTTCCAAATTTGCATAATTTCATCAGAATATTGTACGTTCCCAGGGCATCCACTCCTTCATTGTTGCCCATTTCATCAGTTGAATTTTTAACCGGCAGCAGTTTGGAAACCCAGCCTTCAAGTCTGGTATAGGATTCAACATCACAGAAATTCTTAACACTGTAAGGCGATACAAAATAGACAGGGCGTTTCCAGTTATTGGAGGCCAGAAAATCCAGTAACATCAGGTCATTTTTCTGTAAATGGTTGGATTTGATCGTCCATTGGATGGTATCTGTCATTTTCTTACGAAAATAAGGGGGAACGATACCGCTTTTATAACACGCAGCCGTGTCGACGGCCATATAGACTTTTTTTGTCGGGAATATCTTTACCTTCTTCCCATTTTGTATTTGCATATAAGTAAGTGGATCATTGCTTTTAATAAAAGCAACGAATTCCTTAAGTTCAACATATCCTTTGATCCCTGCATCGTAATAGGGAATATAATCGTTGGTCCCCGGCTGGTATTGTGAATCATCCAGGGTAAAAGGAAGCGGATCACCATCATACATCTTGCGAAAAAGTTGGTCGATGTACCAGGATCCTCCGGAAAGTTCAAGGTTTACGATGCGGATGTCCCTTCGCACACCTTCCACCTCAAGTGCGTACCAGAGAGGGAATGTGTCATTGTCGCCATTGGTGAAAAGAACTGCATTTTTATCGCAGGAATTCAAATAATTACAGGCAAAATCACGTGCCGCATATTTTTTTGAACGATCATGATTATGCCAGTTCTGCTGGGCCATGATACCCGGTACCAGTAAGGTAGTCAGAAAAGCCACCAGGCCGACAATGAATGGCTCTTTTAGCTTTTTGTATTTCTTCAGGAAATCGATCAGCCCAAGCACACCAAGACCGATCCAGATCGAAAAGGCATAGAATGATCCTGCATAGGAATAATCCCGTTCACGGGGTTCATAAGGTTTCTGGTTCAGGTAAAGCACGATGGCCATGCCAGTCATCAGGAACAGGAGGATGACAATAATACTTTTGCGGTAATCCTTTTTCAACAGGAAAAAGAAACCGATGAGTCCAAGTAACAGCGGGAGCATGAAATATCTTTCTCTTCCCAGGTTTTGAAGCCTTTCCGGCAGGTTTTGCTGTGTATGTCCGAGTCTTAATTTATCGAGGAAAGGGATTCCGGTGATCCAGTTCCCGTTCCTGGAATCTCCCATACCCTGGACATCATTCTGACGTCCGCAGAAATTCCACATCAGGTAACGCAGATACATCCAGTTGACCTGGTATGTCATGAAGAATTTCAGGTTTTCACCAAAGGTAGGGCGATTCACAGTTTCCGGTTTTCCGTCGGGGCCGGTAGTTTCAATCGGCACACCAGGTCCGCCCCAGCTTTTAAAAAAGTCAGAAGCCCCCCTGCGTTCTTCATCCCGGCACCACATGCGCGGGAAGATAGTAGTAAAGCGAGGATCAAAAACCGGGATGGTCTCTGTACGGTCGTCAATCACCACATATTTACCGGATGCATTATCCCTTGCATAGATGGGTGGACCATCGGCATAGTCGATCACCGGTGCAGTGTAATATTGTCCATAAAGGAAAGGCCAGGTGCCATATTGTTCACGGTTCAGGAAGGAGACGAGGCTGATGGCATCCTTTGGAGCATCCTCATTGATGGGAGTTCCGGCATTCGAACGGATCACCAGGGTAAGGAAGGCAGAATATCCGACCAGCAGAAAAGTAAAACTGAGAATGACGGTATTGAGAATGGTTTTTCCTTTTTTCCGGGTAAAGATCAAACCCCAGATAATCAGGCCGATCATCAAAAGGAAATAGAAAATGATTCCCGAATTAAAGGGCAATCCGAAGCTATTCACGAAAATTAATTCAAATTTTCCGGCCAGTTGCGGGATCCAGGGGATAATAATGTACATCACCAAGGCAAGGAGAACAAATGAGATAAGCGCTGTTAGAAGGATACCGTTTCTTGAGGGTTTATATTTTTTAAAATAAAAGATAAAAGCCAGGGCAGGGATGGTCAGCAGGTTCAACAGGTGAACCCCGATGGAAAGTCCAATCATAAAGGTAATAAAAACCAGCCAGCGATAATGGTGTGGTTGATCCGCCACCATTTCCCATTTCAGCATTGCCCAGAAAACAATGGCGGTACACAGATATGACATGCCGAAAACATTGGCTTCGACAGCGGAAAACCAGAAGGAATCGCTGAAGGTAAAAGACATTGATCCTACAAATCCTGCAGCAAAGATTGACCACATCTGCGATTTGGTTGTGTCTCCTTCAGGTACAATGATCTTTCGTGCCAGCATGGTGATGCTCCAGAACAGGAAAAGGATGGTAAAGCTGCTGGAAAGGCTGAGCATGGCATTGATCATCACGGCAACCTTGGCAGTATTGCCGAATGCAAGCAATGAGAACATCCTTCCGATCAGTCCGAAAAAAGGTGCTCCCGGGGGATGGCCAACCTGTAACTTGTAAGCGGTTGATATATGTTCACCCGGATCCCACCAGCTTACCGTTGGTTCAATAGTTAGAAAGTAAACTGCCGTTGCGATGGCAAAAACGCCCCATCCGATAATGTTGTTGAGTTTCTTGTATTGATTCATTTTTTTACCGGTTTGAAAGAGAAATAACGTATCAAAGGTGCAAGAATTTTACGAGACGGGAAAGAATTTTTCTGGCGGAGAGGGAAATCTGATTTGAAAGGGATAAAGGAACAGAGGTCAAAGCAATGATGAATATGCGAATGACGAATATACGAATTAACTAATTGAATTTGGAATGTAGAATTTATTCGTAATTCAGGTATTCGAAATTTCATTCCCGGATTCGCCATTCATGTCATTCCCATATTCGCTAATTCATCAGTTTGAGGGTTGAAAATTTTTTTCACGTGATGTATTACCTTTTGCCTTTTCGACCGATTAATGCAGAGGAAAAATTAATTAAAAACTCACCCCCCCGCCTACCGGCAGGCAGGCTGGCTCCATCGCTTTGTTTGAAGGAAAGAGAGGGGGAAGTAGTAGGCCAGGGAGAGTTTTTTGGTTAAGGTTATTTTAATGAGTCAGGTTATCCCTCTATTTTTAGAGATAACCATATCTATTTTTTAATTTATTGCAGATACCTGCTTTTTTTGAGTGATAACCACAATATAAAATGATCATATGAAGGCTTTAAAAATTGAACACAATGGAGAAAATCGTATTAAAGTTGAATTTCCGTATAATCAGGAAATTGCCTCTTTGCTCAGACAGATTCCGGACGCCAAATGGAGCCAAACCATGAAAGCCTGGCACATCCCTTACAGTAAATTAGCGTTTACAAAATTGACAAAATTGTTTCCGGAGATTGAATATTCTAAAAAAGTTACGGATGTAAAAGCTAATAAAACAGTGATTAAAACGGCTGTTCCCATTATCAATCACCAAAACAAACAAAATAAAAATGTTTCGGTAGAAGTCGCCGGTCGAAGGATATTATTAAAATTACCTAAAAATGCACTTGATACACATTTCATTACATCATTTCGTTTCAGCCGGTGGGATGGCAACCAATTTTACTGGATTGTGCCAAATTATCCTGAAAATTTAGATTTGATAAAGGATTATTTTAATGATAGAATTCGTGAACTTGTTGTACATGAAGATTTTGAAGTAAAAATAAGTACTGATTCGGTAAGAAGGATTAAAACAAATGAGCTTTTAATAATAAAGACAAACAATGGAAGTTGACCCCGCACAGCAGCAAGCACCTAAACGTTAGGGCAAATAGGATTAAACATTTGGTACTTGAAGCAAACCATACTATCTTTGTATTAAATTTCAAAAGCAATGACAGCCATAGAGTTAAAGAACAATTTTCATCATCTTATAGATAGTATTGATAATGAAAATCTTCTAAAAGAATTTTACGAATTAATGTTACGTAAAAGAACATCTAAAGATGGAAGATTATGGGCAATGCTATCAAAAGATGAGATAGAAGAATTACTGGCAGCTAATGAGGAGTCCGAAAATTCAGAAAATCTCATTCCTCATGAAAAAATGAAGAAAAGATATTCAAAATGGCTTTAGAAATTGTTTGGTCAAAGCGAGCAAGCCTAAAATTTGATAAAATTATTACTTATCTGATTGAAGAGTGGGGCGAAAAGTCTGCAAAGCAATTTATTGGTAAAGTATTTAACTTCCTTGAAATCCTTTCCGAATTCCCGGAAATTGGATCTGTTGAGAATAAAGAGAAAAATATAAGAGGTTTTACAGTTGTCAAACAGGTGAATCTTTATTATCGCATAAAAAACGATAAAATAATTTTGATCTTATTTTTTGATAATCGACAGAATCCAAAGAAGAAAAAATTATAATCCTACTTGCCCTAATCGAGTAGGCGGCTCCGCCAGCCGAAGTTGACGGAGTGCACCTCTCACACCACCGTGCGTACCGGTCTGGTACACGGCGGTTCAAACACCATCAACGCCTGTCTGCCGACAGGTAGAGATTTCAAGATAGTAGTCAAGGAAAGATTTATAGCCCCTGGTTTTCAGCCGG
>JAPLDH010000003.1 GCA_026391355.1 Bacteroidota bacterium | reverse complement strand
TGAACCGTATCAGAGGCCATACATCCCCATTTCATGGCATCCACCCAATAGGTTCCCGGGGAATTGATCGTGATGGTTTGTGTGGTTGCCCCTGTTGACCATAAATAACTGCTGAAGCCGGCTCCGGCATTGAGTATTTTACTGCCCCCCGGACAAACAGAGTCGTTATTGCCCAGGTTAACAACAGGAGGATCCATCACCACAATGGGCCCGCATACACTGGTCTCTGTCAACAACCCTTCATCCACAATCAGCCTGATGTTATAGGTCCCCGGTTGATTGTAAGAGACAGGCGGCGGTGTGAAGAGGGTTGAAGAGGTTGGGGTAGCATTGGTGCAGGGCGGGAAGCTGAGACGGGTCAATGTTGAATTGTCATAGTTCATAACGTAAGCAAAAAGAGAATCATTTTGCCTGAAAATCTGCGAGAAAGAATCCGGGCGGCCAAAACCACCGGTATTCCCAAGGCTGGTAGCGGTAACTGTACCGGCGATCCCTCCTGAAAAAGAGAGCCTGCCAATGGCCGCATTGGGAACCGGCATGTAAACCGTGTAATACCCGACGGACGTTTCGCAGTCATTCAGGGCAGTGATACCGGTTGAACTGATAATGGCACCGCAATTCCCCAGATTTCCCCCTGTAGGTGTATTTAACAGTGAGTTCCCAAAACTAACCCGTGACAAGGATCCCGGGGAATAGTTGATGACCAGGATGTAATTCAATCCATTCTCCTTAACGACCGTCAATTGGCAAGGCCAGGTGAAACCTGCGGCATTTCCCAGATTTTCATAGGTTGGAATAGTAGCGAGGCTTGTTCCAAAGTTTAAACGCGACAATATATTTGCCGTGGGCGACGAATCGAAGAAACCCAGCCAGGTGTTCCCCTCCTTAATGATCGCCGATCCATGTGCAACCGAAATATTAGTGAACGGACCCAGGTCAGTTGTTGTCGGTGTATTCCATAAAGAATTAAAAAAATCCAACCTTGTGATCGTGGTATTATTATTCACAAAACCATACCAGTTACCGTCATCATTCTTTACTATCTGGATGGCTTCAACGGAGTGATCCAGTTCGCCTGCCTGAAGCATATTTACAGATGAGGAGGGGTCGTTACTGAAGCTGCTCCCATGATAATTCCGCGTAATATAACCAGGATAACCCTGGTTGGTCACAAAGGAGAAATGATCGTTTCCGTCAACGGCTAAGGCCATATACATCGGATGGTTCAGCTTATTCGACGGATTACCAATGTTTGCTGCCAGTGGATTGGTCGTTGCATTTCCTGAACAAAATGTCCAGTAATAGGTGGTTCCCCCGGCCGTGGTATTAATGATGTTTACCGGGTGGTTGACACAGGTTGTATCAGGAATAACAAAACCTCTGTCGGGAACAACGGTCACGTTCAAATGGGTCGGTAAAACCCCCGGGCATCCGTTGGTAAAGGTGTAATTCACTTCCACCCATTGCGCCCCGAGTGAATTCCACTGGATGGTGATCGTGTTATCGATTGTTGTTCCGCCACTCACCCATGTTCCACCGGCTGAGAAAGTCCATACATATCCGGTCATGCCCGGCTGGGTGGTGTAGACTTCCGTGCTCCCCTGGAAAACCATCGTATTGCCGGCAATGGTGATGACGGGCGCCAGGGCCGGGGTAATGTGAATCGTATCGGTTGCCGTGCATCCCCACTTCATGGCTTCCACCCAATAAGTCCCGGGAGCATTAATCGTAATGGACTGGGTCGTTGCCCCGGTCGACCAGTGATAGCTGCTGTAGCCAGGACCTGCATTGAGTATTTTGCTACCCCCGGCACAGATGGAGTCATCAGCTCCCAAATATACAGTTGGAGGATTTACAATAACAATGGGTTTACAAACTGTTCCCTGAATCGGTAATCCTTCATTAACGATCAGATGAATGTTGTAAGTCCCGGTTTGATTATAGGAAAAAGGAGGTGGTGAGAATAAATTCGATGATGCGACAGATGCATTCGTACAGGGAAGAAAAGTCAGTCGTGTCAGTGTTCCATTGAAACGGTTGGTGATGTATGCGTAAAGCGTATCGCTCTGCCGGAAGATTTCCGAAAAACTATGCGGCTGGGCAAGTCCTCCGATATTTCCAAGCAAAGTTCCCGTAACTGTTCCTGAAATACCTGCAGGGAATGTTAGTTTGCCCAATTCGCCATTCACAAGATAATTGGTCCAGTACCCTGTTGTGGATTCGCAATCTCGCAACAATGTCAAACCACCCGCTGAATTAAATCCTCCCGGGTTACCAAGGTTAACGCCTGTCGGAGCATTTAACAGGGAAGTTCCAAAGGAGATCCGTGCAAGGGTATTTCCTCCGGCCATGATCATTGCATACCAGAGTGAGGTTTCCTGAAGAAGGCAAATCGCGGCAGGACTTATCAAAACACCGCCTAAATTGCCAAAATCAGTTACAACCGGAGAATTATTTGCCAAGGAATTCCCAAAATTCAACCGGATCAGTTTCTGACCGGTTGAACAGGTAACAAGCCCGATCCAGTTTGTCCCATCTCGAGTGATCACCAGGCCATGAGCCATATTGAAAGAAGGGAACGGACCAATGTCAGTGGCTGTTGGAATATTCATGGGCGAACTCCTGAAATCGAGACGGATCATGGTGGTATTGCTGTTCACAAAGCCATACCAGTTGCCGTTGTCGAATTTCACCTGGATGCCTTCCTCGCTGGGACCAATCACTCCTCCGAAGTTCCCGAGATTGGTCCAACTAACCGGATTATTCTTAAAACTTGTTCCATGATAATAACGGATCACTCCCACTCCCTGGCAACTGATGAATGAAAAGCAACTGTCATTTTGTTTAACAAGTGTAATATAAGTCGGGATACTGAGCAGACCTCCCGGATTACCGATATTGATCCCGGTCGGATCCGTATTGGTATTCCCGGAACAGAAATTCCAGTAATAGGTCGTTCCGCTGGTCGTGGTATCTGTAATGTTGATCGTGTGGTTAATGCAGGTTGTATCCGGGACAATAAATCCAACGGAAAAAAATTCCGGCAACAGGGTGATGTACAAAAAAGCTGAATCTCCCGGGCCGCATTTGTTCATTCCTTTCACCCACATGGTGCCGGATGTCGCAGTTCCGCTGAAGTTCACAGTGATGCAGTTCGTGTCCGCACCGCCCGCAATGGTGGCTCCGGGAGGCAGCGTCCATACATAATTCACTGCATGGGAAAGAGGCGGGATCGAATATTGGATGCCATAGGAGTTCCGGTGCACGGTTGCAGGGCCTGTGATCGGTCCAGCGGCTGCAATAGGCCAGCATTCAACGAATTTTATGAGCATATCATCCCGGGCACCGCCGTAAATAGTCTGGTGCCCATCCAGGGATGCGATGGCTGTTGTCGAATAAGTATATCCGGACAAGTACAGGGTATCATCTGCACTATAACTGCATTTAAGAAACGCATCTTCATCAGCGCCACCGTAATAGGTCCCCCATTGACCCACTCCTGCGGAGTTGAATTTAACAACGAAACCGTCAACACCACCTCCCAAAGCTGGTTGGTAAGCATCCGGGGTCGAAATATTGTCGTTGGACATGGTATTTCCGGCCATGAAAATGTCATTATTCCGTCCGGTTGCGCAACTGTATGCAAATTCATTTCCGGTCCCTCCGTAATAGGTTCCCCATTGCCTTACACCCAGGCTGTCGAATTTCACGAGAAAAGCATCGTCATATCCTCCCAGCAGAGGCTGGTAACTTCCGGTGGATGCTATTCCGGTGGAAGAACCTGTTTTGCCCGCCACGATTACATTTCCTGAATCATCAGTACAGCAACCCAAACCATAATCGTAAAATGAGCCCCCATAATAGGTTGCCCATAGCCTTTGCCCACCGGTATTGAATTTTGCAACAAAACCATCACTCCATCCCCCGTATATTGTCTGGTGCGCTCCTACGCTGGCAATGTTGGTGTGTGATGTAGTTTTTCCGACAATGTACACATTGCCTGTACTGTTGGTGGTGCCGTTATAAGCAATATCATCATATTCTCCTCCAAAATAAGTACCCCACTGCCTGACACCATTGCTGTTGAATTTTGCCAGAAATGCATCACCAGAACCGTACCTGTTTGGTTGATAGGTTCCGGGTGTGGCGATACCGGTATCTGATTCTGTTGACCCGGTCAGAAATATATTTCCATGTTTATCGATCGTCAGATATCCCGGTGAATCACTTCCGGCTCCGCCATAATAGGTTCCCCAGATCCTGGTTCCATTCTGGTCAAACTTTTCAATATAGCAATCCAACAAACCACCGCCATAAACGGTCTGATGGGCCCCGGTGGTTGCCATTCCCCAAGTAGAACTGGTACTGCCCGACACATAAATGCTTCCGCTGTTACTCACAATGCACGACCCCAAATCATCATGCAGATCTCCCCCGAAATAGGTTGCCCACTGCCGTTGCCCGGCCGCGTTGAACTTGACCAGGAAGCCATCCATGTTACCTGCAAGTGAACTTTGATAAGCTCCGGCAGTAGCAATATTATTAAATGACATGGTAGCGCCTGCCAGGAATACATTCCCTGAATGATCCACGGAACACTGTCCCTCCGACTCCCAATCAGAACCGCCGTAATAGGTTCCCCAAAGCCTTTTGGTGGTTGGGTCAATGACGAGTGTTGAACCCGGGGGAATATTTCCATCGGTTGAAAAGCCGAAAACTCCTTTGCCGATCTCCCTGAAGCGGGATTTGACCAGGTTTTTGGAACTGCTGTACAGGAAATAACTTTCAGGGATCAGTTCATCAATGGCGCCAAGGCTTGTCATCATGATGAGGAAATCACGAACCAGTTGAATATCATCTGTACCGGATATCTTTAGTTTTATATCGCTGACGAAGGCCCCGGGATGGACCACAAAATTGTATTTGTATCCATATTCTTTATTTGTAAAGAATTCAAGATCAATACCCGGATAGATTTCTTTGTAGGTGATCTTGGCATACTGCCTGACATTTTTTATTCCTTCATAAGGTGCAGATGCAGTAAAATAGTTATAGTAATCAGGTGCCGGATCAGAGGGGACGATAGATGGATTAGGGTTGGAATTTACAAGGTCAATATCGATGCGATGGTAATCGATAACTCTTGCAGAATCTTTTGATCGTAACGCGCCCCTACCCCCGGCCCCTATCCCAATTGGGGGAGGGGTGCAGGGGCGGGGGCTGTAAACATCATAACTAAACCCTCCCCTCCTCAACTGCACATTCATCCCCGGCGTATTCAACAAATATAGAACACCGGGATTTGGTTTGTTATTCTGATCAATGATCTGGCCTTTGTTTTCGATTAAGGCAAGGGTGGATTTACAAGTTCTGCCCGACCGTACTGATGCGGTTCCCTGGGAGAAGGCTGAATTTGAATTCGAAATGATCAAAAGGAAAATGCAAAGTATCAGGTGCAAAATAGCAGGTGCAATGTGCAATGTGCAAATTGATTTTGCCATTTTAGATCTTACCATTTTACATTTGACCCGGGGGGTATTTTGGGAAAAACTGCATTGCACGTTCCGGATAATTAAGTGCCATAAAGATAAGAAAAAAAATATTAAGATGGGGTTAAGTCTGAATCAAGGTTAATTCATTTTTTGAGGTGCTAGCAAAAGAAATTAGATAACCTGAAAAAGAAGAAATCTTTATTTCTCACACCTTGATTCGAAGCTATGAACTTATTGATTTTCCCATTTCTATTTTCTGCTATTGCATTTGTATG
>JAPLDH010000070.1 GCA_026391355.1 Bacteroidota bacterium | reverse complement strand
GACATAGTCGGTGACATTACCATCACAACCATTGGCATGAGGAGTAATGCGATAGGTCAAAGTCTCGATGTTATAACCCGAATTTACCAGGGTCTGGTTGATCAAAGTTCCCGGGGTTACACTATTGCTGAATCCGGAAACGCTGCCGGAACTGGGAGTACATGTCCAGGTAAACAGTGTGCCGCTAACATTTGAGGTAAGGTTTATCCCTGTTGCAAGATTGTTACAGATAGACTTTGCCAGCGGTGATGTTGAGAGATTGGGAGTTGGATATACGGTTACAACGTAATCATAAAGATTTCCGGTACAACCATTGGCATGTGATGTGATGTGATAGGTGACTGTCTCAATCAAAAAGCCTGAATTAAGCAGGGTTTGATTTAAAAGCGTAGTTGGAACTGCGTTATTGCTAAAACCTGAAACATTTACGGAACTGGGTGTACATGTCCAGGTGAAAAGGGTTCCTGTTACATTGGATGTAAGCGTGACATTGGTCGCATTATTATTGCAGATTTGCTTGCTTATTGGAGTGTTGGTCATGTCGGGCTGGGGATAAACCGTGACGACATAATCAGTGACCGCTCCGGCACAACCATTTGCATGGGGTGTGAGGTGATAGGTAACGGTTTCGATGTTGTACCCTGTGTTCGTAAGTGTCTGGTTCAGAATAGTAGTAGGGGTAACATTATTGGAATAACCGGTGACACTTGCAGAGCTTGGGGTACATGTCCAGGTAAATAAGGTTCCTGCTACGTTCGAGGTAAGTGTGATATTGGGAGAAGTGTTGTTGCAGATCTGCTTGCTGAGCAGTGTATTGGAAAGATCAGGTGTCGGATAAACGGTTACGGTGTAGTCGGTCACATCTCCGTCACAGCCAGTGAAATGAGGAGTAACATGATAGATCACTGTTTCAATGTTGTATCCTGAGTTTACAAGGGTCTGGTTCAGGGTGACGGTCGGAACGGCATTATCGCTGTACCCTGACACATTAGGTGAACTCCCGGTAGTAGTCCAGGTGAACAGTGTTCCGGGAACATGAGAAGTCAGCGTCACGTTCGTCGGGGTGTTGTTACAGATCTGTTTTGAAGGAGGGCTGTTTGAAAGGTCAGCCTTTGATACCAGTGTTACAACATAATCGGATACGGGGCCGTCACATCCGTTGGCATGCGGGGTAATGTGATAGGTTACGGTCTCTATCGCTACACCACTGTTGACCAGCGTTTGATTGAGGATTGTCGTAGGAATGGCGTTGTCGCTATACCCGGTCACATTGCCTGAACTTGGCGTGCACGTCCAGGTGAAGAGCGTCCCGGATACGTCCGAAGTCAGGGTGATATTGGTCTGCTGGTTGTTGCAGATCTGCTCGGAAGGCGGGTTATTTGAAAGATCAGGAGTTGGGAAAACAGTCACGACAAAGTCGGTGACATCACCATCACAACCATTGGCACGTGGAGTGATGTGATAAGTAACGGTTTCGATGTTAAATCCAGAGTTTACCAGGGTTTGATTAATTAAAGTTCCCGGGGCAACACTGTTGCTGAAACCGGAAACATTACCGGAACTGGGAGTACACGTCCAGGTAAACAGGGCGCCGTTGACATTTGAGGTAAGGGTAATGCCTGTTGCAAGATTGTTGCAAATGGACTTTGCCAGCGGGAATGTTGAAAGATCGGGAGTTGGATATACAGTTACGACGTAATCATATAGGTTTCCACTGCATCCATTGGCTTCCGGGGTCAGGTGATAGGTAACAGTTTCGATCGCAAAGCCTGAATTCGCCAGGTTCTGGTTTAAAAGCGCAGTAGGAACAGCATTATTGCTAAAACCTGACACATTCCCGGAACTTGGAGTACATGTCCACGTGAATAAGGTTCCGGTTACATTGGATGTAAGCGGGATATTTGTGGAGGTATTATTACAGATTTGCTTGCTTAACGGAGTGTTGGTCAGGTCGGGCTGGGGGTAAACTGTTACGGTATAATCTGTTACAGGCCCATCGCATCCATTGGCCCGTGGAGTGATATGATAAATAACATTTTCAACAGTATAACCTGAATTAACAAGCGTCTGATTCAGGGTGACAGTGGGCGTCGGATTGTTGCTGTATCCCGACACATTACCGGAACTCGGAGTACATGTCCAGGTAAATAATGTTCCGGATACATTCGATGTTAACGTCAAACCGGTTGCCATGTTGTTACAAATGTTTTTATAAAGCGGGTGGTTTGACAGGTCGGGTGTCGGATAAACCGTCACCACATAATCGAAAATGTTTCCGTTGCAACCGTTCGCAGAAGGCCTGATATGGTAAGTTACTGTCTCTATGGTATATCCTGAATTTACCAAGGTTTGATTTAAAACGGTTGTAGGAACCGCATTATCGCTGAATCCGCTAAGGTTAGCGGAACTCGGGATGCATGTCCATGTAAAAGTCGTTCCTGCAATATTGGAAGTCAGACCAACATTGGTTAGTGTGTTATTGCAGATTTGTTTGTTCGGGGGAGAATTCGACAGGTCGGGTTGTGGATACACTGTAACCAGATAATCAGTAACCAATCCATCGCAGCCATTCGCATGGGGTGTTATATGGTAGGTGACCGACTCTATTGCAAATCCTGAATTGACCAGGGTTTGGTTAAGGATCGTGGTTGGAGTTGCATTATTGCTGTATCCTGAAACATTCCCTGAACTTGGAGTACAAGTCCAGGTAAAAAGGGTTCCGGCCACATCCGATGTCAGTGTGAGGTTGGTTTGCTGGTTGTTGCATATCTGCTCCGACGGCGGGGTGTTTGACAGATCAGGTACCGGGTTCACGCGAACCACATAGTTCACTGCACCTCCCGTGCAGCCATTGGCACTTGGAGTGATGGCATAGATAACGGAATCTATCTCATATCCTGAATTAATGATCGTCTGGCTGATCTGGTTACCGCTGCCATCGACGAATCCGCTCAGTAATCCCGAAGTAGGGGTGGCTGTCCATGTAAAGGCAGTCCCCGTTACGTCAGATGTCAGGTTGATGGTTACCAATGTTGCAGAACACACGGTTTGTAAAAGCGGAGTTGTTGTAACATGTGGTCCGGGGTTGATTGTAGCAATAACGTTTGAAGGGGTCCCGACACAACCGTTTGCTGTCGGTGTTACCAGGTAGGTAACGTTTTCAACGATGGTACTTGTCGAGAATAGCGTTTGCATGATCTTATTTCCTGCTCCGTTGGAATAGCCCGACACCATTCCTGAACTGGGTGTTGCAGTGTAGGCGAAGGTTGCGCCGGCAACATTGCTCAGGATGTTGATTGTGATGGTCTGACCGGTGCATATAGTCACGCCATTTGGCTGGAAATAGGCATCTGCCTGTGGATAAACGGTCACGATATAGTCGGTAACCATCCCATTGCAACCATTGGCATTCGGCAAAATATGATACGTCACAGTTTCTATCAGATAACCTGTATTTACAAGGTTTTGATTAAGGGTGACCGTAGGTGTAGCGTTATTGCTGAAACCTGACACATTTGCCGAACTCGGGGTGCATGTCCAGGTAAACAGTGTTCCTGTAACATTTGATGTCAAAGTAAGGTTCGTAGATGTATTGTTGCAAATCGCTTTATCAGGTGGGTGGTTTGATAAGTCAGGTGTCGGGTAAACCGTTACAACATAATTGAAGATATTTCCGTTGCATCCGTTCGCAGATGGCCTGATACGATAGGTGGCGGTCTCAATGGTGTATCCCGAATTTGTCAATACCTGATTTATCGTGGTTACAGGAATGGAATTATCGCTGTATCCTCCAAGGTTGCCGGAACTTGATGTGCATGTCCATGTGAATGTCGTTCCTGCTATATTTGAAGTGAGTGTAATATCTGTGCTCGTATTGTTGCATATCTGCTTGCTGAGCGGCGAATTCGAGACATCAGGCTGGGGAAACACGGTCACAATATAATCATAGACAATCCCGTCACACCCATTGGCATGAGGAGTGATTTGATAGGTAACCGTTTCAATGTTAAAGCCGGTATTTACCAGGGTCTGGTTGAGTGTTATCGTGGGAACAAGATTATTGGCATATCCTGTAACATTGCCTGAACTTGGAGTGCATGTCCAGGTAAACAATGTACCTGTAACATTTGAAGTAAGACCAATCCCGGTTGAGGTGTTATTACAGATATTCTTATTCAACGGAGTGTTCGACAGATCTGGAGTAGGATAAACAGTGACAATATAGCTTGTCAAAAACCCGTCACAACCATTTGCTTGAGGTATAATACGGTACGTGACCGTCTCAATGTCGAAACCCGTATTTGTCAGGGTTTGATTTAATATGGTTGTGGGAATAACATTATCGCTGAATCCTGTTATACTTCCTGAACTTGGATTGCAAGTCCATATAAAAAGAGTCCCGGAAATATTGGAGGTCAGGGTAATGTTTGTCGGCGAATTATTGCAGATCTGCTTATTCAAGGGAGTATTTGACAGATCAGGACGCGGATAAACCGTCATAACGTAATTATATACAATTCCTAAACAGTTATTGGCAATCGGGGTGAGATAATAAGTGACCGTTTCGATATTAAAACCAGTGTTGACAAGGGTTTGGTCCAGCAAATTAGTGGGAATGACAATATCACTATACCCGGTTACATTGACTGAGCTTGGGGTACAAGTCCATGTGAAGAGGGTCCCTGTAACATTCGATGTCAGCGGTATATTTGTAGAAGTATTGGTACATATCTGTTTATTGAGTGGTGTATTTGTCAGATCAGGGACTGGATATATGGTTACTGTATAAATATATAATGGTCCGTCGCATCCATTGGCATGAGGTGTAATATTATAGGTAACAGTCTCAACGTTGCTTCCTGAATTGATCAATGTCTGGTTCAGGATGTTTGTAGGTGTGATGTTATCACTATAACCGGAAACATTGACTGAACTTGGAACTGCAGTCCAGGTGAATAATGTTCCTGTAACATTTGAACTGAGGGGAATATTGGTTGCAGTGTTATTGCAGATCTGCTTGTTCAGCGGATTATTTGAAAGATCCGGTGTTGGGTAAACCGTCACCACATAAATAAACACATTGCCATCACATCCATTTGCATGTGGAGT
The DNA here is from genome assembly GCA_026391355.1 of Bacteroidota bacterium. Classification (GTDB taxonomy): domain Bacteria; phylum Bacteroidota; class Bacteroidia; order Bacteroidales; family FEN-979; genus CAIYUC01. Next base: position 86,712 of record JAPLDH010000070.1, on the reverse strand, counting down.
GATCGAATAGGTAACTGTTTCATTGGTAAAACCAATATTAAGGAGTGTCTGGTCAAGCAATGTTGATGGGGTTACACTGTTGCTGTATCCCGAAATATTTCCGGAGCTTGGAACGGCGCTCCAGGTAAACAGGGTTCCTGAAACATTCGAGGTAAGGGTAATATTTGTGCCGGTATTGTTACAGATCTGTTTAGAAAGAGGAGAATTTGAAAGATCGGGTTGCGGATGAACCGTAAAGACAAAATCGTAATTAACCCCATCACAATTATTGGCATGGGGCATAACATGATACGTTACTGTTTCATCAATATATCCTGAGTTGACCAGCGTTTGGTTTAGAAGTGTCGCAGGGGTTGCATTGTTGCTGAATCCGCTGACATTCACGGAGCTTGGCGTACATGTCCATGTGAATAAAGTGCCTGTCACGTTTGAGGTAAGCGTTGTGTTTGTGGAAGTATTGTTACAAAGGGTTATGCTCAGGGGGGTATTTGACAGGTCGGGAGTCGGATAGACAGTCACGATGTAATCTGCAACAAAACCATCACATCCATCAGCGTTTGGAAGGATATGATAGGTTACAGTCTCAATATTGAAACCTGAATTTACGAGGGTCTGGTTGAGGAATGTTCCGGGAATTGCATTATCGCTAAATCCGGTAACATTAATTGTGGATGGGGTGCAAGTCCAGGTGAACAACGTACCACTTATATTGGATGTAAGGGGGATATTGGTGGCTGTATTATTACAAATCTGCTTGTTCAGCGGGTTATTGGACAGATCTGGCCGGGGATAAACGGTAACCGTGTAAGAATAAACAATTCCCGCACAGTTGTTTGCGCCCGGAGTAATGTAGTAAGTGACCGTTTCAATGTTAAACCCTGTATTTACCAGGAGTTGGTCAAGGAGGTTAGTGGGTGTAACGTTATTGCTATAGCCACCCACATTTCCGGAACTTGGCGTACATGTCCAGGTGAAAAGGGTATTTGCAACATTGGAGGTCAGTGTGATATTCGTATGGGTATTGGTGCAGATCTGTTCAGTCAGAGGGGCATTGGTCAGATCAGGTACCGGGTAAACAGTGACAATATAATCTGTTACAGGCCCGTCACACCCATTTGCATGAGGAGTTAACTGGTAGGTGACGGTTTCAATGTTAAATCCTGAATTTACAAGGGTCTGGTTCAGGTTAACAGTGGGTGTGGAATTATCACTGTATCCGGCAACACTGACTGAACTTGGGATGCAGCTCCAGGTGAAGAGGGTGCCACTGACATTGGAAGTCAGGGTCAGATTCGTAGAGGTGTTATTACAGATCTGTTTATTTTGAGGAAGGTTTGATAAATCCGGTGTAGGATAAACAGTTACGATATAATTGGAACTAAGCCCCCCGCATCCATTTGCATATGGAATAATGGTATAGGTTACAGTTTCGATGGAAGATCCGGAGTTCACAAGGAGTTGATCAAGAAGTGTAGTAGGAGTCATGTTATTGCTGTAACCGGAAACATTTACTGAACTCGGTGTGGCTGTCCAGATGAATTGTGCGCCTGCAACATTCGATGTCAGGTTAATATTTGTAGCGGTGTTGTTACATTGCTGTTGATTCAGCGGAGTGTTGCTCAGATCTGCGACCGGGTAAACCGTTACAATATATGAATCCGTTGTTCCTGTGCATCCATTGGCAATCGGTGTAATGGTATAGGTAACCGTTTCATTGGTGTACCCCGTATTGGTGATATTCTGGATGATGTTTCCTGATCCGCTCAAAGCAAAACCGGTAAGATTTGGAGAACTTGGGGTTGCAGTCCAGTTAAATGTGGTATTTGCCACAAGACCGGATAGGGTGATATTGGTGTTCTGTCCCGAACAGATCGAAGGCGTGGAAGATCCAATGAACATGTTGGGGATTGGGAATACTGTAACGTTATAATGAGTGGGTGTCGGATTAACACATCCCATATTAGTGGCCGTTATTGTAAAAAAGACCGTTTCGATGGAATACCCTGTGTTTATTATGGTTTCTGTGATATTCCCGGCACCTGAAGTGGCAAAGCCACTCACATTCCCCGAAGAGCCCGAGGCTGTCCAGGCGAAAGTGGCTGCCGGAAGGGTAGAAGAAAAGGTAATATTCGTGGTTTGTCCCGAACAGATCGATGGAGTTGTTGAGTTCATGATAATATCGGGTAATGGGCTTACCGTTACCGTGTAATCCTGCTCAGAACCATTGCATGAATTTAATGTCGGGGTTACGTGATAGGTCACTGTTCCAGGGTTGAGGTCGGTAACTGAAAGAACGTTGTTGATAATGGTTTGGTTATTCAAACCTGCAGGACAGGCTGCGATATTGGCCGTGCAAGTCGGCGGTGGAGATGTCCAACTGAATGTGCTTCCAGCCGGGGTAGAGCTCAACGTCCAGTTAGTGGACGCACCTGAACAGATGGACTTGGTAAAAGGAGCATTTGCGGTAGGAAGCGGTTTAATATTCACCACCAGGGATGAGGTGGGACCATTTCCCACGCAACTGGTATTGGTTCCGTAAACCTGGATGCTTCCTGAAGTAGCGCCGATAGTGAAATTTACAGTGATGTGATTATCAGATAGTAATGTCTGGGTAATTGTTGCTCCTGTTCCGGTATAACTCCAGTGGTACTCTATGGCATTTGGATCAGTTGTTACTGAAAAATATACAGCGGAAGAACCGGCGCATATGTTCTGTGGGGAGGATTGATTAAAAGTGAGAGCCTGGGGGTTCCTGTGTTCAACAATTGTTGCAGGTGCCGTGCTGGTTGAAACATTATACCACCAGGTATTGATCGTCCGCTGGTCACCCCAGGAACTGTTCCAGACATGGCATCCCGGAGGGCTGAGACATCCACCGAAATTGGTTGTTCCCCCCGTTATATTGGAATCATCCCAGTATACCAGAGGAGTCGTTCCGGAAGGCCGCACCAAGCCAATAATAAACCCGTTGGAATTACCCTCTACATCAAACAATGGAAGGTTTGTCAATCCGTTAACATATTTAACCGTAAACGTAATGAGCGTATTATCCGGAACATTCGTTCCGGATCCATCCTTGCCGTCCCATATTAGCAGGTTATCACCCGAAACAACATTTGTAGTCAGTATCCTGGTCGTATACGGGATAGGAAAAGAAAGATCGATCTCAACATTCCCGGTTTTGTTCACAGCAACGTGAAAGGTAATGTAGCCAGTGTTGCAGTCAGATTCTCCCCATGGGTTGGGAGCAACGATCTGACCAAGGGTGGTTGCAGATGGGAAAAGAAGTGAATCCGGTGGATTAACGAATTCTATATATTCAGGTAATAAAGCTTGAGTGGTCCTGGATTTGCGATCCTGTGCAAAATTTGCTGTGTTGGCACAGCCCCACTGGTTGCAGAACTGGATCCAGATCCCTCCATCCATATCGTTAAATGCTGCAGAGGTTACGATACTGTCAATAGAGTAAACATAGCTAGTGCCTGAATAATTTCCACTGCTGGTATTCCCATTCTCATAATACTGCCAGGATTTGGCATAGAGACGCCCTGGTTTTACCTGTAAGGCAACTGTATCTTCTATTGTGATATCAATAAGTTTCATATTGATACCTGTTGGGTATAATGCTCCCGTACTGTTATTCTTTGCCTGGAATTCAATATAAAATACTCCGGGCGTAGATGGATGAAAATCAATTGCTGTATACCCTCCGGTTACATAGATCTGGTTAGGTCCAACCCTTGCTTCATTAATAGTTGGAATGTAGCCTGTGCCTGCCGTTGGGACTGCGATTTCAGGGAAAACAATAGTTCCAGATAGATCTCTTATCTGGAAAACAGCATGATTTGTAGTTGTACCACCGTCCAGGACGGCATTGAATCCCATGAATACCGTTTCATGGTTCGAGGCAGTTGCAAAGTATAGCCGGTTCACTTCTGTACAGCCGTAAACAGCAAAAGGGGTCCTGTTACCTCCATTGTTACACTGCGTTGCAGTGTTGGTACACATGTAAAGCCATGTATTGTGAAGACCGATATAAATTTCCTTTGATCCTTCAGAATAAGAGTTCTGAGGGAGACTTGCAAAGCATAGCAGGAAAAGCAGGCTGATAAAATGAGCGTATATATGTTTCATGAATATGAATTATATAAAAGGAACTGTCAAAATCGGATAAAATTACAGAAAAATTCTGTTAACCTAACAAGGGTTAGAAAATTTTTCACGGAAAGGATGGGAAAATTGCAGGAGGGGTGTTAATCCTTCAAACACCTGACTGAGAAAGTATTCGATCGTAATGATGGATATAACGACACGCTCGGGTCATAAGTATTCATTCCGTGTGCCATTGCTTTGGTAGTACTATGAATATTGGACGTCCAGAACATAGTGGCAAAGGCATCGAAATCCCAGGTTATATTTTCATGCCGTAAACCGGGTAACAGGGCATTGAACCCTGAATATCCGGTGTATTTCAGTGGACTGGCTGCAAACCCGTTGTTGATGTACTGGTTGAAAAGAAGTGTCCATTCAGTTTCAGTCGGGATATGCCATCCTGACGGACATAGCCCCTGTAAACCCGGACCCTCCTCATATTGCATCAGCTCGTCCCAATGGTACAATCCTCCACGGGAGGTACAATTGACGGGATTGTCGTTGAAACAATATTTTTCCCCTGTACAATTGTCAAATGGTAGCGCAGATGAGGGTATTACAGTGCCATAATCAAGATTTACCGCCATCCAGCACTGAGTTCCGATCTTTACCGTTGCATAGGATTTATTGTCCCTTATATCAACCAGGTTATTCCCGCAGATAAAGGGTTGTACAACAAGCAAACTCAACGTTTGTTTTGCGCGGCTGGTGCAGGTAAACATGTTGGTATAGGAATAGGTGATCTGCGCTGTATCTTTAAAACCGGGAACTGAAGCCGGATTGAAAATCGTTCCCAGTACACCGGTTCCCGAAAAGGTACCTCCCAATGGAATCCCGCCTTTTAATTTGAATGACTGTGCATCATGCGTCATAACATTGTTGCAGATGTTCAGTGTTACCAAAGGAATTGGATTGACAGTGACTGCATAATCGGGTGAAAGCGGCCCGTCTCCGCAATTGTTATGTCCTTTCACGGATAAAACACCTGAGGTAGCAGATGATGAGAAATTAATTTTGATGGTGTTGCCGTTGTTTGTTATGCTTCCTCCTGTTCCGGAATAATACCAGACATAAGAACTTGCATATTGAACGGGAGAAATGGAATAAGATACATTATTTTGTGCCTGGCAAACAGGTGTGGTACCATTGATTATACCTGCTGTCTGGGGAAGATGGTTGACGGTTACCGACAGTGCTGAGCTTTTCCCATCCCCGCATAGTGCATTATGACCATGTACGGTGATATTCCCGGAAATGGCAGTGTTATCAAAATCAACCACAATAGAATTGGTTCCTGATCCGCTGATGATGGTTGCGCCCGACGGTACGGTCCAGGTATAGGATGTTGCTGCAGTGATAAAAGGAACAGAGTAATTTACTCCCGTTTGTGACTGGCAAACCGGGTTTCCTCCTGCAATTGTCCCGGCCGGCACAGGTAAAGGGTTCACAATAACAGGGAAACCGGATGGAATCCCGTCGCCGCAACTGTTACTGTGTCCTTTGACAGTAATATTGCCGGAAACTGCAGTCAGCGAATCAAATTTTACAGTGATGGTATTTGTCCCGCCTCCACCGGTAACAGTCACTCCTGTGGGTACGGTCCAGATATATGAATCAGCCCCTGAGATCACAGGAACAGTATAGGTGATCCCGGATTGTCCCTGGCAAACAGGTGTTGTTCCTGTGATCGTACCTGCAGGAAGAGGGAAGAGAGTAACACCTATTGACTTCGAAGAAGATGCTCCTGTTCCGCAACTGTTCTGACCATAAACCGAAATAGTTCCGGGGGTAAAACTGAGTGAAAAGTTGACAATAATCGAATTTGTCCCTGCCCCGCTTATAATGGTTGCACCGGCAGGAACCGACCAATTATAGGTAGTTGCATACGATACCGGGACAATCGAAAATACAACGCCCGTTTGTCCCTGGCAAACAGTTGAAGGGCCGGTTATCGACCCTGCTGCAAGCGGCAATGGATTCACGGTAATGGCAAGCTTGGTGATGGGTCCGTCACCACAGTAATTATGACCTCTGATCCTGAGAGTATCCGAAACAGCGGAGACGAAAAAGTTAAGCGTAATGGAATCGGTTGCAGAACTACCTGTGGTTCCCGGAGGAATGGTCCAGATATAAGAGGTCGCATCTGTAACCGGATCCACATGATAGATGACTCCGTTCTGTCCCTGGCAAACAGGATTGGTTCCCATGATCGTGCCCGGTAATGAGGGAAATGGATGTAAAGTAACAAGGAAAGATGAAGGAATCCCGTCGCCGCAGTTATTGCTGTGCCCAAGAACCCCAATATTTCCACTCACCGCCGAAAGATCGAATGAAACCGTGATTGTATTTGTTCCAGCCCCGTTTGTTATGGTTGCACCGGACGGGACACTCCAGGAATAGGAATCAGCTCCGGTAATAGCTGGAACAGAATAGATAACCCCTGTTTGTCCCGGACAAACCGTTGAGGAACCGGTTATCACCCCGGCAGGTAAAGGAAAGAGGTTTACACTGATGGCAAGGCTTGCAGAAGAACCATCCCCGCAATCATTATGACTGTTAACAGAGAAATTACCAGGAGATGCACTAAGATTAAAATTAACCGTTATGGTGTTCGTTCCTGAGCCGCTGACTACCGTAGAACCGGGTGGGATCGACCAGAGATAAGAGGTTGCATTACTGATGGATGCAACAGAGAAGGTAACCCCGTTCTGACCCTGACAAACAGTTGCCGGTCCGGTAATAGCTCCTGCCGGCCCGGGTAAAGGATTTACAGTGATGAATAATTTACCCTCCGGCCCATCGCCACAATAATTATGGCCTTTCACCCTCAATGTATCTGAAACCGCAGACGTCGAAAAATTCAGGATGATAGAGTTTGTAGTACTAGAGCCGCTCGTTCCACCCGGGATTGTCCAGGTATAGGCGCTGGCAAACTGAATTGGATCAACTGAATACGTAACACCGTTTTGCCCCTGGCAAACCGTTGTCAGCCCATTGATCATTCCCGGTGATTTAGGAATGGAATCAAGCGTTACAATTATGGTATCACGGGCAGAGCAACCATTGTTATTCGTGACTCTCACCCAATAGATTCCGGGTGTGCCTGCTATCATATATCTCCCGGTCCCGCTATTTTGCCACAAATAACTGACAAAAGATCCCGGATCCAGCATCAGGGTGACCCCCTGGCAGATAATGGTATCCGGGCCAAGATTGACATTCGCACCAGGATATAACCCAATATGTATTGTATCCCTGAGTTCACAATAATCCCCATTGGTCGCACAGGCATAATTTCCCGAATCTTTTACGATCAGGTAGCGGTTGGTGTCAATGGTGACCCAAACGCCTACACTGTCCCATTTCCAGTCGTAACTGGAGCGGTCTGCCCCTCCGTCGAGAACGATACTGTCGCCCGGGCACAACGACCTGTCTGCCCCGAGGTACAGACTGCTGAAGTCGGAGAAATAAGCATATTCAGCGCTTCCTCCAAGCATATGCATAAATCCGAAATGAAACTTTCCTTTTGTGTTCCATATCTGGTTTACACCTTTAACAACTTGCCCTAACGGTAGATTATTCTGACGGTAATAAACCCATGCATTCCCGGTTCCAGGCACGACATTGAAATTTGCTGCTGTGATAATCCCGTTGTTTCCGTTCAGGTAAAAACTGTCCTGGTTACCATTCCGGGTAAGGATCAGCATGGCAAATGCATTGGTGGTTGACCTGGTAAAACCGATCTGTCTGGAACCGGTACACGAATCCTGGGGTATGATGGTGGATCCTGCTTCACCGGGCTGACCCGATAAATGATACACATAAACCGGGTTTGAGGCTTTGATAACCACGGTATTATCCGTAGCAGGGAAGGCATAATCATACTGTTGTCCTGTGGCCAATGTGGTGATGGGAGTGGCATTCCCGTTCAACCAGATGTCTGTGTTATTATGGGTTGCAAGGATATATACCCGTTCGTCATCATTGCTCGGTGGAACATTATCTGCAAATCCTTTGATGACAATATAATTTACGCCAAGCAGATTGGTTGGTATTGTCTGGTCGGTTATTTCATCCCATCCCCCGGTGATGATGGAATCGTCCATGATCGTTATTGCAACGGGCTTATCCGAAACAACATGGGATCCGGCAAGGGAAGCTCCGGCAATTGTAATGGTGGTGCGGGCAGAGTAAGTTTGTCCCTTCTGAAGGTGGATCACGAAAGGAACATTGGCTGCATGACCTGTTATCGCAATCGACGGGGTAATGATGATCGTTGTATTGTCTTCTGTTGCTACAATATCGAATGCCTCGCTGCCGTCATTCGTGTAGTTGGCATAATCCGTCTGACCCGATATGTAAAATTCAGTTCCCAGGGCATTCTTTCCCTTCAGGGACGAGATACCCGGATTACTTGCATTGGCCACTTCATAATAAGCGGTAATGTTATTATCGGATGTAAGTAATAAACCTTTGTTAAGAACTTGGTCTGCAGGCTTATTCTCAATAGTGTCTTTCCAGGGTGTAAGGTTGATGGAATAGGTTGAATTGGGGAAAATAGTATGTGTTATCGGGGCGAAGAAAAGATCAGAGGGCATCCGGAGGATGATATGCGCCGTATCAGCCATGGTGGAAATCCTCATGGAGTCAGGAGAATCGCCATGATTTGCAGAAACTTCCGGAGCGACAAACCAGAATTCTTTGTCGATTTGCGAAAATGCCTGAAATGAAAGGAAAAGTAAAAGAAAAAGGTAAAATATTTTTTTCAAGTCTATCTTTTTCGGAATTTTGTGTAAAAATAATAAACTTTTTCCGGCCAAACCTTGAAAAAAATCCATTCATGAGAAAAGAGTCAGACTTTATCGGTGAAAGAGAGATCCCTGAAGATGTATTTTACGGGATCCATGCATTGCGTGCAAGAGAGAACTTTCCCGATATCACTCCTTTTCCGGTTGAATGGTACAAGGCAATCGGCCTGGTAAAGCAAGCCTGCTACCTGACCTATAAGGATTTTAAAAAAGCAGCCATCGGGAAATATAAGGAAGAAAAGATTTCTTTTCATTTTTTTGAAGATCAGATAATAGAAGCGCTTATCGATGCTTCAAAGGAAGTGAGTGAAGGAGAATGGTTTGACCATTTTATCGTACCGGCCATTTCAGGTGGCGCCGGAACCAGCATCAACATGAACATCAACGAGATCATTGCCAATACTGCACTAACCAAGATGGGGAAGCACCCCGGTGAATATAGTTTGATCGATCCGGTGGAACATGCCAATGTTTTTCAATCCACCAATGATGTTATTCCAACATCGCTTCATATTGCACTGATGTTCCTGTTGAATGAACTGGAAACCGGAATCAATGAACTTCGGACGATCGTTGAGAAACATGAAAACAGCAATCGCAATAATCTCAGGATCGGCTATACACAGATGCAGGAAGCCGTGCCATCATCGTATGGTAAACTTTTCAGTACATACAGTGAAGCATTGTCGAGGGATTGGTGGAGAGTATCCAAATGTTTTGAAAGGATAAAGCCGATAAACCTTGGAGGTAGCGCCATTGGAACCGGACTCGCTGTTCCCCTGTTCTTCATTATGGAAGCAGTGAACCATCTTCAGAAACTGACAGGTTTACCCATTGCACGCAGCGAAAACCTTGCCGATGCAACCAGCAACCTCGATTCCCTTGTGGAGGTGCATGCCATTTTAAAGGCACATGCTGTGAACCTCGAAAAGATGGTTTCCGATCTCCGGCTTCTTGCATCCGATCTCCTTGGCAGAAATGAGTTGCATTTACCCCAGAAACAGGTCGGAAGTTCTATCATGCCGGGCAAGATCAATCCTGTGATTCCAGAATTCGTGATCAGTGTCAGTCACCGGGTATATAGCAACGACACCCTGATCGCCTCACTCTGCGCTGCCGGTTGCCTGGAACTGAATGCTTATCTCCCGGTGATAGGCATCTCTTTTATCGAAAGCCTGAAGCTACTGATTGCTGCTGACAAAACGCTGAAAGAAAATCTTTTTGAAGGGCTTAAAGTCGATATTCATATTGGGGAAGAAAAACTGTTCAACAGCCCATCAATTACAACAGCGCTCGTTCCCTATATCGGTTATCACAAGGCATCGCTCATTGCAAAGGAGATGAAAGTCTCCGGAATTACCATCTTTGAAGCAAATACAAAGTTGAACCTGATCGATGAAGTACACCTGAAACAGATCCTGAAACCCGAAAACCTGCTTAAGCTTGGGTATTCGCTGGGGGATCTGACGTAAAGCCCCAAGCATTGGAGGGAGAAGTTCGCCAGTTCACTAATGACCAAGGACCAATAACCAATAACTATTACTTCAATATCTGATCTACAACAGGCTTAAAATCAAACCTGAAATGATGCTTTCCGGGAAGGGTCGCCACTTCAACACCAGGCAGGCGAAATGCGCTGATCCGTGAGACTTCTTCGCCTTCGCCGAAAATGCACCGGATCTTTATGTCTTTGATCTTCTTCAACTCCCCTGCCACATCATATGGAGCATCGTTCCAGTTGAAGTTGAGCATTGCAGCCAGATGGATCTCGAAATCCCCCCGCGAATCGGGAGAGATCAGAACAAGTTTTGAAAGCTGGCCCTTCTCCGGCTCCTGAAGCCTCGATGCAATGAAAGGCACAATATCAGCGCCAAAAGAATATCCGAGGAGTATGAAGGATTTTTTGTTCCATGCTTTAAGATAGTACTTGATGATCCCTGTCACATCAGTTGTAACTTCCTCAGGTTTTTTTCTTGACCAGAGATACTTCCGGGCATCCAGCCCGGCTACCGGCACTCCGCGTTTCACCAGTTCTTTTGAAAGCAATTCTTCCCACACATTCCACCCTCCGTCGCCTGAAACCACCAGGACGAAATAATCCGTAGTGCCGGTGTTAACCGGATAAACAGTTACCGGCAGTTTTTCCTGATCCGATCCGAGGATCAGCGGAAAAAGGATTATCAGGAATATATTTTCCAGCAGCAAAATCATCAATTTATTTTTGTCTCTCTGATTCAGGTTTCTGATAATGGAATCAGATCAAGGTTTATTAACTTCAATTCATCCTTTTTAGTCTAAATTCACTCACTAGTCTTTACTTTTCATTAAATTTCTTCAAAGGTTGCGAAAAAATAGGTTGAAGATATATTTTAATTTGTTTTATATATTAAAACATAGTATGTTTCATTGATCATTCATTATTTCATTAATTATCCCCCAATCCTTTAATCCCTTTATCCCTGTGTGCCTCTGTGCCTTTGTTACGTTGTGACTTTTTCGTATTTTTACAACCCAATGGACAAATACGAATATATAACCGGCGAAGTGAAACGCCTTGTACATGAGATCGTTCCGGATGCCAGGGTTATCTTTTATGGATCCCGCGCCCGTGGCGATGCCAGGAAAGATTCTGACTGGGACTTTCTTGTCATCGTTAAGGAGGAGGAATTTTCTTTTGAACTTAAACTGAAAATCTGGGATGCGATATATCCATTGGAAGATGAGACCGGGGATGAAATATCTGTTCATACGAGATCGGATGAACATGTTTGGAAGTTTCAGCTATTGCCGTATTACCAAAATATTAAAAAGGAAGGAATTGAACTATTATGATCTTCGAAGAACCAAAAAACAGCGGTTATTTTTCCATGAAAGACCTGATAAGTTTCAGGATGGAAAAATCGCATGAAGCTTTTACTGACGCTCAAAACATTTATAAAACGGCATCATATAACCTTGTTGTCAATAGGTTATATTATGCGGTGTTTTATATGGTATCTGCGGTTTTGTTAAAATATCAGCTTTCAGGAAAGACCCATAAAGGAATTAAGACTGTTTTTCAGGAGAAATTTGTGAAAAAGGGAATCATTCCCAAAAAAATATCAAAAATTTATGACGAACTCTTCAAAATGAGAAATGACGGAGATTATGAAGATTTTGTTATATATTCGAAAGAGAAGGTTGAACCATTATTTGACATGGTTTCCCTGATCCTCTCATACCTGACACAATTAATTGACCAACCCGATCCTACCAGTCTACCAAATAACCAGCAATGACCAAAACCCGCGATACAAAACCCCATATCGGTATTTTCGGACGCCGCAATAACGGGAAAAGCTCTTTTATCAATGCCATGACCGGCCAGGATGTTGCCATCGTTTCTGAAGTAGCCGGAACAACCACCGATCCCGTGAAGAAATCAATCGAGATCGAAGGTCTTGGACCGGTGATTATGATCGATACTGCCGGAATTGACGATACAGGTGAACTGGGCAAAAAGCGCATTGCAAAATCGAAGGAAACCCTTAAAATCATCGACCTGGCGATACTCCTGATCACCCACAACACATTCGACGAGATTGAAAAAGAATGGATCACTGATTTCTGCAAACAGGATGTCCCGTTCCTGATCATTCACAATAAATCGGATGAGCAGGAAATCGGTCTTCCCCTGCTGGAAGTGATCCGTGACAAATACGATGTTCCGGTAGTCAGTTTCAGCGCAAGGTTCCCGGATAAACAGGATGATGTGATCAAAGCAATTCGCGAACAGATGCCCGAATCAGCCTATTCGAAGAAACCGCTGGTTGGAGATCTTATCTCTTACGGAGATGTCGTTTTGCTGATCACCCCGATCGATATAGAGGCGCCTGAAGGAAGAATGATCCTTCCCCAGGTCCAAGTGATCCGTGACGTGCTGGATAATGATGGAATTGTTGCCGTTTGTAAGGAACGTGAGGCAGATGCCTATATCCGCAGGATGAACCCGAAACCGGCGCTCGTCATCACCGACAGTCAGGTGTTTCCCAAAGCGGATGCAGCCGTTCCCAAAGAGATCCCGCTTACCAGTTTTAGTATCGTCCTTGCCAGGCAGAAAGGCGATTTTGATCACTATATGCAGGGAACTCCTTACATTTCGAAGTTGAAGGATGGAGACAAGGTACTGATCCTTGAATCCTGTACCCATCACGTCTCCTGTGACGATATCGGCAGGGTAAAGATCCCGCGGTGGCTCTCAAATTTTACCGGTAAAAAGCTTCATTATGAGGTAGTAGCCGGCCTTAATGTCATTCCTGGCGATATAAAAGAGTATGCCATGGTGATCCAATGCGGTAGCTGCATGATCACACGAAAACAATTGATCGGCCGGCTGAAACCGGCAATTGACGCAGGTATCCCTGTTTCAAACTACGGAATGGCCATCGCATACGTTCATGGCATATACAATCGTGCGATCGCACCTTTTACAAGAGAGGGGAAGGCAGACTACCTGTAGATTCAAAATGCAAAATGCAAAATGCAGAAATCAAATCTTCCAATGACCAATGACCAATGACCAATGACTAATCACTATCAAGGCACCGAGATCGATAATGGCAGAATCTTCCCGTTAAAATACCGTTGTCCTGTTACGGCAAAATCCGCAATGAACGAGGCTGCCTGCAGGGGAGTCTGAAGGGCATGGTTCCCGGGGAAAGCGTGAGCGAACATTTCAGTTTGTACACCGCCCAGGGCAAGGCAATTGACACTGATCTCACGCTCTGCCAACTCTTCTGCCAATGCTTCAGTAAGGATACTCACTGCGCCTTTACTGGCACTGTATGCTGCCAGTCCGCTGAATTTTTTTGTTCCCTGCATTCCGCCAAGACTTCCGATATTTACAATATGACCTCCCTTGTTCATGATCGGTGCAAACATTTGCGTGAGAAAATAAATACTTTTCACATTCACATTGAAAATCTCGTCAAACTCCTGATGATCAGTTTTTTCAATGGGTTTGTTGACAAGCTTACCGGCATTATTGATCAGGATGTCGGGGTTGAGGAAGAAGGTTTCAATTTTCTGAAGCAGAAAAGGATAAAAATCAAACTGCGACAGGTCGAACTCACAGGTCAGGATTTTTGCCGAAGGAGTGATCTTAACACATTCGTTTAAAAGTTTTCGCAAACCTTCACCATTCCTCGATACGGCAACGATATGGTTTCCTTTAAACTTGCTGAGAACTTTTACAACCTCAGCGCCAATTCCCTTGCTGGCACCTGTAACGATTATGTTCATAAGAGAGGGTTAAAGAATCAAAAAGCTAAACTAATAAAAAGAAGTGTACAAATTCCGGATACCTGAAAACGAGTAAAAAAAAGTTTGCAGCTTTTTGATTTGAAGGCTGTAATCCTTTATATTTGTACAAAAATCCACCCCATGAAAAAACAACTTTACCTTCTTTTAATTTTCACAATCTCTGTGAATGTCGGCTTCCCACAGATGAAGGGGGTCATAAAACCTACATCTGTTCAGAGACCGGTCTTTTTTGACGTTTCTCCTCCTTTGCGTGAAATGTCGGTTACATCTATGACAAAAGCCGATAATTCCTGGAAAGATGGAATTGTAAAGAATTTCTTTGATGTAAGGAAAGATTCCCGAAAAAAAACATTTGCTCCCGGTTGGTCTGATCCTGTTTTACAAAACCACATGGGAAGTACCGTAACTACGGATACAACCATTCAGAATTATGACGGAAACACAGATTCCGATAATGTTGATCCTCCTGATACGCATGGGGATGTTGGTCCGAATAATTATTTCCAGATCGTGAATATGCATTATGCGATTTACAATAAAACCGGGACAAAATTGCTGGGTCCGACTGCCAACAGTAGCCTTTGGAGCGGGATGTCGAACAATCATAACGACGGTGATGCAATCGTCCTTTATGATGAAGGTGCCGATCGTTGGATCATCAGTCAATTTTCACTGCCCCATTATCCGAACGGACCTTTCTTCCAAATGATTGCTGTTTCCACAACACCTGACCCTACCGGATCCTATTACCGTTACCAGTATCAGTTTACCGATATGGGAGATTATCCCAAATTATCGGTCTGGGTGGATGGTTATTATATGTGCGTCAACCGTTTTTCATCAGGAGCCAACAATTATGTAGGGACAGGACAGGCCGCTTTTAACCGCGACAAGATGCTCGCAGGAGATCAGACAGCCGAAATGGTATGGTTCACGCTTCCTGCATCCAATCATGCATATGGTGTGCTTCCTTCTGACTGTGACGGGACTTTTCCTCCCCTTGGAACACCTGCTTATTTTCTTTACATGTATGATGGATCCGATATTCTCGGGCTTAATGAACTTCATGCAGATTGGACTACGCCTGCAAATTCCACTTTCGGTAATTTTGTTCAACTACCCGTCCAGACATTTAGCAGCAGTCTGCCAGGGATACCCCAAAAGGGAACCAGCAGGCTGGCTCACGCCATGTCTGACAGGCTTATGTACCGGCTTCAGTTCCGGAACTTCCCTGACCATTGGTCGATGGTAACATGTCATACGGTCAATGCAGGTTCCAATGTGGCAGGTGTCAGGTGGTATGAATTAAGAAAAACTACAGGTGCATGGTTTGTATATCAGCAATCCACCTATTCACCTGACGCAAACTGTCGCTGGGAAGCAAGTATCGCCATGGATACAACCGGTAATATTGCGCTTGGCTATTCTATCTCAAGCAGTACCCTGAACCCTTCTATCCGATATACGGGAAGGATGAACAGTGACCCGCTCAACACAATGTCAATAAGTGAGAGGGGCATTTTCAACGGAGTGGGTTCGAACACCGGTACCGGGGGACCTGGAAATACTTGCCGCTGGGGTGATTACAGCGCCGTCAGTGTGGATCCATCCGAATATGCCAAATTCTGGTACACACAGGAATATATTCCTACAACAGGGTCATTCAACTGGCATACCCGGATCGCCTCATTCAGCTTTGCCGATATCCTGAGTCTCAATGCTAACGCTACTCCTTCATCGCTTTGCATCGGTGGATCCACACAGTTACTTGCAAGCGCAATGGGCGGTTCAGGTACATATACCTATTCATGGACATCAGTACCCCCGGGATTTACCTCCAATATTCGTAACCCTGTGGATAGCCCAACGCAAAACACCACTTATATTGCAACCATTAATGACGGAACTGAAACCAGAACTGATTCCGTCCCTGTTTCTGTTTTCCTGAACACAACTGCTTTCGCGGGAAATGATACAGTGTGGTGTATGCCGGTCACAATGATCCTTGTTAAAGGGCAGGCAGCCAATTACAATCACGTACTTTGGACAACCTCCGGTGATGGAACCTTTCTTATTGATTCCATTCCGTTTACCATATATACACCCGGACCAAATGATATTGCTACCCTGAACTGGACCTGTACCCTTACGGCATATGCCCAAACACCTTGTACAACAGACGCTACTGACCAGGTTCACCTGTTCCTTAGCCCATGTAATGCCATTCCACAACTGCAAGGCAATGATTTCAGTATAACCATTACACCCAATCCTTCACAAGGGAAGTTTACCCTGAATGTTGCCGGAATTATGCATGAAAATGTTCAGATCACCATTTCAGATATCCATGGCAGGTCAGTGTTAAATACTAATTTGAAAGTTACAGGGTCTGCATCACAGCAGATCGACCTTTCGGATGCACCAAAAGGTGTTTACTTTATAAATGTACGGTCAGCGGTTGGTTTGAAAACATCTAAAATCGTACTGGAATAACTTCTTTCTTTCTCTTAAGAGGCTGTCTAAATAAGTAAGGAATAAAAAGATACTTATTGGACAGCCTTTTTTTATCTCATGGGATATGAGAAAAATCATAATTTTACACCAAATTTAAAAATCATCCCATGAAGAAAACCTTTTCCCTTTTATTGCTTTTCTTTCTCAGTGTGAACCTGACATTTTCCCAGAAGAAGGAAGTTATTAAACCGGCACTTGTGGCCAAACCGGTCTATTTTGATATCTCCCCCCCCATGAAGGATCTGGCGAATTTACAGGTAACCCATGGAGATAATTCATGGAAAGATGGTATTATAAAGAACCACTTCAATATTCCCGGAAGTCAGGATAAATCTGCTCTCCCGTTTAACTATGTTGATCCGGCTATCCAGCATTTCTTCGGACCTACTGTTACCGGCGATACAACCATACAGAACTTCGATGGGAATAACAACAACCAGGGTTATGATCCCCCTGATACACATGGAGATGTAGGACCAAATAACTATGTTCAGGTAGTTAATTGCCATTATTCTGTTTACAGCAAAACCGGTGCATCGTTGCTCGGCCCACTGAATACCAGTGCATTATGGCAGGGGATGTCGAATAACTCAAACGATGGTGATGCCGTTGTTCTATATGATGAAAATGCTGACCGCTGGCTGATCAGCCAGTTTTCCCTTCCTCATTATCCGAATGGCCCGTTTTTTCAGATGATCGCAATTTCTCAAACACCCGACCCTACAGGTACCTATTATCGTTACCAGTATCAATATGCAGATATGGGCGACTATCCTAAATTGGGTGTATGGGGAGATGGATATTATATGGGTGTCAACCGGTTTTCATCAGGAGCAGGGAGCTTTATGGGTACAGGCGCAGCTGCATTCAACCGTACGAAAATGCTGGCCGGGGACCAGACTGCCGAAATGGTTTGGTTTACACTGCCATCATCGAATCCTGCCAGGGCTCCCCAACCTGCAGATTGTGACGGTGATTTCGCACCCGCCGGAACACCGGAATATTTCGCATATATTAAAGATGGTTCCAGTTCCGATTACCTGGGTATTCTCGAACTTCAGGTCGACTGGACAACCCCGGCCAATTCCACACTGGGAAACCTTTTACAGGTACCTGTTGAGTCATTCAACAGTAATATATCCGGAATACCTCAGAAAGGAACTTCCAGGAAAGCTGATGTGCTTTCTGACCGGTTGATGTATCGTCTTCAATTTCGTAAATTCAGCGACCACTGGTCTTTATTGACAAATCATACGGTAAATGCAGGTTCCGGTGTTGGTGGTGTACGCTGGTATGAATTCAGGAAAACCACTGGTGACTGGAGTGTTTATCAGCAATCGACCTACTCCCCGGATGCAAACTCCCGCTGGATGGGAAGCATTGCAATGGATTCTTCTGGTAATATTGCTCTTGGGTTTTCTATTTCCAGCGCCAACATGTACCCCTCAATCTATTATACCGGAAGAATGAGCAGCGATGCCTTAAATACCATGACAATCGGAGAAAAGGCCATTTTTTACGGAACAGGATCCAACACAGCCAATGACGGAACCACATCAGGAAATTGCCGCTGGGGTGATTACAGTGCTATTTCTGTTGACCCATCTGCCGGCAGTACTTTCTGGTACACCCAGGAGTACTGCCAGACCAATGGTTCTAACTGGAGAACACGTATCGGCTCCTTTAGCTGGGCCAGTATCCTGTCGCTCAGTGCCACCGCAACTCCATCTACCCTCTGTACCGGGGATTCCTCCCATTTGAATGCAATTGCAACAGGAGGGTCAGGAACCTACACTTATTCATGGACATCAATACCGGCGGGTTTTGTATCAACCATTCAAAATCCTGTTGTTACTCCCACGATCACCACGAATTATGTGGCTTCAATCAATGACGGTTCTGCCACAAAGACTGACACCATTGCGGTTACCGTGAATCAACACCCAACTGCTTTTGCAGGAAATGATACAGTAGTTTGTATCACGGTGCCGGTCCTTCTCCTTCACGGGCAGGCAACCGGTTACAGCCATGTTCAATGGGTTACTACTGGCGATGGGGCTTTTATCAGCGACACAATCCCTGTAACAATATACACCCCAGGACCCAATGATAAGATTGCCTTAACATGGATCTGTACCCTGACTGCATCTGCCTTGTCACCCTGTTCAACGGATGCTTCCGACCAGGTCCAGTTGTTTCTGAGCCCTTGCAACGGGATTACAGAGAACCAGGCCAACGGTTTTTCCATGGTACTTTCACCGAATCCTTCAAAAGGTGTTTTTGATCTGAATATCAAAGGACTGCAGAATCAGCCTGCCGCTCTTACCATTACAAATACTTCAGGACAAATGGTTTACAATGATAACCTGTCAGGTATGGATAACAGTTCAAAAAGAATTGACCTTTCCGCTTCTCCGAAGGGTGTCTACCTTGTGAAGATTCAAACAGGTAATCAGGTTAGAATGGAGAAATTGGTGCTTCAGTAATGGAAATGAAAAATACCTGTTAAAAATTTAACAATTAAGCAATAATTTATTATATCTTTGTAAGGCGTTTTACAGTAATTTTGTAAAATGTAATTTGAGACAAGAAAATAATTTCTTCAGGGCAGGGTGAAATTCCCGACCGGCGGTAAAGTCCGCGATCCCGGAAAGATTGATGAAACAAGTTTTCTTATAAGGGGTGAGTCGTTGAAACTACGACACCGACAGTTAAAGTCTGGATGGAAGAAGAAATCTATTTTAAAATTGGCCGGTTTATCCCGTTTTAAAATATTTAACAGCCCTGAGGATCAGTCTTCAGGGCTGTTTGCATTATATGGACTACGAAACACGTACCGAAAAAGGGAAACAGGAGCTGATGGCAAAAGCTGTCAGGCTTGCAGAAAATGGAAGGGGATGGGTGAACCCAAACCCGATGGTGGGAGCAATTCTGGTAAGGGATGGTTCAATAATCGGGAAAGGTTATCACCACTATTTCGGAGCTCCTCATGCTGAAGTGGAAGCCATTTGTTCAGCTACTGACCCGGTTGAAGGGGCTACCCTGGTGGTCACACTTGAACCCTGTGCACACCATGGAAAAACACCTCCCTGTGCGCAGATCATAGTAGAAAAAGGAATACGTCATGTGATCATCGGGATGGGAGATCCTAACCCTCTTGTAAATGGAAAAGGGATCGAATGGTTGGAATCGCATGAAGTTAAGGTGGAGAGTGGGATCCTGGAAGAAAAGATTCGACAGCAAAATGAGATTTTTCTCAAGTTCATCACAAAACATATTCCTTTCTGTATTTTGAAGACCGCCATGACCCTTGATGGAAAGATAGCCACAGTTTCAGGGGAGTCAAAATATATCTCCGGCGACAAATCAAGGAAAATTGTCCATGGGTTACGCCATCAGGTAAGCGCTGTAATGGTGGGAATAGATACGATACTTGCTGACGATCCGCTACTCAATGTCAGGAATACCGGGAAACAAAGCAAGAATCCATTAAAGGTGATTGTGGATACTTCCGGGAGATTACCAGCGGGTGCGAATGTTTTGAAAAATGAACCCCAGCTTACAATACTTGCTACTACACATCATGCGGATTATAAAAAGCTGAAAGAAATTGAAAGGGTTGGCGTACAGATCATTATTTGCGCTGAAAAGAACAATAAGGTTGATCTTGCCAACCTTATGAATATTCTGGGCACGATGGAGATCGACAGCGTAATGATCGAAGGGGGCAGTACCCTTGCATTTTCAGCATTGCAGGAGAAGGTGGTGGATAAGATCATCAGTTTTATTTCACCGAAAATTCTTGGAGGCCGAAACGCACCCACACCCATTGGAGGAGAAGGAATCCCAAACCTGAAGGACGCACTTCAGCTTCATGATATGAAGGTGAAACGAACAGGTGAAGACCTCATGATCGAAGGATACCTCTAAAATGCAAAAATCAAAATGCAAAACGTAAAATAGTAAATGGTAAATGGTAAATGGTAAATGGTAAATGAAATTATGTTTACAGGGATTATTGAAGAAATAGGAACAATCAGGGAGATCCGGTTATCATCGACCTCTGCACAATTAACAATTGCGGCGAGGGACATTCTGTCTGATATGAAAGTGGGCGACAGCATCAATACGGATGGGGTCTGCCTTACGGTAACCTCTTTTACAACCGTTAGTTTCACAGCCGATGTAATGCCTGAAACAATGAAGCGTTCAGGTTTAAGCGCCCTCAGACCGGGCAGCCGGGTGAATCTTGAACGTGCTCTAAGACTGAGCGACCGTTTGGGTGGACATCTTGTAAGTGGGCATATAGATGATACCGGCAATATTCTAAAGACCTGGAAGGATGAAAATGCAATTTGGTTTTCTTTTTCAATTGAAAAGCATTTATTAAAATACATTGTGGAAAAGGGATCGGTCGCAATCGACGGGATCAGCCTGACAGTAGCAAGGGTTGACGATCATTCCTTTGATGTTTCTGTGATCCCGCACACACAACTGGTCACATTAATATTGGCCAAATCGCCGGGTAATATGGTCAATATCGAATGTGACCTCATTGCAAAGTATATTGAAAAATTGTTGCCAGGTAATAATGAAGGAAAGAAACTGGATATGAAGTTTCTTACTCAACAAGGATTTATTTAACATGAATTTCTGAAATTACAAATATGTCCAACAATAAGTTTAACACAATTGATGAAGCGATAGAAGATATCCGTAACGGAAAGATGATTGTCGTGGTAGATGATGAAGACCGTGAAAATGAAGGCGATCTTATTATCGCCGCAGAGAAGATCACAGCCGAATCGATCAATTTCATGGCAAAGAATGGAGGGGGACTGGTTTGCCTCCCTTTGATGCGCGATCGCCTTGAAGAGCTTAACATTGAACGGATGGTAGCCAGGAATACCGATCCTAACCGGACTGCATTCACGGTTTCCATCGATGCTGTTGAGAGCACTACGGGAATATCGGCTCAGGAGCGCTCCCAGACCATCCGGAAGGTGCTCGACCCGAATTCGTCGGGTAAGGATTTTACCCGTCCGGGGCATATATTTCCAATCGAATACAAGGAGGGCGGGGTGCTGGTAAGGGCAGGCCACACCGAGGCATCGATTGATCTTGCAAAGCTCGCCGGATTATATCCGGCAGGTGTTATCTGCGAGATCATGAATGAGGATGGAACCATGGCACGTGTACCGCAATTGATGGATTATGTGAAAAAGTACAATCTGAAGATAGTGACGATCGCTGATCTTATCATTTACAGGAGAAAAAATGAAACCCTTGTTGAACGGGTCTCTACGGTGGATATGCCGACAAAATACGGGGAGTTCAGGGCATACAGCTATGCAAGCAAAATATCGAAGGAGAACCATGTTGCACTGGTTAAAGGAATTGTAGATGATGGTGAACCGGTATTGGTAAGAGTTCATTCCGAATGCCTTACGGGAGATGTTTTTGGATCCCTGCGATGCGATTGCGGTGAACAGTTGAATGATGCGATGAAAAGAATAGCAAAGGAGGGGAGGGGCGTTTTTCTTTATATGCGGCAGGAGGGCAGGGGGATCGGTTTCATCAACAAGATGAAAGCCTATTCGCTTCAGGACCAGGGAATGGACACCGTTGAAGCCAATCATGCATTGGGTTTTGCAGCCGACCTGAGAGATTATGGTACCGGCGCTGAAATACTTGCTGATCTGGGTATCCGCAGGATCAGGCTGCTTACAAACAACCCCAAAAAGATCTCAGGGATAGAAGGATTCGGACTGGAAATCGTGGAAAGGGTTTCCATCCAGATGCACAGTAATTCAAAAAACCTGAAGTATCTGAAAACAAAAAAGGATAAGATGGGGCATTTATTGAATTTCCAGGAATAGCATGATATAAGATATCTGAATAATAATGTTTAATTCAATGATCATTTATGAAAACAATCGAAGGAAAACTGGATGCACAGGGTCTCCGGTTCGGTATCGTAATCGCAAGATTTAATGAGTTTATCAGTGGTAAACTGCTGAGCGGTTGTCTCGATGGACTCAACCGGCATGGTGCAAATCCCGGTGATATTGATATTGTATGGTCGCCAGGTGCGTTTGAAATGCCATTACTGGCCAAGAAACTCGCCGGGAGTAAGAAGTACAGCGCTGTTATTTGTCTTGGAGCTGTCATCCGCGGAGCAACCCCGCATTTTGATTATGTAGCGGCTGAAGTCTCCAAAGGGGTTGCAAGTGTAGGGCTTGAAACCGGAGTTCCTGTTATCTTTGGCGTCCTCACAACGGATAACATCGAACAGGCTATAGAAAGAGCAGGGACCAAAGGCGGAAACAAGGGGTTTGATGCTTCCCTTGCAGCCATCGAAATGGCCAACCTGATGAAAGAGATCTGATGGAATATTTCCGGCATGTTTCTCAGCAGTGCCAGACCTAAACTCTGAGAAAGTCGTAATTTCCAGGTAAATCCCTGTCGTTTCATCACCAAGAAAGAGTGAGCCGGGTTTTCTGCAATTGTCAATAACAATAGCAGAAAGAGGTTCACTTTTGAAGGATATGCTCAGTAACTCCAGGAAAGGATCTGCTATTATAGTCGTTGTTACGGGTTCTGCTGCGAACGTCCGGGATTGGGCATACGATCCACCGGAAATCAATAAAAGAAATATGAGAATACAATCCTTCCTGTACCTTCCTGCTTCTGATCTCATATTATCCTGAAGTATTTTCCCAAAAGTAATCTCCTTTTCGGCAATATCAAATACAGGGAAATACTGAAAATTTCTTATTTATTACAGGCGTAATTTTACGTAGAAAAAAAATCGGGAAGGCAGGTGATCTATTCTCCCAATACCCCGTTTTTCAAAGTAAACCGGATCAGGGAATAAACTGAATGTGTATTGGTCTTTTTGTAGATGTTGGCTATATGTTTTTCAACTGTTCTTTTGCTGAGTGTGAACTTTTCAGCAATTTCATTTCGGGACAGACCTTTGACAAGAAGTTTCAGTACATCATTTTCGCGTCGGCTCAGCAGTTGGTCATGACTTTTAACCCGTTTTTTCTTTTTCTCCAGCATCTCCATCCGGTATTGATTAGCAAGGGCACCGATCTTTCCTTTAAGATAGTATTGACCATCCCTCACTTCACTGATGGCCTTAAGAAGCTCTTCTTCGGGGGATTCCTTGTGCACAATCCCCATTACTCCGGCATCGATCATATGACCAACCTCTTCCTCCCCGACATCCATCGATACCATAATGATCTTGGCAGCAGGATATTCCCGATGGATTGCCGTTGCAGCGCTAATCCCATCCAGCTTGGGCATATGATAATCCATCAGGATCAGATCAGGTTTAACGTCATTGGCTTTCAGGATAGATTGGATCCCGTTCTCAGCTTCATATACTTCCCATTCAGGATGGTGAGCACTGATGATGGAATGGACGCCTTTGCGGAGTAATGCATGATCATCGACAATCAGGATTTTTGCTTTCATGGTTGAACCAATGTCAAGTGTAAAGGAGAAAAGTAGAATAGTAGTATAGTCGTGAATGATTCACTAAAAGTAATATAAAAAGTGAATGGAAAAACTCACCAAACCCAAATTGTTATGCATATTATGTAAGTAGATTTACGTAATCTTAAACAATTCCAAGTACCTAATTTTACTTATTTGAGAATGGTGCCTGATAATGCTGATATGTCAGGTTATCGCCAATTTGTACAAATGGATTACCGGTAAGTTATTTGCTGGTGATCACAAATACGGTTCGGCGGTTCTTCGCCCTTCCCTGTTCGGTATCGTTATCTGCGACCGGCATTGTTTTTCCGAACCCTTTGTAAGTCAGTCTGTTTGTCTTGATGTTGCTGGCGATCAGGTAATCATAAACCGATCTGGCCCGGTTATCTGAAAGGCGCAGGTTTTCGGCATCCTTCCCGATGTTGTCAGTATGGCCCTGGATCTCGATGCGGATCAAAGGATTTTCATTCAGGAAATCAATCAGTTGATCCAATACTACTTTAGATTCATCCTTCAACTGATATGAGTTGAAATCGAAATAGATGTCGTTGATCCGGTATGATTTGTTCAGTTCGATGGGCTCAATCTTAACGTCAAGTTTTGAGGGAACCCTGAATAGACTGTCAATCCTGGAAATGTAGTGGGCATCATACACATATCCCTCCTTCTTCACCGTCATGATATAATCGCTGTTAAAAGGAGCTACGGCAACATAATTCCCGGTGGTGGAATCAAGCGGGATCTCCGAGGTCTTTTTGGTGTCAACATTCTTCAGTTCAAGTCTTGCCTTCACCGGTTCATCGTCGGTTTCTGTCCTGACAGTCCCCTTCAGCAAAAGAACTTTGTCCGGTTGTGCCTCTTTATAAAGGTCAAAAGTAAAAACATCCCATCCTCCCTTGCCTTTGTATTTATTGGAAGCAAAATAAACATGTGTACCGTCTGTACTGACAATAAAACCCACCTCATCATCGGGCGAATTGATCGGGTACCCAAGGTTTACCGGCTTACTCCAGGTACCGGCGCTGTCTACACGGGAAAAAAAAACATCATATCCACCCATCCCCATCCATCCATCGGATGAAAAATAGAGGGTCTTGTCATCGGGATGAATGAACGGGGATTTCTCATTTTGCCGGGTATTGATATTAGGACCCAGGTTGATCGGGGTTCCCCATTCTCCGCTGCTGTTCTTCATCGAACGGTATACATCATATCCTCCATATCCTCCTGGCCGGTCACTGATGAAGTACAATGACTTTCCGTCGGACGAGATGCTGGGTTGTGATTCCCATGAGAATGGGAGGTTCACCTTATCACTTACACTTTTTATGGGTGTCCAGTCGCCATTCACAAAATCCGAGTAATAGATATCGCAATTAAAATAGGACCTGTCCTTAGTATATTTACACACGGTATAGTAAAGTGTATTGTTGTCGACTGTCAGGGTAGCGCCTCCTTCATTATCATTCATGTTAAATGGCTCCGGCATCTCCTGGCCGTCAGAAAAAGAACCGTCCGGCTGTTGTTTGCTAAACATGAACTTTTCCTTGTATTTTGTTGTCTGGATGATCGTATTTTTTTCAGGGGGAATCATGATCTCCCTTGTGAAAAGTGCCATCTGGTTGTCGGGAGAGAGTCCGGGCAGGTATTCATTTTCTGCTGAAGAAACCCCGGATACAACTTTGGGCTCGAAAGGGACCGGATGATGGATCATGTCGAGGTAAAACCTGGAATATTTCAAAATCTCGGATGCCCTGGTATAATCCTTATCCGACTTCATCTTCTCTTCATTTTTCAAAAATTCTGACAGATACATAACAGTCGAATCAAACCGTTCAGTCCCATAACAGATTTCTCCCATGTAATAATAGGTATGAATGTCATAGCCAGGACATAATTCCAGTACTTTCAGGAAATTTTTCTCCGCTTCTTTAAAATTGGAATTGGTCTTCCTAAAATTAGAGAGACCGAGTACAAAATAAGCGTCAATAAAACCGGGTTCGGCATTGATCACCATTTTCATGATCCTCCCTGCCTCAATAAAGTTGCCCCGTTTATAGGCTGATGTACCCTCGTCGTAAAGTTTCTCAATCTTCTTGTTGCGTGGATTTTCACAGGGATTTTGTGAAAAAACAACGGGTAAAGTGGAGATGATGATAAAAACAGATATCAGACCGATGTATAAATAACCCCGGATCCTGCCAAACATGGGAAGAATTTTAATAAAAAGGTAAAATTAATATTTTCGCTATATTTGGCGGCTTTTCTTTTACCTTCTTCTAAACTCAAGGAAAATTAAAAAATTATACAATGGAAAGGATATTTATTAGGCTTTTGGTTTTTCTGTTTCTTATTTGGATCCCTGCATTTGTGAGCGCGCAAACCGCGGTTCCGAACGGGAGTTTTGAAACCTGGAACAATTATTCCGGGTACTCGGATCCGCAGTATTGGGATACACCCAACCAGGAGATCTCCGCTATCCCATTTTTTGGGACCACAGTGGTTACAAAAAGTTCGGATCATGAAGATGGGAGTTATTCTGCAAAGCTTGAAAGCAAGCATATTACTCTCCCTCCCATGGATGTTCCCGGGTTTGTGACCCTTGGAAAGTTAACCATTGACCTTGGTACCCTTGCATACACGGTAACAGGTGGCTGGCCAATCTCAGATAATCCCACCCATCTGAAAGGATTTTATAAATACTTACCGCAGGGTGGCGACAGTTGCCTGATTGCGATCGGTCTGTTCAAGACCGTCGGAAATGCCAGGGATACGATAGCCAACGGTTATTTTTCCACGCATGATGTGGTGAGCGATTGGACACCCTTTTCGGCATGGATCAATTACGACAGCATTGCAACACCTGATTCAATGAATATCTTTGCGCTTTCCTCTGCCGAGGAGACTGCAATCGCAGGAAGTATCCTTTATTTAGATAATATTTCCCTCGACTATACGGTAGGTATTGACCGCCAAAACCCACAAACCGGGATTGAAATATTCCAGGACAGGGAAACAAACCGGTTGCTTTTATTTTACGATTTTGAAAAACAACAGGATGTTTCGGTTTCTTTATATGATATAACAGGAAGAGAAGCCGCACGGGTCAGTCCTGTTATGATTAAGAAGGACAGAATGGAAATAGCATACGGTCATATGCCTCCCGGGGTTTATATTCTGAATATCATTCATGATCGTCAGAAATTCTCACGAAAGTTCGTGTTAAATCCCAGGTAATCATCATGGAAACGAGAAAAGTTAACGTCGGCCTTGTTCAGTTTTCCTGTGTGGAGAATAAGGAGAAGAATATTTTCAATGTCATAGCAGGAATTGCCAGGGTTGCAGGTGCCGGTGCCCAAATCGTTTGTTTACAGGAATTGTTCTCCTCACCCTATTTTTGCCGTGAAGAGAAATATGAGCATTTCGGTCTGGCTGAATCGATCCCCGGGCCGACCGTGGAGGGCTTGCAGAAAACGGCGAAGGAGCATGAGGTAGTGATCATTGCATCGTTGTTTGAGAAACGGATTAGTGGTATTTTTCATAATACGGTGGCCGTGATCGATGCGGATGGTAAATACCTGGGAAAGTACCGGAAACAGCATATACCGGATGATCCGGGATTTTATGAGAAATTCTATTTTACTCCCGGAGATCAGGGCTACAAAGTCTTTGATACACGGTATGCGAAAATCGGGGTACTGATCTGCTGGGATCAATGGTATCCTGAAGCTGCACGGATTACAAGCCTGATGGGCGCGGAGATCCTTTTTTACCCGACTGCTATTGGCTGGGCACTTTCGCAGGATGAACAGACAAACCGTCAGCAATATCAAGCCTGGCAGACCATCCAACGTGGTCATGCCATTGCGAACGGAGTGTTTGTTGTAGCTGTGAACCGAACCGGTACCGAGGGGAACCTCAAATTCTGGGGAGGATCTTTTGTTTCAGATCCCTTTGGTGAATTGTTATTTGAGGCTCCTCACAGCGAGGAGATCACCCATGTGCAGGAATTGGATATGGACCGCATCGAAGAGATCCGTGTTCACTGGCCATTCCTTCGTGACCGGCGTATTGATACTTACAACCCGATCCTGAACCGCTTTATCGACGAATCCTGATATGGGTATTGAGCATTCAGAACTGACTCCCCGACAACTGGGATATCATTTTCCGGCAGAGTGGGAAAAACACAGTGCCACCTGGCTCAGCTATCCGCATGACGATTCCTATTCCTGGCCTGGAACATTACCACGAATTTTTTCTTCCTATAACCGTTTTATCAAGGAGTTATCGGAAAGTGAAATGGTTTGCATCAACGTCAGGAATGTAGAGTTGAAATCAACGGTCATCCATGATCTTGAACAAGCAGGATGTGACATTGCCAATATCAGGTTATTCCTGCATCCTACAAACGATGCCTGGTGCCGGGATCACGGCCCGGCATTCCTTATTAACCCGGGAACAGAAATCCCCAGGGTGATTGTTAGCTGGAAATACAATGCCTGGGGTGAGAAGTATCCCTATGACCTGGATGAGAAAATTCCTTCGCTGATCGGAAAAGCACTTGACATACCCGTTTTTTACCCCGGGATCGTAATGGAAGGAGGTGCAGTTGATTTCAACGGGAAAGGAACGCTGCTCACCACAACATCCTGTCTGCTTCATGAAAACCGTAATGCCGGACTTTCGCAGGAGAAAATTGAGGATTATCTCAGAAATTATTATGGAGTGGAACAGATACTCTGGCTGGGCGACGGCATCAATGGCGACGACACGAACGGCCATATCGATGATATGACCCGTTTTTTCAGGGAAGATGCGGTAGTTACCATGGTGGAGACCAATAAAAGTGATACCAATAGCAAACCACTTCATGACAACCTGCAGATGCTGAAGAAAATGCGGCTTACAAGCGGCAAGCAATTAGATATTGCTGAGATCCCGATGCCAAAACCGGTCTGGTATGAAGGACAGCGCCTTCCTGCATCCTATGCAAATTTTTATATATCAAACAAGTCAGTGATTGTCCCTGTCTACCGTTGCAAAGAGGATGATAAAGCCATGGGAATCCTCGAACAGTGCTTCCCCGACCGCCAGATCATTGGTATCGATTCGACAGATATCATCTGGGGATTGGGATCCTTTCATTGCCTGTCGCAGCAGGAACCGGTGTAAAGGGTGACGCGTAACGTGTGACAAAATTCTCAGTTCGCAGTTTCCAGTTCCCAGTTCCCAGTTTCCAGTTTCCAGTTCCTAATGACTAATAACCAATGACCAACTCACCAGTTCACCAACTCACCAGTTCACCAGTTATTTTGTATTTCTGATTAAATGATCGGCCAGGACCAGTGCTGCCATGGCCTCGACGATGGGAAGTGCACGTGGAACCATGCAGACGTCATGCCTGCCTTTGCCTTTGAGGATTACTTTCTGTCCTTTGGAATTGACCGTTTTCTGGTCTCTCATTAAAGTGGGAGGAGGTTTGAATGCAACCCGGAAAAAGATCTCATTACCGTTTGAGATCCCGCCCTGGATGCCACCGGAGAAGTTGGTGGAGGTAGTGATATGATTGTCTTTGAAAACAAAAGGGTCGTTGTGTTCAGAACCTTTCATCGCTGCTGCTCCAAAGCCTGATCCGTATTCAAATCCTTTCACGGCATTAATACTCAGCATGGCTTTTGCCAGGTCGGCCTGGAGTTTGTCGAATACCGGTTCGCCCAGGCCAACAGGAACACCGCTGATTATGCAGTTTATTATCCCTCCTGTAGTATCGCCTTCTGATTTCAGATTTTCGAGGAGTGCTATCATCCGGTGGCTGGTTTCTTCATCGGGACATAAAACAGGACTTTTCAGGATTGTATCGGGATCAATCACAGTGAAACCATCCGGAAGTTTGACAGTCCCGATCTGTGAAACATAAGAAAGAATGGAGATCCTGTGATTGTTCAGGAGTAACTTTGCTATGGCTCCTCCTGCAACACGCGCCACGGTTTCACGAGCGGAACTCCTCCCCCCGCCCAGGTAATCACGTATCCCATATTTCATTTCCCATGTGAAATCTGCGTGAGAAGGCCGGTAAACATCTTTCAGTTGTTTATAATCTGCAGGTCTCGCATTCTTATTCCTGACAATGAAAGCGATAGGAGCACCGGTACTTTTATTTTCAAAAATGCCAGAGAGAATTTCAATCTCATCTTCCTCATTCCGGGCAGAAGCATAAAACCAGGATTTCGTTTTTCTCCGGTTCAACTCTGATTGAATGAAGGAAACGTCAATCAGAATATTGGATGGAAAACCATCGAGTACACCTCCAACAGCCGGTCCGTGTGATTCGCCGAAAGTAGTGATAACAAGAACTTTACCGATAGAGTTGCCGGACATAACTTTGTCACTTTTTTAACTGGTGAATTAGTGAATTGGCGAATTGGTGATTAGTAATTGATCACTCGTCACGCGTTACGCGTTACTTTGTCACTTCTTTGCAAATTCCAACCAATCCAGGAGATCTGGTCACTGGCTTCGTAGAATTTTGAACTTCGCTTCCATCACTTTCAGCTCCGATTTGGCCTTATTGATCTTCTTTGTGAATTCTTCCTTCAGGATGGCTGCATTTTTGGAATCGGCCAGGAATCCGATATTGTTCTCCCAAAGGTTGACATCCTCCTTGAGTTTACTGATCTTTCCTGCCAGAAAATCCTTTTCACGGCCAATCAGGCGGCGTGAATTCGGATCATTCTTGAGATTTTCGATCCGGTTCTGGAAGTTGACGGCGCTGATCTCAAATTCACTGATCTTAAGTTTGTCGAGATGCTGGTTGATGATTGCCCTGTATTCATTCTGCAACTTATCTTTCTCCTTGATGGGAATATGACCGATCTCTGTCCATTCGCGCTGGAAATTTTTCAGCATCTCCAGGTTCTGGTTCTTATCCTCAGTCGCTTGAAATTCTTTTAAGCGATTGATCAGATCCGTTTTTTTGTTCAGGTTTTCTCCTTCGTTAGACCTGACATTGGAGAAGTAACTCGATTTGGCAGTAAAGAACTCATCGCAAGCTGCGCGGAATCTTTTCCAGATCTTATCAGAATGTTTCTTGGGAACGGGTCCGATATTTTTCCACTCATTCTGAAGCCGGATCAGGTCATTGGAGGTCTTTTTCCAGTCATTGCTGGTTTTCAGGGCTTCGGCCTGGACACAAAGGTCAACTTTCAGGTTATAATTATGAACCTGCTGGTCCTTCAGCTTGTCAAAGAAATCTTTTTTTGTGGAGAAGAAGGCGTCAAGACTGGTCTTAAAGCGGTTCCATATCTCCGTGTTGACTTTTTGTGGTACCGGTCCAACGGACTTCCAAACAATCAGAAGTTCATTTACCTTATTGGTAAATTCCTGCCATTCTTTAATGGTTTCAACTTTGGCATTGAGGATCTCTTCTCCCTGTTCACATAAAGCAGTTTTGGTTTCAAGATTTTTCTGCTGTTCATCCTCAATCTGCGTATAATGTTCCCTGCGCCGGTCGTTGATTTTATCAGAAGTGTTCTTAAACCTTTCCCAGATCTCATCTTTCTTATCAGCGGGCACGGGTCCTAATTCTTTCCATTCTTCATGATATTTCTGAAGTTTCTTGAAAGATCTCAGAATAGAGGTTTCAAGCAGCAACTCTTCAGTTTTCTCACAAAGGGACATCTTGGCCTCCAGGTTTTTCTTCAGGTCAAGGTCTTTCAGTTCTTTATTCAGTTTTACTTTATCAAAGAACTTCTCGACGAGAAAATGGTAGTTCTGCCACAGGTTATTGATCTCGGTACGTGGTACCATACCGATCCCTTTCCACCGTTCCTGTAAGGCTTTGAATTCGTCGTATGTTTTTTTCAGGGTCTCTTCAGAAGAAACCAGTTGTTTCAGCTCATCAAGAATTTCCTGCTTTTTCTTCAGGTTATTCAGTTTGATCTTTTCCTGTTCCTCTGTATACCTGGCCTTGTTGGCTTTGTATATGTTAAAAATCTCATTAAACCGTTCTTCAAGCGGATCCTGATTTGCAGCAAAATCCTCCTTTGTTCCCCCTTCGGTGAGGAATTGCTGATACAGGAGAAGGTTTTCTTCTTTCTTTTTCCTGATAAAGGCAACCTTGATAAGTGCGATCCTGTTTTTAACGGAGTTAATATCTTCCTGGGTGACAGCTTCCTGGAGCATTTCTACCAGTTCTTCCCGGGTATGACTGTCATAATCTACACTCGTGTCTTTAGCTTCTTCTTCAGCAGCTATCTGAAGATCTTCCTCCAACGGTTCGATGGTATCCTCATGAAGTTCGGGAATAGCCAGCCCGGTTTCTTCTTCTACCGTTTTTGCTTCGACAGGAACGGGGTTATCTTCAGTGACTTCAGCACTGATCCCGACCGGTTCGATAAATGATGTTTCTACTGACTGGTCTTCAGTGACTTCAGCATTGATCTCGAGCGGTTCGATAAATGATGTTTCTACTGACTGGTCTTCAATGACTTCAGCATGGATCTCGACCGGTTCAACAATAGGTGTTTCCGCTGGCTGGTCATCAGTAACCTCAGCACTGATTTCAGGTGATTCAACAGGAGAAATCTCTTTCTGTTTTTTTTCGGGTTTTTTTTCCGTGATTTTTTTCAGGATCTCTTCAGGGGACTTTTCAGGGATCTCTTCAGGGATCTCTTCAGGAATTTTTTCCATACCCTCTTCGGGTTTAATTTCTGAAACTATTTCGGGTTTTTCATCCGGAGTGATCTCGACAGATGTTTTAACTTCAGGTTGTTCAATTTCCTGGGGGAATTCCTCTTTACTTTTTTCTTCTGTTACCTGATTTTCATCAGTTGGAAGGTTGTTATCGGTTAGTAATTCTGTTTTTTCGACAGGTGAAGAATTCTCTTCCTGAACGATAGAAATTTCCTGTTCAGGAATCTGATGGGTGTTTTCTGCTTTTTTCATTAATATTTATCAACTGTTTATACATACGAATTATCAAAATAGAATCCGACCAGAGCCGGTAAAATTGTTCAATCTTCCAACAAAAGTACGAATATTTTCGGATTCCAAAAAATTTCTGCTCGAATAGAGACTATATCTTTTAATGCAGTTTTAATGCAGAACAGGAAAACAGATTTATTTACAATCATAAATATTTTTGTCATTTTCTTGACTATTCCCGATTAATGTATTAATTTTATCATTATATAAAACCTCTGATTATGAAAAAATGTACCCTTTTTCTTCTCTTTCTGGCCATTCTCAGTTTTACGGCAAGGTCGCAAAAAGAAACCAAAATGTACATGGATTTCTTCACGTTTGATGATTCCACGCATTATTACAATCTCATCATTGATCCTTTTAACCACAACAACGACTGGCAGACCGGACAACCGCAAAAGACCTTTTTCAACCAGGCGGCATCACTTCCCAATGTTCTCATTACAGATACAGTAGGGTATTATAAACCTTCCAATACTTCTGTTGTAACATTTTTTTCGCCAACACTTGGATATGGGTTCTGGCCTGTGGTTGAGTTTTATTATGAATTCGATTCCGACAGTCTCCTGGATTATGGTAAAATAGAGGTTTCTCCTGACCACGGCCAAACTTGGATTGACATAGTGAAGGACGCTAATGTACATGGATTTAGCTGGTATGTCAACGGTTCACTTGGCGGACAACTCTGTAACAACGGAGACTCAGTTTACCCATTTACAGGCAGGACCAGCGGATGGTATTATTATTTCAGGAGTGATCTGTATAATTTTTATTACCAGTTTCCCTCTGCTGATACAATCATATACAGGTTCAGCTTTATCAGCGATGCAATCCAAACCAATAAAGAAGGATGGATGATCGATAACCTCTTCTTTTATGATTGGTGGGAGGGAATCACTCCGCATACAGCCGGTGATCTGATCACATCTGTTTCGCCAAACCCGGTAAACGCTGAAATGACCATCCGTTTCATGAATCCATCAAAAGATATGATCAGGATTGAACTCTTTGATTCGAAAGGAACGAAAATTTCCACATTGAATACTACCTCCGATCATGCCAAAGTAAATACACAGCCACTGTTTGCGGGAATGTATTTATATAAGGTGATGAACCTCAAAACGCAGCAGATCAGCACGGGAAGATTAATCAGGGAATGACCAGGAATGACGAATTCGGGAATTGTGTTCGTCATTCCCATATTCATCATTCGCATATTCGTAATTTCAAAAAACAGTGGTCATGAAAAAAATAGTTTTACCCCTTATATTCACCCTCTTTTCGGTAACTGGGAGAGGACAAATGATTCCATTCTTTGAGAATTGGGACATGGGATTGTTTACCTATCAGGATTGGACGTTCAGCCCTGCCCAAGGAAACTGGCAAATCAATGTGGGTATCGGAAATCCATTGCCTGCAGCAATGTTCCGCGGTCAACCTGCATTGACCGATTACCACGATACATTGAAGTCAATATGGATCAGCAGCGAATTCCGGAATTGTGCAAAGTACTGGCTGGAATTTGACCTTATGCTTGATAATGCTCAAAACAG
This sequence comes from Bacteroidota bacterium, assembly GCA_026391355.1. Taxonomy (GTDB): domain Bacteria; phylum Bacteroidota; class Bacteroidia; order Bacteroidales; family FEN-979; genus CAIYUC01. The sequence goes on along the minus strand of JAPLDH010000070.1, from coordinate 51,890 downwards.
CTCAACCGAAGGTTTTGGAATAGCTGTAAAGCATAATGGAGGTTCCGGTCATGATCCATATTTAATGCTGGAAGATATCTATAATTATCATTCCTTTGGCTGGACACATTTCAAATACCAGTTGCCCGATGATGTCTGGCAGAGTTCCAGTTGGTGCTTCCAGTTGGGATTCGTTCCGCACGGACCAAATTCTTCGCAGATAAACGGATGGTACCTGGATAATATCCATGCTTATTTCACCTGTAATCCGCCCATCTCCATTACTGGGATGAACATGGGATCATACCGCCACTTAAGCTGGCAACCGCCTCCATGTTCCCTGGATACGACTGGTCAGACAATGATTCCCATCGGTTATAATGTTTACCGGAAAGTTTGCATGGATACAACATTTCAAAAGTTAAACAACACTTATGTTGTAGATACAACCTTTGATGATCATGTATCATTAGGATACTGCTTTGATTATTATGTAACGGCAATTTATAATTCTACGGAATGGAACGGTTTTTTATGCGAATCACAACCATCTGATACCATATATCTTATGTTTGAAGGAGTTGATCGGCAATACAGAAGCAGAGAGATAACCCTCTTCCCAAATCCTGTTGACAAAACACTAACCCTAAAGAGTTCTGATCCTATTCAAGGGTTTCAATTAAGCGATTTGGCCGGGAGAAAGATGTTTGAAGCCGATAAAGCTGGAAGTGATGAATTCTCTTTCAATTGTGAAGGTCTGGCGGATGGAATTTATTATTTAACAATAAGGACAGAACAAGGAGAGATTTCGCAAAAGGTAATTGTCCAACACTAAATCAGGCTATTCAAATCCAAAATGGTAAAATCCAAAATCTAAAATTATTTTACAATTTGCATTTTGATTTTTGAATTTGCCCTTACTCCAGCGCCCTTTTATTAAATAGGATATATCCAAAATTCAGGTACAGGGAAAAAGGATCAACCGATTTTTCATAGTAGTTTACCCCAATGCTGACCGGCCCTAAAAATGTATTGTAAACGATGGCTGTTGAGCCAAGGAAAGAACGATTCTCCAAAGGTTTCCCATAGTATGCCGTCCTGTCCGCAGGATTTTCGAGGATGGCTTTGTAGGGTTGAAAAAGATATCCTTCCAACCGGAATTCAATTTTTTTATAAATTCTGAGAACCATTTTTAATCCTGCTGAAGCGTAATTATTCGCTCTGAAGGAAGGCAGGCACAGGGTGCGCATTTCCGGAACGGGGTTAAATTCGGGTGCATATAAGATACTCGATATATAATTTAAAAACAGGGGTTGGTTTGATAAGAAGCCTTCAGCGTAAAAACCGAATTTAAATGGGCCGAGCGATTTAAAGTAATTGTCCCATAATATCCTTAACTGAACCCATTGGTCATCCTGGTTAATTTCATGCTTATTGAGTGTCGTAGATCCGGGGAGAAACTTTTCTTCTCCGTTAGTATAGGAAAAAGAGAGCAATAATTTAGCGCCCGCATTCGCGTATTGCTTACGGTTCAGGCTGTTGAGTTCAAAAGTGATACCCGGGGAAAGGAAATTAAAACTTGTTTGATCGGATGTATCAAGTCGTGAGAAAATATTGAACTGGTAATATTTACTGTTGGTAAAGCCTCCCGTAATGCCAATAGTAAACTTTCCATGATTAATAAGCGGGAAGCCGGAGGAAATTTTGCCGAAATACTCACTTTGCATCAGGTATGAGGGAATCTTGTCGTCAAAAAAATAGGTTGTATTTCTGAAATAGTTAAAATGGTTCAATGTATAGGTTGCGTCAATGAACCACGGGACTATGGAGTTAAAATCAATCCTTGTTCCGACCTTAGCCGAATTATAAAATTTGCCAAAGTAACCGTTCACTGTAAAATGCAGGGCTTTGGTCCAGAGGTAACGGTATTGAATCTGTAAGAACCCTTCATTACTGGCGCCCAGGGAGATATTGCCACCGAACTGTATATTGAAGTTGTCAGATTTCTGAACATCAAGATAAAGGTCATAAAACCCTGTTTTTCGATTGAGGTGTGCGACAGGGAAAATTCCTTTAATAAAACCTTCGTCAATGAAATGGAAATATTCCTTTTGCAGGTCATCGATTTGAACATGATTATGACCGTGTTTAAGCGTACGTCGGAGGTATTTGCTCTGGGTAGGATTCAACCCGGTGATATAAATAGAATCAAATACCACCGGGGGTTGTTTCTTTTTGAATTCTTCCCTTTTCTTTACGAGGAGTTCGGAATTTTCCGATTTGTGAACCATCTTCCGAATCTCACCGATCTTTTTCAGTGCTGCATGGTAGCCACTATCGGCCAGTTCTTTGATCCGTGAAAATGAGATAATATTAATATCCGGAATGGCAGGGGTAATTAAAACTGAATGGGGATAACTGATCGTATCGTTTTGCCTTTCCATCAGCATCGATTGAATCTGGGACAGAATATCTTCCCGGTCGGGTTTGTGATAACGTTCGGCAACCCTGCTGCCGATTATAATATCGGGGTGAAATTCTTTCATGGCAACATCCACCGGAAAGTTATCATACATTCCACCATCAAAAAAAAGTCGTCCGTTTACCATGACCGGTTTAAAAATAAAGGGTATGCTCATGGATCCGCGGACAGCGCTTCCCAGGTCGCCATTTCTGAGCGTTACCGGTTTTGAGGAATCCACGTCGGCAACCACACAACGAAACGGGACCATGAGCCGGTCGAAATTATAGCCGGAGGCTGCAGAAGCAGGAGCCAGCATTTCCAGCAGTTTGAAGTCCATTTCATAAGGAGAGATCAGGTTGGTTGGAAGCTGGGAGGTAAGCTTTTTTTTCAGGTTGAAATCAAAGTTGATCCACGAGGCATTCGGCTCTTCTTTCCTGTAAAAATAGGAGTATTTTTCACTGAAGTTACCCGTGATGATCCGGTTGAACTCTTTTGACGAAAGGAATGCCTCCATCTCATCGGGTGAGTACCCGATGGCATACAACCCGCCGATGATCGCACCAATGGATGTTCCGGCTATGCAATCGATGGGGATGTGGTTCTCCTCAAGCGCTCTGATCACCCCGATGTGAGCTGCTCCGCGCGATCCGCCTCCGCTCAGCACAAGGGCGACCTTTTGGGCAATAACAACCTGGCAAAAGGACAGAAGTAAATAAGTAAAAAGGAAAACGACTGGTAAAGTTCTTTTCACACCCGATTATATTTACGACTTACGACTCATAACTTACGACTTACGACTTATAACTTACGACTTACAACTTACAACTTTTAATTCCCTTATTCCTCCGTTTCAAACTTTTTCAGAAAGTCCCGCTTTTTTCTGTCGGTTGAGATCACATACCGGTAGCCTCTTGCAATGCTGTTAATACGGCTCTGTTCGGATTTTGATTTTTCGGCATTGATGATGAGGTCGTTAAAGCCAAGATTGGAACTCATTGCCTGCAAAATGTTGTTCCGGTAATTGAAAAAATACCAGTCATCCTTTGTTAGTTCAAGATAAAGTGTAAAATCATCGCCATTTCGTTTTTTTGCGAATTCAATTTTTCCCGTTACATACCTGTAAACCTGGTTCTTCATCACATTCCCGATCCCTATCGGTCCAAATGAAACCCATGATTTGTTTACCGAATCCCATTTCAGGTGAACCTCTGCAAGGAACAGGGTACGGATCAATGCTTCCGGGAATTTTTTGAATTTCCCGGTCATTTCCATTTCCGATCTTAATTTATCAAATTCCTTTTTCTCAAGAAAATTCCTCATAGCGCTCAGGTAAGGGGTATTATAGATTGTGATCCCTTTCAGGTTAATGGAATTCAGTTGTGAATAGAACCGCTCAAGGGCCGGTTCAGAAAATGGAAAGTTGAGGGCGATGGAAATATTCAGGGTTGTGGAGTCGGGGATGATAAAATAGTCAAGGATACCGAACGATTCCATCTGAAGTGGGCCGGAATTCATCCCTGTATTTATTTTGCCTTCCCCATGAATCTGGCATTTGGATGTGTTCAGGGATAATAAGTTATCCTTAACATTGGGATTCTTCATCTTTTCCTGGGTGGTGATCCGGAATTCATTGGTGGCAGTGGAATAACCCACCAATCCTGAAGATGCGATCATCACACTGTCGCTGAAGCTTTCTTTTTTCAGGAAGAAGGATGGGTAAATCCTGCTATCCCTGTTGGAATAGAGCATTCCCAATGCCAATTTCTCATGGTGAATATTCTGAACAAGATCAGGTACAGGGATCTGGACATTCACCGGGTTGATAACAGCTTTGAACTGAACCCCCGATTCAAGCGGTTTGAGGCAATCGGTAATAGTTTTGAACCCTCCTTCAAACTCCAGTTCCCTGCGGTCGGCTTTTAACCTCACATCCCCCTGGAAGGCAAATTCAGGAGAGAGCCGGAAGTTCGCCGAATCGGAGATCACCCCTGATGCATATGTATGACCAGTGGTATCAACTGCAATTTTTGTGAATTTCAGGGATTCCTTTTTACCATCGCGATCTGTATAATCATAAAATCCGTCGGCGCCATATTTCTTTCTCGACCAGATGGAGATATCTGAATTATAAAATTGATGGAACTTTTGAGAAGTGTTTGCAATGATCCCTGATTTATGCAAAGGTTCAATTCTGGCATCCGGCAGAATGCGGATTTTTCCGGAATCAGGGAAAATAGCGGCATCAGCAACCCGGATAACCTTCACATCCTGACAGTTGATGATGTTGGTTTTTAAATTGTAGCGGGCAGAAAGAACGAAAAAGCGCAGGGAATCCTGGGCAGGATGAACGGAAATGAATTCGGTGCCTCCCATGTCATAATCAATCAGCCGCGAGAGGCTCATGGTATCTGCCCTGACTACTTTCGCGCTACGTTCGTTGTATAATGATATCTCATCATTGTCGATCAGCCAGTCAAACCGGTCCATCGAACAGATATACTTGTTAAACGGAAATTCGACTTTTGAGATACCGACATTGGATTTAAATTCACTTTTGCGTTTTTCGAAATCAAAATGGGTCTGATAGTTTTTCGTGGATATTGAAAGATCAGACAGATTATACGCTTTGATACGGAAATTGGCAATGTTGGCATCGAAGGTCTTCTGTTTGAACTGGAAAAACTTTGAATCCATTTCGGCATCCTTGATCTTGATGGTTCCCTGTCCTGTAAGTCCGGCTGGTGTTACTGCAAGATGACCTGCGAATGCCGACTGGTCGCCGTACATTGCCAGGTCTTTGCGGGTTGTCTGAACAACGAGTGAATCCTTGTATGGGATCCAGGTTTCACGCACCGAATCCCCCCTGACTGATGGAAACTCGGTTACCCCGGCCAGATCTTTCTGGATAAAACTTTTCGCGAGGGTTTTCATCGAATCAGGATAGAAAACAAAGTCATCGGAAGCGGATGTCGAATTCAGGTAAACTATTTTTCCGTTCCCTCTCAAACCTGCATTGCTGAGGTCAATCCTCGAAATAAACGTTCCTTTCCCTCCATATAAAGGGATTCCACCCTCGCCGGTCACCTTCTCAATCCCCATTGAGTAGTCGGGCCGCAGGACAAGCGGTTGCTGCATATCGGGAAAGATCCCTGCTGTGCTGAGATAACCTTTGAATTGCAGGCTGTCAGTAGGCAATCTACCGATATTTTTAAGTGTGAACGGGGTAACTTTATAGAAAAATTTGTCCTTTTTATATACCCCGTTCTGAATCGATTTTTTCTCCCAGTGAACGGAAGCTTCGTTTTTACTATTGAAAATGGGATATTGCCTGAGCTGTTTTAAACCCGATTTATTCCTGGGGTCATCGATCAGAAGATCACCACTCAGCCCGCTGATCACGGTTTTTACCCTCACCATCTGGTATTGTTGCGTTTTGGGATCCTTGGTCCGGCTTCGCACATAAAAACTCATCGAATCGATGGTGGGCAGGTTGAGCTTGAATTTTCCATATTCAAATGAACATTCTTTGGCAAAAAAATCAAACATCCCCGCTTCAACCTTTCCGGAAAAAAGGAAATCCCTGTCCTTTTTCAGGATCACTTCCTGTCGCACCGGGTAAATATAGACTTGCTGAGAGTCGCTGAGGAATACCTTTGACACTCCCTGGATTTTCAGGTCAAAATTTTCAAGATTCAGAATGGCATTACTTTTCCCGCTTACGTTCGAATTGAAATTGAGTACATCATAATCAATCAGGGCGTTCATGGCTTTCACATAGTCGAAAAGTTTCTCATTCACCCTGGCCACTTTATCATCAAAATCATAAATGAGAAAACCCTTGGTCCCCAGCATCAGGATGATCGACTCAACCTGGTTTGGCGGTTTCTTCATGTATTGGGACAATTCGTCAAGTGTAAACGTCCGGCTTTTTTTCTGCTCCAGGAACCGCTTTATGATATAACACGGATTAAACTCATCGAGCCCCTGCAGTCTTTCGTAGCGTTGCTGGGAGAAATAATTGCTGGATTCAAAAACAGCCCTTCCTTCCATGTTTGGCCCTTTCATCATTTCAAAATCGATCTTGGGCTCATTCATTTTCCAGGAGAGCTCTTCGCAATAGATCTCAATATTGTGAAAGGAGTCGAACCAGGGGCTAATGGTGGCAACCCGCTCATCACGCGTCAGTGTCAACTCTTTCTTCTCATCCATATATTTCATCTGAAGCCCGGGATGATAAATGGAGTCATTTTCATGGTAGATGGTGATGGAAGCCATTCCTGAATTGATCCGGTCTTTATGGATGACAAAGGATTTGGAACGGATCTTAACAAAATCCTGTTCATTCTTTTTAAAGGCCAATTGGGCATCCCTTGCCTGGTTCCCGTTACCGATCACTTTGGCGCCTTCCATTGCAAACCCGCCCAGGTAATCAATGTTGGCAAATAAATCGTGAATTCCGATCAGGTTATCATACGATGCAAACCTGGGGTAGGTCGCTTTTTCCTCTGCGACATCAGTAAGAACTTTATCGGTGTACCTGCCTTTTAACGGAACTTTGAAAAATGCAGTATTATAAAAATCAACCGAATCGGCCATGATCCTTGAGTATTTCATTTGAACCTGATAATGCCCAAGGTCGGCATAAACTTTTTCAGGTTCGAGTCCTGCTTTTCTCCAATCGACCCGGCCTCCTTCACCCATCCAAAGGTAGGTTAAGGGATAATAAACACCCTTGGTATGGAAAATGACCATACTGTCACTATTGGTATAGCAAACAACATCGGAGACATAAAAATCAATCCTGGGAATGGAATCGTTAATAAACCTGAATACCGGATTCCGGATTTTCCACCGGGTCGAACTGGATTTTGATGTATATCCGCCATCAAAAAGATCAATCGTCATTTCAAGAAATGTCGTGTACTGGTGAATATTTTTATTGTTTATCAGCTTCTTCAGGATGTCAGACCAGTCATAAAAAGTTTTATCCGGTTGATGGGAGTCGACGAAAATATTCAGGGCATCTATATAATTGAAGAAATCGGGGTAAGTCCTGATACGTTTCTTCAACATTTGATTGCATAATTGATAGATTATTTTTTTCTTCGAAGATGTATATTGTTCCGAATTCCATTTCTGGATAAAACCTTCCATCAGCTTTGCAGTCATTTTCTGTTCATTTCCGACAAGGTTCGAGAAGTAAATGTTCAACTCCCCGATGAATTTTGTTGAATCGCCTGAAAAATGTGTTATTTTCTGAGCAACACTGGCCTGGCTTGTGGACAGGAATAGTGTCAGGAGAAAGAAGAAGGTGACAGAGATCTTTGTAAATCTGCTCATTTGTTAAATATGGCTGCTACCCAATTGTTTTTCATGATTGAGGAATCAAAAAATAACCCGGTTTCCAGTGCTTTCTCTTTCAGAACAGGAAGGTCGGCTTCATAGAAACCGCTCATCAATAATAAACCTCCTTTTCGTAAAAGCCTTGAATAATCATCCATCTGTTCTATAAGAATATTCCGGTTGATGTTTGCAAGGATAATATCAAAATCACTTTTAATGATTTCTTTTACCCCGCCAAGGATAACGTTGATCTGACCGGTGTTATTTTGGGCAATATTTTCCAGTGTGTTTTTATAAGCCCATTCATCATTATCTGCCGCAACTACCGATGATGCCTGCATTTTATCCGCCAAAATGGCAAGAATTCCGGTACCACAACCCATGTCCAGCACGGCTTTTCCTGTAATGACCGTTTTCAGCATCAGTTCGAGCATCATTGCGGTTGTTTCATGGTGAGCTGTACCGAACGACATCTTGGGTTCGATGATGATCTCATACCGGTAACCTTGTTTTGCAGGGTGAAAAGGTGCGCGGATATAACAATCCTCTGAAATTTCAACAGGGTTGAAGTTTTTTTCCCACTCCTCATTCCAGTTCTTGTCGGGGAAATGTTCAATGGTTGATCTTACCTTATTGTTATCCAGTATTTTGTTGGCCTTCTCCGGATCAAATAAAGTTTCAGGAATAAAAGCCAGGAGTTCCGACTCCGTTTCTTCAAAACTCTCAAATCCCGCGTCAGCAAGACTTAACATCAGAATTGCACGCAGTTCCTCTGCAACATCAGGGATATGCAGACCGATATACTTCATGGATCAGAAAGATTTGATGATGGAAATAAATTCATCCGCAATCAGGGATGCACCACCTATCAGACCTCCGTCAACATCCGCCTGTGCAAACAGTTCTCTGGCGTTTTTTGAGTTGCAACTACCTCCGTAAAGGATCGTCGTTTCACCGGCAATCTGCGGATCATATTTATCAGCGATCAGTTTACGAATATAAGCATGCATCTCCTGCGCCTGGGCGGGAGTGGCATTCACACCGGTCCCGATGGCCCAAACCGGTTCATAGGCAATGATGACCCATCCGAATTGTTCAGGAGTAAGGTGAAACAAGGAATCATACAACTGAGTTTTAACAATCTCCTTATATTTTTCAGCTTCCCTTTCAGGTAATGTTTCCCCGCAGCAGAATATCGGACGTATGCCGTGCCGCAATGCAGAGTCTACCTTACCTGCAAGGAATTCATGGCTTTCGTTGTAATATTTTCGCCGCTCCGAGTGGCCGATAATTGCATAGGCCACATTCAGTTCAATCAGCATTTGCGCCGATATCTCGCCTGTATATGCCCCCATGTCATGGTCGTTGATGTTTTGTGCGCCAACGCTGTAAGGGGCATCTTCGGCAATATCCGTGGCCAGTTCAAGGTAAATATAAGGAGGACAAAGGATCACCTCCACATTCTCCGGTTTTGTTCCGTCAAGCTGGTCAGCAATTTCCGTGATCAACTCTTCCGCTTCCGAAAAGGTCTTGTTCATTTTCCAGTTTCCGGCAACAATTTTCTTTCTCATAGGGTTGTATATTAGTTGTAAGTCGTAAGTCGTAAGTTGTAAGTCGTAAGTCGTAAGTTGTAAGTCGTAAGTTGTAAGTCGTAAGGGAGTTAAGAGTTAAGGAATTAAGGATTTGATCAGGCCACGAATAATTTTGGAAATTTCATTTCCCTTTTCAATTAACTCTTTTTTTTGAATGTTATTGATATAATTTCATTTTTCAGCCAGAGAAAGCATCGATTTTACTTCGCTGCATGAACCTAAAGCTATATATAAAAAACGAACAAAATCCGCATCGCTACTTCTGTCGAAACCTTCAGCAATATTGTTGGAAATGGATACAACTGCCCTGTATATCTGATCCCTGAATCCAAAATCTTTGGAATGTTTAAATTGGTTGTAAATCTCTAAAGCGAATTCCTGCGCTTTTTGCCAACAGGTTATATCTTCAAACTTTTGTATTTTCATTTCTTACGACTTACGACTTATAACTTACGACTTACGACTTATGACTTACGACTAATTCTCGGATCCAGCATCCCGTAAACGATATCCACCAATATGTTAATAATGACAAGAATGACAGAGATGAAGAGCACAGCTCCCATCACCACCGGGAAGTCATATTTTTCGAGTGCGTTCACGATCACAACCCCGATCCCTTTCCAGTCAAAAATAAATTCTACAAACACGGCTCCTGCCAGCAATGAAGCCAGCCATCCTGATACTGCTGTAATGACAGGATTCATGGCATTTTTCAGGGCATGTCGCGTGATGATCCTGAATTTGCTTAAACCTTTTGCCCGTGCCGTCCTGATATAATCCTGCGACAGTATATCCAGCAGGGAGTTCCGGGTAAGTTCAACAATGATGGCCAACGGCCTGATCCCAAGTGTAAACGCTGGCAGGATAAGGTTTTTCAGATCAAGGTATTCCCCGTTTCCGAAATCATCCACTGAGAAAAGACTGCCAGTCATATTCAGATGGGTGATACTTCCCAGGACAAATGCAAACAACCAGGCATTCAGGATGGCTGCAAAAAAGGAGGGTAACGACATGCCCAGAACGGAGAAAACCAGCGATATCCGGTCTATAAAGCTGTTCTTCCAGATTGCACAGAGGATCCCGATAATGATTCCAAGAAAAACGGCAAAGGTCATCGCCACAATGGCAAGAATAATGGTATTTACAAATCCTTCTGCGAGAATATCGGAAACCATCCTTTTTGACTGGTAAGAGCGACGCAGATAAGGTGTTTTCAGGACTATGACATCCTTACCGGGAAGCGGAAGCAGTTTAACAACAGGGTTATATTTGGTTTGATCAAGGTACCAGTAGCTTTCCGGGTCTGAAGCATTGTGAATGGAAACAGGTGAAAGGTCATTCAGGTAGTTGAAGAACTGGATCACCAGCGGCCTGTCTCTGCCGAGGTCTTTGTTGATCGCCTCCACAGAAGCAATATCAGCCCGCTGACCCAGCATCATACGTGCCGGATCCCCTGGAAGGACATTGAATAAAAAGAAATTAATGACGATCACTCCAAGAAGAACCAGAATTCCGTAGAAAAACCGTTTCAGGATAAATCTTCCCATTACCGGGTGGTTCTGAACTTTTTCATCACATCATCATAATATGGAAAGTCATGGTAATGCCATTTTGCAAGTACTTTCCCGTTTTTGATCAGGATGAGACCGGGGTTTGACCTTATCATTGTTTTTAAAACCACATCGTCTGCATTATAGAAATCAAAAGCAGTTCCGTTATCCATCCTGAACCTGGCGATCTCATCATAAAGGGAGTTGGTCAGGCAAACGAAAGAATATCCATCTTTCAAAGCTGATTTATAAAATGGCAGGATCTTATGAAAAGCTTCCCTTTGGGTAGTGGTCAGGTTATAAGCCACAAGGATAAACTGGAAGTCAGGATTATCGGTAATGTCACGGGTAATGTCCTCTCCATTCTTATTTTCTACACGCAGAACCATCGCATTGTCCTTGTTCGGATCAGCCACACGTTGTGATTTATAGGTCCATTGCTTTGTCCAGACAGAATCATTCCAGGGGTAATTGGGGGCAAGGTATTCTTTTTCTTCACCCGTTTTCCCGTTTTTAAAAGTCACATAGAATTTTACCGGTTGTGTATTGGTCTTGTTGATCTGGTTTCCGGTTTTCCACCCCATGAAATCAATCAGCGGAAGATGCCGGTAAGAGTGTATCTGCATCCAGGTGAATCCGATCACAAAAAGAGTAAGAACCCAAATTTCAACCCGCCGGGGGAGTAATCCGCTGAATTTTTTCTTCCAGATGAAAACCGGGATAACCATCGCCATAAGAACAAGGTTTTTCAGGAAGGTCTGCATGTTGGTCAGTATAATTGCATCTCCGAAGCACCCGCAATCCGGAACAAGGTTATACATTGCATCGAAAAATGTGAGCAGGGTGAAATAGGTAAACATGGGCAGGAGTATCCATGATATCCCTTTGATCCAGAGGTTAAAAAGAAGGCTGATTCCGGTTATGAATTCAAGCGTACAAAGGATAATGGTCAGCGTAAGGGCAAAGGGGTTGGCCCAGGGGATCCCGAATACAGCGAAGTAATCCTGCATCCTGTAAACCGTTCCTAATGGATCAACACCTTTAACAAATCCGGAAAAAATAAAAACAATACCTATAATGATCCGGAATATAGTTCGTATAACTTTCATACTATTTTTAAACTTAAAATGTACAACATTAACACCCCATTTTAATTAACGCAAAAAGCGAGTAATTAATTATATCGTAATAATTTGATTCCACACCCTCCGAAACCACGGTGATCCCCTTGTTATCTTCGATCTGCTTTATCCTCATCAGCCGCATCATGATGATATCTGTAAAGGAGCTGATCCTCATTTCCCTCCAGGCCTCCCCGTAATCGTGGTTCTTGTCCAGCATAAGATCCCTGGCTGCATAAATATATTTATTGTAAAGCCGTTCAGCTTCGTCAAGGTTTAAAACCAGACCGGCATCATCCGGGAGTTCCATCTGGATCAGGGAAATCACAGAGTAGTTGACGATCCCGATGTATTCAGGTTTAATCCCCTCATCGATTTTTTGTACTCCTTTTTCTTCAATGCTTCGGATACGGCTGGCTTTAATAAAAATCTGATCGGTCAGGGAGTGAATCCGGAGGATCCGCCATGATGATCCGTAATCCTTCATTTTGGCAAGAAAAACAGACCTGCATACCCTAATCACCTCCTCAAATTCGTTTAAAGTTTTTAAATTTTCATTCATGAAATTGGATCTTGACAGAAAATAAGTGGTTAAATTTAAGAACAATTTGGTTTTTGATCGTATTTTTGACCATTGATTTTTTTAGATATCACCACATCAATGATATAAAAATCCCGTTTCTGGCATTTCGGGGAATAATTCTTCAACCCATGACAAGTGATGTAAGGCGAAAACCTGCTTTTCTGAATTGCGCCGGCCGGATCCTGGATTTGGGAAAACCGGTGGTGATGGGTATTCTGAATGTGACCCCCGACTCATTTTACGATGGCGGTTCTTATCCCACAGTGGCTGATCAGTTGAAAAAGGTTGAGAAGATGCTTCAGGAAGGAGCGTCCATCATAGATATCGGGGCTGTTTCCACGCGTCCCGGGTCAAAGCCGGTAGATATTATGGGGGAAATTAACAGGTTGTTACCTGTGTTATCGGTAATCACAAAATATTTTCCATCCTGTATTATTTCCGTTGACACGTTCAGATTGGAGGTTGCGATGATGGCCATTGACCAGGGAGTGGGGATGATCAATGATATCTATGCAGGCAGGTTTGATCCGGCGATAATGGATTTTGCAGCCTCATCGAAAGTTCCGTACATCATGATGCACATGCAGGGCACACCTGTGAACATGCAGGCAGAACCGCATTATTCGGATATTGTCGCTGAAATTATCGTTTTCTTCCGGGAACGATTAAAAGAGATTCCGGGTGGGCTCAGCCAGGTCATTATTGATCCGGGATTTGGTTTTGGGAAGACCGTTGATCATAATTATGAGATCCTGCGGAGGTTCACGGAATTTCAACAGCTCGGATATCCGGTCATGGCCGGGTTATCGAGGAAATCAATGATCAACAAGGCACTTCATATAAAACCCCAGGAAGCCCTGAATGCTACAACCGTTTTAAATACGGTTGCATTACTGAAAGGAGCAGATATTCTCAGGGTCCACGATGTGAAGGAGGCCGTTGAGGCGGTAAAGCTGGTGGAAATGCTGAATTAATTTCCAGTCGCTTGCGACGGTTTATTTAAATACATTTGAGATACGTTGTACTTACACAACAAGGAACTCATTTACTTTAATTCATAATTATAAATGACCCATATATTACTTTCCCTGGATCTTTTTCACATACGGGTAGTTGACGTCATTGACGTACTCCTGTTTGCCATTCTGCTTTATGAGGTCTATAACCTGATCAAGGGAACTGCTGCGATCAGGATCTTTATCGGGATCATTGCGATGTATCTCCTCTGGAAGGTCGTTAAAGTCTTCCAGATGCAATTGCTGACCGAGATCCTTGGGCAATTTATCAGTGTTGGTTTTATCGCACTGATCGTCGTTTTTCAACCGGAGATCAGGCAATTCCTTTTGTTATTGGGAAAAACAAGAATCATCCGGACACAAGCGAAGCGGTTCCTTTTCTGGAAAGTCAGCATCGGGGGAACCACCCCACTGCAGTATGATAAAATCGTCAAAGCCTGCCAGAAAATGGCGGATATCCAAACAGGAGCGTTGATTGTCATTACACGGAAGAGTGAACTGGCAACCTATGTAGAGACCGGACAACTACTGGACGCAAGAATATCCGAAATTTTGCTGGAAACGATCTTTTTCAGGAACAGTCCGTTGCATGACGGAGCAGTGATCGTTACGGGAGGAAACATCCGTGCAGCCAGATGTATTCTGCCGGTTTCAAGTAAAACAAACATTCCCTCCCAATATGGTTTGCGCCATCGTTCGGCCGTGGGAATCACGGAACGGTCAGATGCCCTGGCAATCATCGTTTCCGAAGAACGGGGACAAATCTCTTACAGCGAAGAGGGAAAACTTTTTGAAAATGTAACGCCGTCGGAACTTTCAAACCTGTTGGAAAAGGCCATTGGTCATTAGGTCATTAGGGAAGAAGTCCATAGGCAATAGGCAGTAAGCAATAGGGAAAAAGGTCATCAGGTCATTAGGGAAGAAGGCCAAAGGCAATGGGCAGTAAGCAATAGGGAAAAAGGTCATCAGGTCATTAGGGAAGAAGGCCAAAGGCAATGGGCAGTAAGCAATAGGAAGAAATTCAAAAGTCAAAATGCAAACATCAAACAGTAAAATTGTGGTGTTTCCTTTAGGAAAGCACTGTTAGTCAATTAAGAATAAGGTACGATTAATGTACATTAACATTCCTTAATGACCCTAATGACTATTTTTTCATCTTCTTCCTCTTCCCTTTGAGTTTGGCAACCGAATCTGCAACCCTGGTGCTGTCTGCCTTTTGCCTTGCTTCGAATTCCCGCATCATCTGTTCGGGGGTTTTCCCGAGATTCTGAAGGGAAGCTTTTGCTGAGGATACAAATTCATTGCTCGGATATTTTTCGATGAATTGCAGGTAAAGCTCTTTGGCCTTATCGAGGTTATGCAACAGGTTTTCCTCAACATACCCTTTAAAGAACAGGCATAAAGGCGCTTTGCGATAGCTGGGGTATTTCTCGATGATCAGGTTGAAAAGTTCCAATGCTTTCGCTCCTTCATTGGAGTTCATTGAAATTCCTGCTCCATTGAACAAATATGCAGGTGATAGTGAGTCTTCCGGAAAACGTTTGGCGAAATCATCATACATTTTCACCAGGCTGTCAGCACCTGATTTACTGAAACGGGTGATGTTGCGGTCGTACAACTTTTTTTCAACCTCCTTGATTTGCAGAACCGATTTTTCCCGTGAGGGCCCACAAGCCGTAAAAAAGATAAGCAGGAATAACCCAAGTGTTAAGCTGATTTTTTTCATCTCTGATTTTAGTTGAGTTTATACACGTTTTTTTTTCAATAACGGGAAAAGCATTTTATAGGATACATCTACATTGCCTTTGGAAATATCCGTCAATTTTCCTTTCAGCAATATTCTTTTCAAAGGGCTCGTCCTTTCGATAAAGGTAACTCCGTCGGTATGATCGTATTCATGCTGCATGACACGGGCAACAATGCCTTCAAATTTTTCATCATGCGGCTGGAAATTCTCATCGAGGTATTTCATGTAAATGACCGGTTTGCGGACGATGTCTTCCCTGATACCGGGAAAGCTCAGGCAACCTTCATTGAACAGGATATCTTCTCCCTCATATTGATAGATCTTCGCATTGATGAAAACCTTTTTAAAATCTACTGCTTCAGGGAATTTGTCATTGTAAGGAGAAGCGTCTACAACAAAAAGGCGGATGGCATGGTTAACCTGCTGTGCAGCCAGACCGACACCCTCCGACTGGTACATGGTTTCAAACATATTGTTGATAAGATCAGCCAACCCGGGGTATGAAGGATCTATCTCGATTCCGGGTTTCTTCAGGACCGGGTGACCGAAAGCGACTACTGGTAATATCATATTTATTTAAACTTCAGTTTAATGTTTCAATTGTTTGGCTTCCAGGAAAGATTGCAGGATAATTGTTGCACTGATCGCGTCCACAAGGGATTTGTTCTGTCTGTCTTTCTTTTTTAATCCCGAATTCCGGATTGTTTGGGTTGCTATTAGTGAAGTGAAACGTTCATCGATTCGTTCCAGCTTAATGTCCGCAAATTCTTTCCTGAGTCTTTTGACAAAAGGATCAATGAATTTAACCGATTCAGAAGCAGTGTTATTCATCTGTTTCGGTTCCCCGACAACGATGGTCTCCACACTGTTTTTTCCGATATAATCTTTCAGGAAAAGGATGATTTCCCCCGCCGGCATTGTTGTGAGTGGACTTGCTATAATTTGCATTTCATCCGTTACAGCGATGCCAACTCTTTTTTGTCCATAATCAATTGCAAGTATCCGTCCCATATTGTCAAAATCGGTGCAAAGTTATATGAAAATTTGATCTGAAGGTTGAGGCTTAAAACAGTAAAAAGCGACCTATTTTAGGAATTGTCGCATTCAGTATGATGAAATCTAATATCCTGGCTATTCAGAAGAAATTATTGTTTCGGAACCTGAAAATAATTAGCGTTCAATCCATGATGTCGCTTGCATCCATTTGGATTGAACGGATCGTTGCAATGAACCCCTTTTGTATATTAAACGGTTACGGCAACTATTATAGGCATAGCTGTGACTCATTGTATGAAGACAACACACAAGTAAAACCCCTGCCTACCGGCAGGCAGGCACACCGCGGCTGCTCGCGGGGTGTTGTGCCCAAAAGTGAGAGAATTTTGATCGATTAAAAATAATCAGTACCTTTGATAGTATCAAATGATAGTATCAATGAAACAACCCTACTGATACATATGACATATAACGAAAAATTAGCTGACAGAACAAGGGAAATAATTTCCCTTACACAAGAAAATGTGGATGAAAAACTGATGTTTGGAGGCGTCTGTTTTATGGTAAACGACAAAATGTGCCTCGGAGTGATAAAGGAGCGTTTGATGGTTCGCCTGGCCCCTGAAAAGTATGAGGAAGTGCTTGAAATAGTGGGATGTACCCCATTTGATTTTTCCGGAAAAGCAATGAAAGGTTTTGTTTACGTGGAGACCGATGTCCTGGTTTCAAATGAACAATTAACATTCTGGGTTAACCTTGCGTTGGATTATAACAAAATTGCAAAGACTTCTAAGAAAAAATAAAACGACAATGAAATGAAAACAAAATCAATCAGGCAAACGGTAACATTTGCCGCGACACCTGAGCAGGTTTACCAGTTGATCATGGACCAGAAAAAACACGCTGCATTTACCGGTTCAAAAGCAGTTATGAGCACAAAGGTAAATGGCAAATTCAGTGTTTTTGACGGATATTGTCTTGGTTATAATATAGAATTAATCGGAGGGAAGAAAATAGTTCAGGCATGGCATTTTGCGGAAGAAGGATGGCCGGATGACCATTTTTCGACCTGCACTTTTCTCTTTTCAAAGGTGGGCGATAAAACAAAACTTATCTTCCTTCAAACCGGTGTTCCTGAAGAAAATTTAGATGCACTCAGAGAAGGATGGAAACAGTTTTACTGGGAACCGATGAAAGCATATTTAAAATGAAAAAGCTAATCCTCACACTACTGGTGTTTGCTGGCTTGCAGGGGTTGTATGCCCAGAACCCCACTGCAAAAGAAATTATCCAGCGGGCCGATGAGAAGAGCCGGGGTCTGTCGAGCCAGGGAATCATAACGATGACTGTCGTAAGGCCTGAGTGGACAAGGACCATCACGATGAAGACCTGGTCTAAAGGAAGGGAGTATTCAATGGTGCTGATCACCGCCCCTGCCAGGGACAAAGGGCAGGTTTTCCTTAAGATCAAAACCGAGATGTGGAACTGGGTCCCTTCGGTAGATAAAACCATTAAAATCCCTCCTTCCATGATGCTCCAGTCATGGATGGGCTCGGATTTTACCAATGATGACCTGGTAAAACAGTCATCCATCGTGGTGGACTACACCCATAAATTGCTGGGGAGAGAAAAGATAAGGGGGATGGAATGTTACAAGATAGAGATGATCCCTTTGCCCGATGCAGCCGTGGTGTGGGGTAAAGTGATCATGTGGATAACAATGGATGGCTATGATCAATGGATGATGGAGTATTATGATGAGGACAACAAGCTGGTTAATGTGGAAAATGCATATGATATAAAACAAATGGGTGACAGGAAGATCCCGACCAGTATTGAGATCATACCTCAGAATAAAAAAGGGCAGAAGACCGTCATGCGGATTGAAGATATGAAATTCAATATCAGGATCGATGAGGGTTACTTCTCGCAACAGAATATGAAAAAAGCAAGATAGATCTTTATGAACGATATCCGGCTTGCATGGCGCAATATCTGGCGGAATAAGCGAAGAACACTGCTAACCGCAGCATCCATATTTCTTGCCATATTCCTTGCATTGATCGTCAGGTCATTGCAAACAGGCTGGTTTGATCATCTCATCTCGATCTCCATCCAGTCATACACCGGCCATATCCAGATCCATAAAAAAGGGTATTGGGACGACCGGGATATCAATAATTCAATGCCGTTCAATGATTCCCTCACTGCCGTTATCAAAGCGACCAATAATGTGGATAAAACAGTTCCCCGCCTGGAATATTTTGCACTCTCATCCTATGGAAAGCAAACAAAAGCAGTAATGATTTCAGGAACTAATCCTGTAAGGGAAGACGCATTAACCCACCTCTCACGGAAAGTCATTAAAGGCAGATACCTGGATAGCAGTGGAAATGGGATCCTTGTTTCCCAGGGACTCGCATCATTTCTCGACCTTACCCCAGGCGACACGGTTGTGTTTTTGGGACAGGGATACCATGGAATAAGCGCAGCGGGGAAATTTCCTGTTGCCGGTATCATTCATATCCCTTCTCCCCAGCTCGATAACCAGATGATTTACATGAATCTTACAACTGCCCAGTACTTTTTCAATGCACAAGACAGGATAACATCTCTTTCTATTACCCTGGTGAATCCTGATGAAATCAATGCGACTGTCGCCTCTTTACGAAGTAAAATCGGAGGTGAGAAATACGAGATCATGCGCTGGGATGAGATGATGGGAGAAGTTATGCAGGCATTGAAGGCCAAGATTGGAGGCGGAAAGATCATCATTGCAATTCTTTACATGATCGTTGGTTTCGGTATTTTCGGAACGGTGGTTATGATGACTACCGAACGCACCAAAGAGTTTGGGGTGATGGTTTCGGTGGGCATGCAGAAAACCCGGCTGGCGTTTATTCTTGTCCTTGAGATGATATTTATCGGCCTTACCGGAATCCTTTCAGGAGTCGTAACAGCACTGCCCATTATGGTTTATTTCCACCTCTATCCAATCCATTTATGGGGGGGGATGGCCCAGGCATTTATAAGTTTTGGCATTGAGCCACTGATGCCCCTGGCAATTAAACCCGGGTTCATTATATCGAATATCATCAGCGTACTGATAATCGTATTGCTGACCTGTATCTACCCCATCAGGAAAGCCTTTACACTCAGGATTGTTGAATCCCTTCATAAATAAAACAATGTCATGATCTTTAAGATAGCCTTCAAGAATGTCTGGAGAAATAAGGTGAGGAGCATGATCGTCATCATCTCCGTAACGCTGGGCCTGACAGGGGGAATATTTGCAGTTTCTATTATCACCGGGATGATGGAGCAAAAGGTAAGGATGGACATCAATAATGAAACTTCACACATTCAGATCCACCACCCGCAATTCCTTAAGAATTTTGAGTCACAATATTCCATTCCCGATGCCGATAGCATTGCAGGGATGATTTCGAAATGGTCAGATGTAAAGGCAGTTTGTACCCGGATCCGGATCACCGGGATGGCCGCTTCTCCTAATTCCGTAGCGGGTGTGCAAATAATGGGTGTAGACCCGTTACAGGAAAAGAAAGTGAGTGACCTCTATGCTACAATTCCTGATACCGGAGGAGGATATTTCACGGGAACAAGAAAGAATCAGATTGTGATAGGCAGGAAACTCGCTGATAAACTCAAGGTAAGACTGAAGTCGAAGATCGTAATCCGTTTTCAGAACACCGACGGTAACCTGGCTGAAGCAGCATTTTCTGTCAATGGTATTTTCCGGACTGCAAACACTGTGTTTGACGAAACGAATGTATTTATTAAAAAGTCTGATCTCAATCCCTTAATGGAGGGAGAGAATGAAAGCCAGGAGATCGCGGTGATACTGAAGGATATTGATAAGATCCCGGTTGCCGAGACTTTGCTGAAAAGCAGGTTGCCGGGTCTTGATATCAGGAACTGGATCGAGCTTCGGCCTGAAATGGGACTCATCACTTCGGCCATCGCCATAGAGGTTTACATCATCCTCGGGATCATTTTGTTTGCACTTGCCTTCGGCATTGTCAATACAATGATGATGATCGTTTTTGAACGCACACGGGAACTCGGGATGCTTATGGCAGTGGGAATGAGCAAATCAAGGGTTTTCAGGATGATCATGTTGGAAACCGTTTTTCTGACTCTCATCGGGGGTATTATAGGGATGATCCTGGGTGCGGCCCTGACAGGGTTTTTCCACCGGACAGGTATTGATCTGTCGTCATTATCCAAAGGGTTAGGGGCTTATGGGTTTGACGCAAAAATTTATCCTTTCATCAGCAGGGAGCTATATATCAACCTGACCGTGATGATATTCTGCACGGGTATCCTCTCGGCCATCATGCCGGCCAGGAAGGCATTGAAATTAAAGCCGGTGGAAGCGATAAGAATAGAATAAAGAATGAAGAATGAAGAATTACTACTGCCTGTTGCCTTATATCTAATGACCAATGACTAATGACCTAATGACCTGATGACCTGATGACCTAATGACCAATGACTAATGACTAATGACCAATGACCAATGACCTAATGACCAATGACTAATGACTAATGACTAATGACAAATGACCAATGACCAATGACCAATGACCTAATGACCTAATGACCAATGACCAATGACCTAATATATAATGACTTACGACTTATGACTAATATTAACGGTATGAATATCATTGAGATCAGGAACCTGACCAAGGTATATGATGCAAAAACGATCCCTGTGTATGCTTTGAACGGGGTGGACCTGGCTTTCAGGGAGGGTGAATTCACCTGTATCGTAGGACCGTCAGGGTCGGGAAAAACAACCATGCTGAACCTGGTTGGAGGGCTTGATTCGCCAACCGGAGGTGAGATTGTAATTGACAATACTGACATTACTGGATTAAAGTCCCGGATGCTGATCGATTTCAGGCTGAGGAATATCGGGTTCGTATTTCAGTCGTTCAACCTGATCCCTGTGCTGACTGCAAAAGAGAATGTTGAGTTCATTATGCAATTGCAGGGTGTGAACAAGGAGCAAAGGGATAAGAGAACACTTGAACTGCTTGATTCCGTTGGCTTAAGTGATAAGATCAACGTACGACCGAATAAGTTGTCGGGGGGTCAGCAGCAACGGGTTGCAGTTGCCCGAGCGCTGGCTTCGAAACCGAAGTTTATCCTCGCTGATGAACCTACGGCCAACCTCGATTCAAAGTCAGCCGAGAATCTTTTAGAGATCATGGAAATATTGAACAGGGAGGAGAATATTACATTTATTTTTTCCACACATGATCCAAGGGTTGTTGCGAAAGCCAGAAGAGTGATCACCCTGGAGGACGGAAAGATCGTAGGGGATATTTCGAAGAATTGAGTCCTCACCGGAAAATAAGAATATGAGAATTTGTACATATTTGTTGTTTGTCCTGTTGTCACTTGCTGTGAATACCTATTCCCAGGACTCAGTGATGGAACAGAAGGAACAGAAGTGGTCGATCAATGGGTACCTGAAAGACATGCAAACAGTGATCATCCATAAAACCGATCAGGACTGGGTGACCAACAACCTTTTACATAACAGACTTAACTTCAAATGGAACATTTCACAGCATTTTACTTTCTGTCTCGAAGAGAGGAACCGTTTATACTGGGGTGGACTGACAAGTTTAAACCCGCAGTACAAAGACTTCATTGCCTCTGATTACGGGCTTGTAAATATGTCGTGGAACCTTATCGATGGCAGTTCTTACGTTCTGAATACATCTGTCGACAGGTTATGGCTTGATTATACCCGGAATAATTTCCAGGTCACCATCGGGCGGCAGAGGATAAACTGGAGCCAGACCTATGTATGGAATCCCAATGATGTATTCAATACTTACTCCTATCTTGATTTTGATTATGAAGAAAAACCCGGCAGCGATGCTGTCAGGTTCCAGTATTTCACCAGTCCGTCGTCAAAAGCCGAAATTGCCGTAAAGGCCGATAAGGAGAGGAAGATCACCGCAGCCGGCCTATACCGGTTCAACCGATGGAGGTACGATTTCCAGGCACTCGCAGGCATCTGTGCCCGGGAGGATCTCGTATTGGGGTTGGGATGGGCGGGTCAGATCGCTAAAGGTGGCTTTAAGGGGGAGATGAGCTGGTTCCGGCCATGGAAGCACTTTGGCGATACAACCGGGGTATTCCTCTCTTCTGTGGAATATGATTACACTTTCAGGAATTCGGTATTCATCCAGTTTGAGGGTTTTTACAATTCAAATTCAACCAATGCCTCCAATATCCTGATCCATCAATTGAACCCCGCAATGCTGAATGCCAAAAATCCGTTCCTGAACGGTTTCTCCATTTTCGCTAACATCTCCTATCCTGCCACTCCGCTGATCAGTCTTTCACTTGCAGGGATCTTCAATCCTTCCAACAAGATGTATTTCATCATCCCGGTTTTTACGTTCTCTCTCATGAACAATCTTGACCTTTCGGTGATCGCACAATCCTTCCAGTCATACGACCCGAAATTCTACGGATCAGAACAAACTTCTGTATTTATCAGAATGAAGGGATCCTTTTAGTAGCAATGATGGCAATACCTGCGATCCGGCAATTTTTTTTTTGGTATTGATATCAAAAAGGATTATATTTGTATTAGCTTAATTACAGGTAACCGGGTCGACTGCCTGAATAAAGGATAAACAATTTTCATATGAACCAGAAACATAGCCTTTTTCAGGCCTTAAAACGACTGGCTTTTATTGTCATCAGCCTCGCAATGTTGCATGCATGCAAAAAAGACAAATCCTCTTCATCCTTTACGGTATCCGGTTCGATTGCCAATATTGAAGCGACGGCACCGGATGTTTCCGTGAAAATTTCAAATGCACAAAGAACATATGAGGGTTTAGCGGCAAAGTCAGGGACCTTTAGTATTGACAATGTTGTTCAGGGAGATTATACCCTGAATATCTCACAGGAAAAATCCAGCGGTCATGTGGAAAGAAATATAAAAGTAAGTGTCAATAACGGGAACCTGACCCTCAATCTTTTATTACCGGACCCGGTTGTGCTTTCAAGCCCTTCCCATACTGACCGTTCCATTACCCTCGCCTGGACCAGGTCAAGCGATAGTGGCTTCAGGGAGTATAAGGTGTACAGGGGATACTCTCCGGGCCTTGATGAAAATACGGGTGCATTACTCAACGTATTTACTGAGCCTGGTGATACTACCTGCACAGATGCAGCCGGGATGACAAACAACGATGGCCTCAGTCCCGGTACAACATATTATTACCGGGTCATGGTGATGGATGAATACGGGAAGATTGCAGGAAGTAATCTGCTTGGTGTTACAACCGATCTAAATCCCCCGGTTCCGGAATTGTATAAGCTGGAAGAGGTTACAAATTTTGCCGGCAACGGGAGCATTGGAAGAATTACAGGGGTAACTTTTGATGGAAATTATCTGTGGATAGCATATGCCTTCAGTAGTGGTGGTTATTACGATAGCGTAACGGTAACCCTCGTTCAGTACGATTATGTCAATAATCAATCCTTGAAATCATTTACCTATAAAGATGTATATCCTGAGTTTGGAGGTCTGGAATCTGGCGGGAATTATTTATGGCTGCAGGTCACAAAACCGGGTAATTTCCATTCTTTGCTCAAGATCGATCCTTCCGATGGAAGGATACTTAATAGCTTCAGTACAAATTATGGTGTCAGGGACCTGGGGTACTTTAATGACAAGATATACCTGAACTATTATTACAATAAAATTGAACTCATCAATCCTTTGAACGGAGGTCTTTTACAGGAAATCACCACGCATATTCCTCCGGGAACAAACTGTCATGGAATGGCAGTAAGAGCAGGTGAGATCTGGGTCTCATATTTCCTCGTCAATCCTGGTTTTTTATATATCATTGATGAAAATGCCTCACTTATTGGCTATGTTACCACTGTATTCGAAGATTTCCAGATCTGTTTTATGAATAAACAGCTTGTGTTGAACGACCAGACCCGGATTCACATTTACAATATTATCGGTCAACCCTGATATCCGAACCCTTCAGTTTAAACGATTCAAGGAAAATTATTACATTTGTCATTCAGGACAAGGCTTTAATAGCCGTGTTAAACCTTTACTGACATCTAAATAAATGCTGTTTTTGAACAATTAACACAAGGGAAAACAGAACTGACTTTCGGATTTAGTGAAGCCGTGACCAAAGCGGGACCTGAAGATCTGATGAGAACTTTTGAGAGAATGAACGGACCAGGATAAATTATGAAATATGAATTATGAAGATTATTGTTACATTCCTCTTATTATCAATGTTTACTCTTGAAGTTTCAAATGGTCAGGACTGGGCGAATTTAGGCCGGTACAGGAAGGAAAATGCAAAACTTGGTCCGCCTGCTCCGGGAGAAAACCGTGTTGTTTTTATGGGCAATTCCATTACAGAAGTTTGGAGCGAAAAATACCCGGCATTTTTTGCAGGGAGACCATATGTCAATCGTGGTATCAGCGGTCAAACCACTCCTCAGATGCTGCTTCGGTTCAGGGCGGATGTGATCAATCTGAAACCAAAAGTTGTTGTCATTCTGGCAGGCACCAATGATATCGCCGGTAATACCGGTCCTTCCACACTTGAAATGATTGCAGGTAATATTTTCTCTATGGCTGAACTGGCAAAAACCAATGGAATAACAGTGATCCTTTGTTCGTTACTACCTGTTTTCGATTATCCGTGGAAACCTGGCCTTAGACCACCAAAAAAAATTGCAACCCTGAATGAAATGATAAAAAAATATGCGGATGGTCATGGGATCATTTATCTTGACTTTTATTCCTCCATGGTGGATCAGAGAAAGGGGTTGAAAAGCGCATACACTACCGATGGCGTACATCCGAACGAAGCCGGGTATAAAGTAATGGCACCGCTTGCCGGGAAAGCGATAGCAAAAGCGTTGTTGCAGAAATAGTTCATGAAGATAGCAGATCCGGATAAATCTGCTAATAGTAAACAACATGGGAAGTATGGTTACAGGTAAGATTTCACATCAGGAAGAACATTTGGGAAGTTCGGCTTTTATTACTGACATCGTAATTGGTATGTCAGACGGATTGACGGTTCCGTTTGCGCTGGCTGCGGGGTTGAGTGGCGCTGTTCAAAGCAATGCGATCGTGATCACGGCAGGCATTGCAGAAATTGTTGCAGGAAGCATTGCAATGGGGTTGGGTGGTTACCTGGCAGGTAAGACGGAACAGGAGCATTTTCAATCGGAAGAGAAAAGAGAATATAATGAAGTGGAGAACCTGCCGGATAAAGAAAAGGAAGAGGTGAGGGAGATTTTTGCCGGATATGGATTGAATGTGGAAACCCAGCATATCATTGCCAATGAACTGGCCAGGGACAAGGTGAAATGGGTGGATTTCATGATGAAATATGAATTGGGTCTCGAAAAACCCAATGTAAACAGGGCAAGGAACAGTGCTGCCACCATTGGGATATCTTACATTGTAGGTGGATTGATCCCCTTAACGGCATATTTTTTTACCCGGACACCGATCCAGGGATTGGTTATTTCCGCTATGCTTACAGTAATTTGTCTTTTTTTATTCGGATATTTTAAAAGTAAAGTGACCGGACAACCGCCGGTGAAAGGAGCGCTAAAGGTTACTATGATCGGGATAGCGGCAGCGGCTGCTGCTTTCCTCGTAGCAAAAGCATTTAATACCCTGGTTTAAAGGATTCGTATTTATGTCAGGAAAGATGCAGTTTTTCGACGAATTGCCATTCTGGTCTGCACCATTCGGATTAAAATTGCTTGATCATATTGATTATAAACCGGATATTGTTGCTGTTGACATAGGCTTTGGCGCCGGATTTCCATTGATCGAACTTGCAATGAGGTTGGGCGATGGTTCTGTTGTTTATGGTATAGATCCCTGGAAAGAGGCGATAGCCCGGACAAATCAGAAGATTGAATATTACGGAATAACGAATATCCGGATCATTGAGGGCGTTGCCGAATCAATTCCGCTTGATACAGGTTCTGTGGATCTGATCGTCAGCAATAATGGAATTAATAATGTCAGGGATATTGACCAGGTATTATCCGAGTGTTCAAGGATCATTAAAACAGGAGGACAATTTGTTCTGACAATGAACCTCGATAAAACGATGTTCGAGTTTTACGAAGAGTTAGAACGTGTGTTGATGGATCTCCACATGAATAAAGAGATTGATTTAATGAGGCAGCATATATATGAAAAACGTCGTCCGCTTGATGAAATCACTGCGATGCTTCAAAACCACGGATTTATTATAAAGGATCTGGAGCATGATCAGTTTGAATACAGATTCAGCAACGGAACTGCAATGCTGAATCATTATTTCATTCGCATGTGGTTTATGGATTCCTGGAAAAAGATCTTGCCTGCAGGAAAAACAGATCAGGTCTTTGACAGGATTGAATTGGAATTAAACGAGCAATCACGGATATCAGGAGGTCTTCAGTTAAGTATTCCTTTTGTACTGATTAATTCGACGAAGAAGGAGTGACAGAGGCACAAAGGCACAGAGGCACAAAGGCACAGAGGCACAAAGGCACAGAGGCACAAAGTAACAAAGTAACAGAGTAACAGAGTAACAGAGCCACAAAGTCGCATCCGTTACGTGTTACGCGACACGCATCACGTTTATATTCCAGTTCGCCAGTTCACAAATTCTTAAAGTCACAGAGTAATAATGCCCAGTTGTTTTGCATTGCTTGAAAAATATTTGTCGACAATCAAGGGAATAAGTATTTCAGCTAATTGTGGTGGAACTGGAAGACCCGTATGAAAGGAGACTTTCACAGCCTGTCCCGATTTTTCAGCGGGATGGGAATGTAGGGGTGAAATTCCCCTGCATGAACCGAATAGTGCTTATTTAAAAGAAAAGATTCGTACTTTTGACAAAAGTTGATTTATGAACTCAGACGTTACGAATATTATTATCAATACATTGCGTGATTACAATCCTGAAATGATTGGTGTATTTGGCTCGTATGCAAGAAATGAAAACACAAGCAAAAGTGATATTGATATTCTTGTACGGTTCAAATCAACCCTATCTCTTCTTCAATTAGTTCATGTTGAAAATTTAATTTCACAAAAGTTGGGTATCAAAGTCGACCTTGTTACTGAAGGTGCGATCAAGAATAAAATTTTAAAAGAAAGTATTCAAAAAGATCTGCAAATTATTTATCAATGAATAATAAGAACGATTGGGTCTATATTGAACATATTCTTGAAGCCATCGGCAAAATTGATAATTTTATGAACGAAATTTCAAGATTTGAGTTTGACAGAAATGTCATGATTCAAGATGCTGTGATAAGAAATATTGAAATCATTGGAGAAGCAACAAAGAAAATTTCAAAAACGTTTACGCAATCGCATCCGGAAATCCCCTGGGCAGAAATGGCAGGAATGAGGGATAAACTGATTCATGATTATTTGGATGTTGATCTTGATGTTGTCTGGAAAACGATTGAAGTTGATCTTCCCCTCCTTAAAGAACTGATTTCCAAGATTTAATTTTAACAGGCACTAGCCCGTAGCCGGCAATATGGATGGTTTTCCGGTGGCAAACATGACCCAAACCTGCAAATGATGTACAAATTTCTAAAATAATACAGGTAAATCCCGCACTGAGGCTGCCGACGCATCATGTGTGCCTTGACCCTATTCCATTGAACAAGGAATAGATGATGTATGAAAGATGCCTGCCTGCCGTCAGGCAGGATTTACGATTTCAGAATGAAGTTTTTGATTTACGAGTTTATAAAAAAAGAGAATGGGGCAAAAGTATGTTTATGGGATAGCGGAAATCAAATATTTAGGAAAGTATTCGGTCTGATGCGTCTTGACCGGTACTCAAAAATGATGAAATAACTTGTGAGGTAGTTGTTCTGTATTATATCATCATCGGTGATAAAAAGGATTATTCCTTTGCTGATGAAGGTAGTCTATAAGTTATTAACAGTGTGTAAAAAGCCAAAAGAACTTCCAGGAGAAAAGATTTTTTTTATTTCTTGCTAAATCAAAAATTTTGATATAATTTTACATGACTTTCGTGAACTTCACATAAAAACAGACGGTTTTTGGTTTAGGTTACTAATGACAGTAATATATACAAAGAACCAAAATAGAAATAATTATGTGTAAATTATTTAATAACAAACAACAAGCTACATAGGATAGGTGGTCAAGGAAAGCAACATTTGCTTTTTTCATTAGTACACCTAATCTTATATTAGTAATTGCCATCCAAATTTAGTGTGTAAGGAGATAGATCATGATCGAAAGATACTTCTGTAAGGGCATTCGAGTGAAGTGGAACTGTCCCAAGGCCTATGTCGGAGGAGCCATGGACGGATCGATTATCAACGACCCAGTCCAGGTCAGGGCACCGATGTTATATGATGGTATTGACCCGGCGCTAGGTCTGACGCTGCCGCATGTCAGCACTATGGGATTGAATATAGGCATGCCGATTAACTTCGCGTGGCTTAACTACGTCCACGGCCACACATCGAGGCGTCTTCTGTCCGCCGGAGACGTGCTCACCGGGCCTATGAGTGGTTGCCTAATCGCGGAATGGACAGATCGCGGCATGCGATGGGTTGGCCATGTTGGCACGGTCGTAGGGAGCGACGCTATCAACAAGAAGGTGAAGCAGCAAATCGGAATCGCCCTGCCTACGCAAGCACGCGGATTCTATCCTGACAAAGAGTGGGGTGGGGCCGACATTCCGCCTCTCCAGTCCCAGATCCAAAGTTTCGATAAGTTTGCACGGTTTGAAATTTTTGCACTAGTCACGACTACCTGCGATTTCTATTCCATCCTGATGTTTCACCTTGGAGGAGATAAATGGTGCGTCGGCGGGTGCAAAAAGGTTGCGGCGAAGAATGCGTTGGAACTGCGTGGTACTCTGTTAGCGTAAATCCCCAGCCCGTGTAGTGCAGAAAAGCATACATCTTTCCACCGAATGTCTTGTCCGTCGCAGGTCATTCCCTTACCCTGTCAGAACGGCCCCATTTCAGACGGAATTAGACCATTGCATTCATACCGTAGACAAGCATATTGTCTTTCATTTTCAATTGGAATTCGTCATTCTTTATTCGAAAAGTTAATTCGGAATTCGCATATTCGTAATCCTTGTCATTAAATTTGTCAGCTTCAAGCGACAATGGTATCGATATAGTTCATAAATTTATCCCTTCATCATTCCTGTTTCTTCTATGAAAAAAAATATTTTTCCTGTAATTTTCCTGCTGGTTGTTTCTTTCACTCTTTCTGCGCAAACCTGGATCCAGCAGGGAGCCGGTTTTACCACATCATCCAGGGGAATCATGAACTTTTCCTGTGTCAGTTCGCAGGTCATATGGGCTTCGGCTTATGATGGATCTGGTGGCACTGTCGCGGTTCAGGATTTTACAAGAACTATCAACGGTGGAACTACCTGGACTGCCGGTATTGTCAATAATGCCTCAGGACTCCAGATCTCTATGATCACTGCGATCGATGCTAACACTGCATGGGTTGCTATGTATCTGATTTCCGGTTCAAACCCGCAGGGTATCTATAAAACAACGAATGGGGGTTCAACCTGGACCCGGCAGACAACTGCCTATTTTAATAACAGCGCTTCCTTTCCTGACTGGATCTATTTCTGGGATGCAAATAACGGAGTCTGCGTGGGTGATCCAATCTCTTCACCCCTTAAATTCGAGATCTATACCACCACCAATGGAGGTACCACCTGGACTGCCATTCCGGCATCACAAAATCCAACAGCACAATCTGGAGAGTACGGTTTTACAGCCAATTATGCTGTTAATGGCAACAGTTGCTGGTTCGGTACATCTCAGGGCAGGATATATGCTTCGTCTGACAGGGGTTATCACTGGACGGTGACCTCCGTTCCAAATATGTCAGCTTACGATGTGATGCCTGCATTCTGCAGTACATCAAACGGTCTCGCCTTAAAAACCAATTCCGGAACCAGTTTAACCGACCTCTTAGGAGTCAGTACAAATGGGGGCACATCTTTTACGGCATTATCTTATTCAGGAACTCTGTTTACATATAACATTAATTATGTGCCTCAAACGACAAATACCTATGCAACCGCTGGCTTGGATTATTTGAACCAGTCTGACCGGCTTGGAATTTCATGGTCATACAACGGTGGTTTGACCTGGGATGTCGATCAGTATCTCTGGGGTACACAGATCACGGCCACAGGTTTCATTGATGCTAATACCGGCTGGGCAGGTTCATACAATACAGGCACAACCGACGGTATCTATAAGATGACACAGGGTGGCAATACCAGTTATTTACCGCCGTCAAATCTTCATGCTACAGTGAACGGTTATAATATTCATCTTACCTGGGATGCTCCCCCCGGAACACCCGGTCCAGGCGGTTATAATGTATATCTTTCAGGATATTTGCTGACAAGTACACCTGACCCAAATTTATATTATGATATCAGTTTCGGCGACGGAACTTACTATTTTTCTGTTTATTCTGTTTACGGATCCACTCAATATGGAGGTGTCGGACCTGTACTGGCAATGGTTGGAACTGCGACACTACTTGTAGGTGATTCACAATATGATCTTCAAACAAACGGATCCATGCAGGACCGGTTTTATATGTATGGCGACGGTACAATGGGAGCTGCCTGGATCTATGGTACCTCTTATTCATCCTTTCCTGAAAGGGGAACCGGGTATAACTACCAGAATGGTGGCGGATGGAATTCGACACCAACATCAAGGATTGAAGCCGAAAGAACAGGCTGGCCATCATACCAGCCGTGGAACAACACAGGTGAGATAGTCATCGCCCACCAGTCTTCCTATCCTCAACTGGTGATCTCAACAAGGACGACAAGAGGCACGGGAAGCTGGACGGAGAGCTATATCTCACCTCCTTCAGGTGCACCAGGGTTAAACTGGCCACACATGATCACTTCAGGACCGACAAATAATTATATCCATATGCTTGTGGTGACGACACCCACCGCTTCTGGTGGAGGGACCTACAACGGACAGGATGGCGCCCTTCTCTATTATCGTTCATTAGATGGAGGTGTTACGTGGGATGAGGCAGGTGTGATCCTTAATGAACTGAATTCATCCTATTACCCGGGATTCAGCGCCGACAACTATGCCTGGGGATCGCCTCACGGTGATACACTTGTTTTTGCTGTCGGTGGCTGGTATCGGGATGTATTCATCATGAAATCAACCGATAATGGAACCACATGGTCAAAAGTCCCGATCCTCAACAATGGATATATCTGGCACAATGAAGGTGAATACCTTAATCCTTTCACAGGTTGCGATGGTTCCTTATGTGTTGAGATGGACCACCAGGGCAGGTATCACGTGGTATTCGGAAGGATGAAACTGGCCGACTACGGATCCGGAACACTCTACTGGCCGGAAACCGACGGACTGGTTTACTGGAACAGCGATATGCCGATGCTTAATGACAGCCTGGATTTAAGCATTCTGGAGGCGAATGGACAACTGATGGGCTACGTTCAGAGCAACTCAACCGGCGACACCATCGTAGGGATACCCAATTATGGGGTAGGTCTGTGCAGTTTTCCTCAAATCACCGTCGACAATGACAACAAGATCTTTGTGATCTGGTCGGGAGTGACCGTTGGCAATCCTTCGAGCGATGATAAGAACTTCCGCCATATATGGGGCAGGGCGTCGGTTGATCTCGGCACCAGTTGGGGCGATATGATTGACCTTACCGCAACCCCTATGGATGTAAGCCAGGAATTTGTCTATCCTTCCATTGCCAAAAACAGCGATGGATCGCTTCACATGCTTTATCAGAATGCCACTGTTCCCGGATCTGCAGTAAAAGATTACCCTGTAACCCCTCATTATTGCATGTTTTTCCACAGGTCCGTCCCGAAAAGCCTGTTCCCGGTTGCAGCTCCTGTAAATGCACCTGTTACAACGGTAAGTACGTTTTATGCCTGTCCCAATTCTGCCACCGCCATACCCGTAACTGTAAACAATTTTTCAGCGATAAAATCGATGTCACTCAGGATCGAATATGACCCGGCAATCCTAACTTTTGACTTGGGTACTTCTTCCATTAACGCTCTCCTTTCAGGCGCCACCATTGCGAATTTGCCGGTGGGAGGAAGCTCCGCCCTGGATAAGATCATGATCACCTGGACAGGGAGTTCTCCACAGACCCTTTCAAACGGTGTAACACTTGCTATCCTCGGCTTCAATTATACCACCGGAATCTCTGTGCTCAGCTTCAACAATATTGATAATGGGGGTCAGGATTGCGAATACACAAATGCCTCAGGTAATCCCATGAATGATTCGCCTACGTCAGTTTATTTTATTGACGGGGTGGTGAGTGCCGCAGTTATAGGAGGTACGGTTACAGGAGGGAGTGCAATTATTTACGGGGGATCAACGGGAACGCTCACACTGGCAGGATATGCCGGCAACATCTATGGATGGCAGGAACAATATAATGGAGGTGGATATACAGACATCAGCGGAACAACAGGCCTTTCAACCTATAGTGAGGTACCTGTCTATACCGGAACCTGGGATTACAGGGCTGTTCTTCAGAATGGATCCTGCCCATTAGGATATTCGTCACCAACCACTGTTGTTGTTGAAACTCCTCCGGGTACGCCAAAAACCTGGATCGGGTCAACCGGCGACGATTGGATTTCTCCCACAAACTGGAGTCCGCCCGGCATCCCATTCCTTACTGATGATGTGATCATGTCCGCTCATCCGACATATATGCCGGTTGTAAGAGACCCGGGACTGGGATGCAATAACCTGACGATCTCTCCCAACGGGACTGTTACAGTAGCGCCGGGGATTATTCTGACAATCAATGGAGAGGTTATTATCCAATGAATTTTTAAAGTGAATCAAATATGAATAGTTACGATTCGATCTTAAAAAAAATAAGTTCCGTTATCAGCGAGGGCAGATTTCGAAACAATAAAGGTCAAAAAGTAACTTACGCTGAATATTGTCTGTTAAGAGATTTTGAGAGAGAGTACAAAGGCGATGAAGACATTGTTGTTACCCCCATTCTTCTGGAGTTTTTAAAAATATTTGACTTTAAGTCTGGTGTTAATATTCTTCAACAGGGTATTAAAGAGGGTGATAAACCTGATTTCAGAACGTTGGAAACGAATAAATTTATTCTGGATGCAAAATCCACAGGAGTTGATATTGTTTACGATCGTGATGAAAAATCTGCTGTACAACAAATAAAACGCTACCTTGAATCTTTTAAAGGCTATGAATATGGAATCCTTTTCAATCTTCGACGCTTTGAATTTTTTCAACGGCAAAATGAAAAGGATTGGATAAAAGTAAAACACCTTGAAGATCGGTCGATTAATTTGGTTGAATTATTAAAAACCGTTGCAGAAAACAGTGCTGAAGGAACCAGGGATTTTGAGAATTTTAAATGGGTCTATGATAATTTCAGGTTTAGAAAAATAAAACCCGAGGAGTATATTGAACTGATAAAAAACAGGCAAAAGGAAGACCTTATAATACCTGACAAGAAGTTTCTAAACACGCTTGTTTATGGATTAGTCAGAAAAATCCAGGATAATGTCCGTAACCAGGTAATGCCAATGACAAAAGATTTGAATCATCACATACAGTTGAAATATGAATTGGATAAGTTGATCCGTGAAATTAATTTAAGTGAGGAAGAAGATAAATATGCAATAGCCGCAAACGAATTAGTGAAACAGATAAGTTATGTTATTTTACTACGATTTATTCTGATTCGGATTTTTGAAGATAATGAACTTATTCCAAAGAATTTATATAACGGTGGTTTCAAGAAGAAACTTGAGCCTCCCTTTAGTATGACATTTAAGGAAATTTTATTTGATGCGCGTGTTAAAGCTGGAGAATTGTTTACATATTTTGAGGACAAATTCCCTTACAATTTTCAGATAACAAAGGATGAAGATTTACTTATCAAGGTTTTATTTGAATTATCGAAAATCAACTTTGAGGAAATAAATTTTGATTTGATTGGAGATTTGTATGAACATTACCTGAATGAAGACGAGCGGAAAGAAAAAGGCCAATACTATACTCCTCATTATATTGTTGAATTTATCCTTAACCGGGTTGGATTTTTTGGAAAGGTTAAAGGAAAAACAAACAAAAAAACATTACTCGACCCGGCTTGTGGTTCAGGAAGTTTTCTTGTTGAAGCTGCGATTCGTATTCGCAATGAAGCACTTAACTGTGAAGCTGAAGCTAAACGGAGCATCGTTGATAACCTGCATGGATCAGAATTGACCGGATTTGCCAGCCGGCTTGCCGAACTCAATTTAATCATTCAGATATTATCGCTTATAAAAAGAATTGAGAATGAAGAAGAACGGCAAACGCAATCATTCCGGGTTTGCACGACTGATTCAATCCTTAAAATTTATAATCATGAAGAAATTCAGGGATCTGGAAAAGTACCATTTGATACTTCTGAATTTACTTCCACCTTTAAGGATGTATTTATTAATCTGACAGCCAATAAAAATGATTTTGATTTTGTTGTAGGAAACCCGCCGTATATTGGTGAAAAGGGACATAAGGAAATGTTCCGACCTCTTCAAAATCATTCATATTGGAAACATTTTTACCAGGGGAAAAGCGATTACTTATATTATTTTATTATTCTCGGATTAAGCAAATTAGCTGAGGGAGGTAAACTGGGTTTCATTACTACGCAATACTGGCTTACCGCGGATGGTGCTGGGAACCTTAGAAAATATATTCTTGAAAATGCAAAAATCATTGAGATTAACGATTTTAAAGGAATCAAACTTTTTCCTGAAGCGCAGGGTCAGGAGAACATTGTATTTATCCTTGAAAAATGCAGTATAGAATCGGAACGGACAAACCATAAAATTAAGATTATTCAGTTTTTAAAGGAATGGGTAAACTCCGATCAAAAATATATTGATTCTCAAAATAAAGTCATTACCAACTATGATCGTTGGATTGAGTTGCTCACAAATCATAGCCGGTTTGAATTGTTTGCCGATCCTGAAAAACCAAATTTTTCATTGGGGAAAGACACAAGAGAAAGCATAGCTGATATGTATTACAGCGCAATTATACAAGGCGAATTAGACGAACATGCCTGGCATCTTTATTCACGGGAAAAAGCCGTCAAACTTACCGGGAATTTTGCTTTTCTCACCGACCTGTTCAATGTGAACCAGGGCATCGTTTCCGGGGCTGATAAAGTAACTGCAGAAAATATAAAAAAAATTCCATTCCCGGAACAACAAGAATTCTCAATAAAACCAGGGGATCCGATTTTCATTTTTGATGAACAACAGATTAATATATTGCAACTTTCTGAAGATGAACAAAAGTTTGTGAAACCATTTTATAAAAATTCTTTTATACATCGCGGATTTGTTGATTACCAGGAAAAACAATTTGTCCTTGATGTTAATCTATGTGAAGATGAAAAAGAGTTAACAAGCATTCTAGAGCATCTCAAAAAGTTTAAAGGAATCTTGGATCCGCGAAGAGAAGTTGAGAATGGGAGAATTCGTTGGTTCGATCTCTGGTGGCCAAGAGAACAAGCAATTTTTGAAAGCGAAAAATTAGTGACTTCCCGCCGGGCTAAAGAAAATACGTTTGCCTACGATAATATGAAAACCTATCCTCAATCAGATATTACATTAATAACCCCTAAAAAAGAAACACGGGAGAATCTGAAATATCTTTTAGCGCTTTTAAATTCTGATTTTCTGAATGTAGGGTACGGGAAAAATACCAAGATGAAAGGTAACATCCGTGAATTTTATTTCACTCCCTTATCAAAAGTGCCTGTTCGTAGAATTGATTTTGGCAATGAGGATGAAATGAAGATACATACGATCCTTGGAGGTATATATAAAAGTTGCCGGACAGATGATGAACAATTTGAATTTGATCCGGTGACACAAACCTATATAAAGCAGAAAGGATTGACGGATTTATATATCGGGTTGAAATGCGAATTGTTTTTCCTGAAGAAGATCGGATTTGAATTTAATCCTGATATAGAAATGAAAGAGCCTTCTGACATCAAAATAAACATTTTTCAACTTTCAGATTATCTCAATAAGAATGAAGCAATGGATAATTTCATCGACCGGAAAAAAACGTTTATCTACAATTCTCTTTCTCCTTTAAATGAAAAATTAAAAGGAAGGTTAGATGAAATTTTTATGAATAGAGAAGTTGAACCTATGAATAAAATTAATAATCTCCATTGTTTGCAATATTTAATAAACAAGTATGTCGATTTTCTTTATTTACAATAAACACAAACTAAAAGAAAATCAAAATGAAAAAGTAATTTGCGGTGACAGGATGTATTATCCTTTTACAATTCTGCTATGGACGAAATTCAAATAATTAGTGTTATTGCCGGCAATGTCAATGAAACCGGGACATATTGCATCAAGGATAAAAAAGCGCCCGGTCACAAAGCGAAAGTAAAATGGGTGAAAAGTAAAGGGAATGAGGGTCTGCGGATGAGGATGGCAATAGACAACGCCGGCAGGCAGCTTGGATTCATCGAATTTACCCCTGCAGAATTTGCCTGGCGACCGGTGATCGCCCTCAACTATTTGTTTATTCATTGTATAGCAATTCTGCATAAAGAAGAACGCAATAAAAATGTCGGCTCTTCTCTTATCGGGTCTTGTGAAAAGGATGCGAGGAAGGAGAAAAAGTCAGGTGTTTGTGTCATGACCAGCAGTGGCGCCTGGATGGCGGATAAACGGCTCTTTGAAAAGAACGGATATATCAAAGCCGATGAACTGGATCGGTTTGAATTAATGTTCAGGAAATTCGATGAAAAAAATCCTGTTCCCCGTCTCATAGATTGGCGGGAGCAACAGAACAAATATCAAGGATGGAATCTGGTATATGCAGACCAATGTCCCTGGCATGAAAAATCAGTGAATGACCTTAAACAGGTTGCCGACGAATGGGGAATCGATCTGAAAGTCATTAAACTCAGAACTTCAAAGGAAGCCCAGGATGCGCCCTCCGGTTTTGGAACCTACAGCCTGATCCGCGATGGTCGTTTGCTGGATGACCACTACATCAGCAAAACGAGATTTGAGAGCATTCTCAGGAAAGAGCTGAAGAAAACAAGATAATGCATTTAGTCTTTCAAGCAGCGGACACTGAAAGCATTACTTTTAAGTGATGGGTACAGCGAAACACTCGGGTCCCATGAATTCATTCCATGAGCCCATGCTTTACTGGCACTATGGACATCAGAAGACCAGAAGAAGGTGGCCATACCGGTAAAGTCCCAGGTAAGATTCATGTGGCGCGTTCCATTCACAATGGCATTGAAACCGGAATAGCCCGTTGATTTCAAAGGACTGCCTGCAAATCCGTTGTTGATGAAATTATTGAACAAGGTAGTCCATTCAGTTTCTGTTGGAACATGCCATGCCGGTGGACAAAGGCCTTGTTTGGCGGGGGAGTCGTCGTATTGCATGATCTCATCCCACTGGTAGTATACAGTTCCCAGTTGGCAGTTCCCAGTTATATCGTTCAGACAGTATTTTTCATTGATGCAATTGTCTCGTTGGCTTATGTTTCCGGGAATCATTGTTCCATAGTTCAGGTCGGCGGCCATCCAGCATTGGCTTCCGATCTGCACAGTTGGGTAGACCTTATTGTCCCGGATATCAGTCAGCGGATTACCACACACCACTAATGACGAATTACTAATGACTAATGACCTGCTGGCAAATCCAGAACAAAGCGCTGCATTTATATAGGAATAGGTGATCGTTTTTGTGCCGGCACCTGCAATAGCCGGATAGAAGATCCCGTTCGTGACTCCCGGACCTGAATAGGTTCCTCCCAATGGAATTCCTCCTTTCAGCCTGAAGGGTTGGGCGTTTATTGTCGTAATGGAATCGTTGCAGTTGGTGAAACTTACTACAGGAACCTCTTTCACTGTCATGGAGATGAAGTTGGATGTTGCCGGGTTTCCGGTTGCACATACAAAGCTGGATGTCAGGGTGCAATTGACAGTATCACCGTTTATCGGAACGTAAGGGTAAGTTGAACTGTTCGTTCCTGCATTGATGGCATTGACTTTCCACTGATAAACAGGAGTTGTTCCTGCGTTGGTGGGTGTTGCCGTGAAGGTTACCGGAATTCCTGCACAGACTGGATTTATTGAAGTACCGATTGAAATAGTGACCGGCATGAGCGGATTTACGGTCATGTTGATGGTATTGCTCGTTGCAGGGTTACCCGTTGGACAGGTTGCATTGGAGGTTAAAATGCAGGAAAGCTGAATGCTGAATGCGGGAATGCAGGAATAGAATTGAGAATTGGTCCCAACATTGTTTCCGTCTACCTTCCATTGGTATGTAGGAGAGATTCCTCCATTTGTAGGTGTCGCGGTAAAGGTGACTGTTGTTCCTGCGCAAACCGGGTTTGCTGAAGCGCTGATGGCAATACTGACCGGAAGGTTTGGATTGACGGTCATTGTTATAGCATTTGAGGTGGCCGGATTCCCGTTGGCACATGCCGCATTTGAGGTAAGCACACATGTAACAGCATCTCCATTCGCAGGAACATACGAATAAGAGGTGTTGTTGGCCCCGGTATTGCCACCGTTTACTTTCCACTGGTAAACGGGCGTCGTTCCCTGGTTTTGAGGTGTTGCAGAGTAGGTAACTGAAGTTCCGCTGCATACTGAATTTGCTGACGGAGAGACGGTGATGCTGACCGGAAGGTTCGGATTGACAGTCAGTGTAATTGGATTGCTGGTTGCCGGATTGCCTGAAGTGCAAGGTTCAGAAGAGGTAAGGACACAGGTCACAACATCACTGTTAACAGGTGAATAAGTATATTGCGGATTGCTGCTTCCTGCATTAAGACCATTGACTTTCCACTGATAGACTGGTGTTGTTCCGCCATTGGTTGGGGTTGCAGAAAAGGTTACAGAAGTTCCCGCGCAAACACTGTATGCAGAAGGCGAGATGCTCACATTCACAGGAAGCTGCGGAACAATGGTTATCCCGACCACATTCGATTCAACAGCGCCACTCCAGTCAGTCATACAATTCACCCTTGCAAGCCGCTTAAACCAGGTGGTTTGTATAATCATTCCGGGAGTATAGGATGCTGCGTTGCTGCCTGCAATATCTGAAAATCCTGTCGAACCACTTGTGGTCGATACCTGCCACTTGTATTCAAGTGTGCCCGTAAAGCCGCCCGGCGATTGGATATTGGTAAGGGTAGTCGGTGTGAAGCTTCCACACCCGCTTTGATCATTGCCAATCGTCCCACCGGAAACCGGGTTTGTACATGGGGGTGTATAGCTCCAGAAAACTACAGAAGTATCCGATTTATAACCAAAAACTTCAGCATAGATATGATCTTCACCTGGTACAACTCCTGTTTGAGTATAGCAATATTGCGCATTTCCGAGGGCATCCGTATATGCATTGCCTACCAATGGATTTATTCCGCTGATGTAAAAATTTACCAGCACTCCAACTACAGGATTTGTGTAATTATCGGTAACATTTGCGGTCACGCAAACATTGGTGACATTCAACTGACCATACGCAGTATCCGGTGAAAGGGTCACATTGTGGACGGTTCCAACCGGCGATAAGGAACCTCCACCGGGATAACCATACGAATCAGCATTTCCCCAACCATATACAAACACCCCAAATGGAAAAGTGCTTGTAAATGTATGCGAGCCTGCCGTAACCGACCTTTGTGCACCATAAAAGTTTGTTGTACTGATCTGCGTAAAAGCGGCATTCGGAATTAATATTCCATCCTGGTAGATGGTCCCCAGGGCATAGTCGGGAGCAACTACGTTTACCCAATGCGTGAGAAAGCCGCCAGCAACATTCACAATGGTATAATTTGTCAGAAATTGCTCGCAGGGTGGAATCAACATTATGAGCGGATCTCCGGTGGTATTTCCCGTACAAGTCATCCCTTTCGCATATTGTCCCAAAAGAGTGGCTTTCGATGTCGTGATGGAATTATTTCCCACCAGGTTTGCTTCATAATAATCCCCTGTATTTAGGGTCGACACCAATGTCCCGTTCACTAAAACATCGGTTCCATCCTCCCCGGCAAGAACCCTGAAAATATCCCCGCTGTTATCTCTTCCGGCTAGGGGAACTGTCACAAAATTCTTTCCCCAGGAATTAACGGGCCACATCATTTCTACAATATGGTCGCATGCAGAGCAGGATGAAGTAGGTATGTCTACACATTTTACAGATCCGAAAACCCCGACCGGGAAATTCGATTGTATCCTCGACCCTGTGACATCTTGTAACGTGGCAGTTACCTCTTCAAGATAGGTTTGCCCCTGATTTAGGGTCACATTGGTTGTGCTGTTCGTCTGGTGGTTAAAAATTATCAGGGATGTGCCGTCTTGCGTGGCAACTATCGATAAAGCCGATCCGATGAGGCTGAGGGTCACCTTGTAGGTCAGTATTCTGTAATCCAATCCTAACGCATTCACCGGCAAAGCCAGAAAGGCGTCTGTAGATGCACTTCTATGGTTAAGCCCATACACGGAAACAGGGTCATTGGAAGTGATCCGTATCCCCTTATCCTCAATTCCGGTGCCAAGAGCTACTCCTGAAGGTACAGTAAGCTGGGTTACGATCCCCGGGATGACGGTAAAACTTTGATCTACCCCAGGATAAGCAGATGTAACATTTCCACTGGTTGAGAAATTGGACGAGATGAAAATCTGAAGTGTAACTCCTGCCCCCCCCTGGTTAGGTGGAAATGCAATCCAGAAATCTGTTCCGACATTGGTAGTTGTTTGGGAAAACCCGGATATCGAAATAATAAGCAGGACAAGGATGAAGTATAGGTGTTTCATTATAAAGCAGACAATAATCGAATAACGAATATGCGAATGAAGAATTCGGGAATGAAATTACGAATAATCAGAATACGAATAATTTTCTTGTTTAGAATTCAATCTTTTCATTATCATATACGTCATTCGCATATTCGTCATTTTTTTTGTTCTTATCTTCGTAAAAACATTCCGATGAAAAAGATTCTGTCAGCCATTCAACTTCTGGGTTTCATTTTTATTGGTCAGTATCAACTTTCAGCGCAGGAAGCAAAATCCATTGCCGGAAGGGTTGTTGACAAGACCTCCGAGGCACCGCTTCCGTTTGCCCAGGTTTCTGTTTTGAACAGTTCGGTCGGAAGTATTACCAATACGGATGGCTATTTTGAATTGAGCATATCTTCCTTTAATCCGGGTGATTCAATAGAAATATATTCATTTGGATATGAACGTGTTAAAATTAAGTTGGATGATTGGATCATAGGTGGTAAGCTGATAAAGCTTAACCCTGCTGTTTTCAAGCTCCGGGAGGTTGAAGTATTAGGTATGACAGTGGAGGATATACTACGACACGCTGTTGCCGGTATTCCTGATAATTATGGGAAAGATCCATTGCTTCTGACTGCGTTTGTTCGTGTCAGGAAGATGGTGGCCAACAAACTGGCAGAATATACGGAAGCCGTGGTCAGGGATCAGAAAGATGGCTATTATCTCTACCCGAAGAAAAAACTTGCCGGTAAACATATAAAGTCGAATGTCCCTGAAATGATGAAGGGACGTGTTGTTTCCGATACGAACCTGGTAAATTCGCTTGGAGATATCGGTAAGAATGCATTTTGCATGAGTTGTCTGTTCTCGAAAGACCTGATAGAATTTTACCCCGGTACCATGCTGGATGAAAAGGAGTTCAGATATTATGATTACCATATGGAAGATATGCTGGATCCTGCCGGAAAGAAGCTTTACCACATCACTTTTGACCAGAAAGATAAGATTAAGGAATCACTCTGGAAAGGAGAGATCTATATCAACGCTTCGGATTTTGCCATTGAGAAGATCATCCTGAAACCAAGCCTGAAAGGATTTGACCGGTATAACAGCAAAACGAAATATCAGCGCATGTTTACCATCCGGAATATTCCCGGGTGGATCAAGGAGATGCCGTTAGGTCAAACAGTACTAACCTATTCCAACCGGCAGGGGAGATGGTATCTCAATACGATCCGCAATGAATACTGGATGACCTATATCCATCCTCCGACCGGACAGCATCTGAAATACGGGTATCTTGACGAATTAGTGGTGACCGACATTACCCGCGATCCCG
Organism: Bacteroidota bacterium; assembly: GCA_026391355.1. Lineage (GTDB taxonomy): Bacteria > Bacteroidota > Bacteroidia > Bacteroidales > FEN-979 > CAIYUC01. The sequence continues at coordinate 9,184 of JAPLDH010000070.1, read as the reverse complement.
ACAGTATCCGAAACTTTAAAGGAAGCCCAGGATGCGCCCTCCGGTTTTGGAACCTACAGCCTGATCCGCGATGGTCGTCTTCTGGATGACCATTACCTCAGCAAAACAAGATTTGAAAGCATTCTCAGGAAGGAATTAAAGAAAACAAAATAAACACAGCAATAATAATTTACGAATGCCAGGATTTACGATTTACGAATGAATTTACGATAGACGATTTACATCTTTTTTAAATTATGAATTATGAGGGTGAAATTTGAATTATGATGTTTTTGAGGGGGGTGATTGATATTCATTCATATCTCATAATTCCCCCTCATAATTCATCATTATTTGAAAAGTAAGTGGATTAAAATTCAATCTATTGACCGATCCTTTTTATCATTTCAGAGATCTTTTTATCGGAAATGGATTCAATTTCGGATTTATCATAAATGGTTAAAAGATAGACTTCCTCATCAACTTTCACCACAAAAGAAATTATTCTGGCACCTCCGCTTTTTCCTTTTCCTTTACTTTGGATTGAAATTCGGATTTTGTAAGTGTCATGACCCAAATAAATCCCTGTGTTGGGATTTGTTGATAACCTTATTTCTAATTCACGAAGTTCTCCAACTAAAGAAGGATGTTTCCTGCAAAGCCGTTTTGCTTGTTTTTTAAAGAGATCGGTGGGAATAATGTTAAATCTCATTGAGAAATTCACCCAAAGATTGTTTCTTCATCTTCCCTGTTTGCATCAAACGAACTTCATCAAAAGCTTTTGTAAGGTCGTCCCTTAATGACAATTCTTTTGAAAAGGTGATGAATTTTGAATGTAACCATTTCCAATCTTTGATCGGAATCTGAACAGCTTTAACCTGGCCATTCTTATCATTAACATATTGAATATTCAATTCCATTGTTGAATAGCTTTCCACAAAGGTACAAATAAAACCATAATTCTAAATTCAGACATTTCATTCCCGAATTCGTCATTCGCATATTCGTCATTTTTTTTGTTCTTATCTTCGTGCAAACAATCCGATGAAAAAAATCCGGTCAATTATCTTTCCCCTGGCTTTACATATTTTAAGTCTGCAGTGGGTTTCAGCACAGGAAGCGAGATCCATTACGGGCCGTATAGTGGACAAGGCAACAGAGGCGCCAATTCCCTTCGCCCAGGTTTCTATCATCAACAGTTCAATTGGGATCATTACCAATACTGACGGATATTTTGAATTGAGCATATCTTCTTTCACTCCTGGTGATTCTGCGGAAGTATATTCGTTTGGATATGAACGGGCGAACTTCAAACTGGGCGATTGGATTACCGGTGGTAAGGTGATAAAGCTTAACCCGGCTGTTTTCAAGCTCCGGGAGGTTGAAATTTTAGGTATGACAGTAGAGGATGTACTACGACATGCTGTTGCCGGGATTCCTGATAATTATGGAAAGGAGCCGTTGCTGCTGACCTCATTTGTCCGGGTCAGGAAGATGGTAGCCAATAAACTCGCAGAATATACAGAGGCCGTGGTCAAAGATCAAAAAGACGGATATTACCTCTACCCGAAGAAAAAACTTGCCGGCAAGCATAACAAGTCGAATGTCCCCGAAATGATGAAGGGACGGGTTGTTTCAGACACACTCATGGTAAATTCGCTTGGAGATATCGGCAAGAATGCATTTTGCATGAGCTGTCTGTTCTCGAAAGACCTGGTAGAATTCTACCAGGGCACTGTGCTGGATGAAAAGGAGTTCAGGTTTTATGATTACCACATGGAGGAGATCATGGACCCTACAGGTAAAAAACTCTATCACATCATCTTTGACCAGAAAGACAAGGTTAAGCAGTCACTTTGGAAAGGAGATATATATATCAACGCTTCGGATTTTGCCATTGAGAAGATCATCCTTAAACCAAGCCTGAAAGGATTTGACCGGTATAACACCAAAACGAAATATCAGCGCATATTCACCATCCGGAATATTCCCGGGTGGATCGAGGAGATGCCGTTAGGTCAAACAGTGCTGACCTATTCCAATAGGCAGGGGGGATGGTACCTCAACACGATCCGCAATGAATACTGGATGACCTATGTTCATCCACCAACTGGCCAGCATCTGAAATACGGATACCTCGACGAACTTGTTGTAACCGACGTTACCCGCGATCCCGACAGTATCCGAAACTTTAAAGGAAGCAAATCAATTGCCCCTAACCAGCGTTGGGATCAATTGGTTGGAAAAGAAGACGAAGATTTCTGGAAGAATTACAACTATTTGCCGATAGAAGAGAGTTTGAAGGAAGCCATTAGGTCATTGGTCATTGGTCATTAGTCATTAGTCATTGGTCATTGGTCATTAAGTCATTAGGTCATTAGGTCATTAGGTCATTATGCACAGGGCTTTACTGAGTTTTCCAATTTCCTTTTCTTGAAATACTCAATGATTTCTTCTTTTGTCATTGAAGACAATTTCTCACTTAATCTCTGTCTCTGTTTACGCATGAATTTTACAGCGTCAAACGTTTTATCAGTTGTTGTCTTCATAAGTCATAAAATCTCTTGGCGAAGGAATCTCTAATTGCTTGTAGCCATTCTTAATATTAATAGCATTGAAACCACGAATCCGTTGAACATTTACAATGTGCTTAAAATTCCAACTAACCAAATAGTCAGCACGATTGATGGTTGCGAGCGCAATGTGTAAACAATCTGGAAAGCTTGTTTGTCCGACAACTTTTTCTAAAATGTATTGTGTCGCTAATTCCACAGCTTCTTCTGTTGTTTCTATGAATTCTGTATTTTCAACTTTGATATTTCTCACCAATCCTTTAACATTCTCTGGTGCAGAGCTTTATTCATCCTGAGTCACTGTGGAAAACAGCAACTTGAATTTGCTTTTTTGAAATCTCTCAAAAAGTGGTTTCGTGAATTCTGAGAATTCTTCATCGAAAAAACCGCCGAAAACGGATGTGTCAATATAAAGTCTTTGTTTCATGGCTTAAAGGTAAGAAAAAACTCATTTTAACACAAATATAATTGAATGAAACAAAGAACTTTACCCTTGATTTATTCCAACCCAATCGGTGCTGGAAGATGTCAACTAATTCATTATTTTTGTCTGAGGCCTTGTTTTTCATAGCGTTTAGATTATTGTGAGATAATAACCTAATGTAATGATTATCAAGGCTTTAATTACATTTTTTTAAAATACTTATAACAAAGTTATTAACATTAAACGCTGACAATCAAATAGTTAAAAAATTGTCATGTACTAAGATTTCGGGGTCAAAAGTACAAAGTGAGAACGCCAATCTGTGTCGTTGAGAATATTTTTTGAAGTATCTGCCGGGGAGTTGGATTTAGAGGGGATGTTCCATTTCATTAGGTCATTAAGGCAATAGGCAGTAGGCAGTAGGCAGTAGGCAATAGTAATTAAAGATTAAAGATTACGGATTACGAATTCAATGGTAAATGGTAAATGGTAAATGGTAAATCAATGGTAAATGGTAAATGGTCAATGGTAAATTTTACAGGTCAAGATTATTCTGAATAACGATCTCCATTGACGTTAGCTCAAGCGCGCAAAGGTTGCCAAATCCATCTTTTCCCGTCATATAGGGGCCGTTATCGAGATCAATGAATTTGTAGTAAGAGTTGTGAATGGAAAGATTGATCAATTCTATGTTTACGGGAACATGGCCATGAATGATCCTGCGGTTTCCGGTCTTTTCCGGGTTGATATCGAAATCCCTGACCCAGAGCATGGCATGGGTATCCTGAAAAGGATCATCTATCTGGAAATTCAGGCCGGCATGAACCAGGATAAACCGGTCGAGCATAACAAAATAGCCAAGTTCATTCATCCAGTCTGCATATTCCTGGGGAATATCACGGATATTTTTAACCTGGAAGCTTTTCAGGGTAGATCTGCCGCCAAAGGAAAACCATGCCATTCGCTTCCGGTTAAAGGCCTTGTTGAAGAAAAAGTTTCTTCCTTTTTTCTCCTTTTCATAAAGATCCAGAAAGGATTGTTCATGATTACCTCTTAGTGCGGTAATCGTGTATTGATCTTTCTGCAGTGAGCGGATATAATCGATCACCTCCATAGAGGCAGGTCCGCGGTCGATGTAATCCCCCAGGAAATAAAGTTCATCATAACGGCCTGGCCGGATCAGATCTTCGACCAATGCTCGCAATGTCTTTATGTATCCATGAATATCGGGGATTACCCATTGTTTTGGCATAGTAAAGCTGTTATTTCTTTTTACCCTGGTTTGCGACTTCTTCCATTAGTTTCCGGATTACTTCAGGGTCTCCAAGGAAATAATCCCTTAGGAGATTCATATCGTCATCGAATTCAAAAACATATGGTACTCCGGTCGGCAGATTTAAGGCAATAATATCCTCATTTGATATCTTTTTGAGGTATTTAACGATTCCGCGCAGACTATTGCCATGGGCAGATACGAGGATCTCCTTGTGCTCTTTCAGCTTGACAGAGATTTCATCCTGCCAGTAAGGAACGATCCTTTCCACAGTATTCCTGAGTGCCTCGGTGGCAGGTATTTCTGAGGGTTTCAGGTCTTTATATCTCGGATCAAACCGGGGGTGCCGTGGATCATTCTCCTCGAGCGGGGGAGGAGGGGTGTCATAGCTTCTTCTCCAGAGAAGCACCTGCTGATCACCGTATTTTTCAACAGTTTCCGATTTATTCAATCCCTGCAAAGTGCCATAATGTTTCTCATTTAACCGCCACGTCTTGTACACAGGGATCCAAAGCCGGTCCATCTGTTCAAGTGTCAGCCATAAGGTCCGGATGGCCCTGGTCAGGTATGATGTGTAAGCAACCCTGAATTGAAATCCTTCTGCCTTCAATGTTTTTCCTGCCTCTGTTGCTTCCCTGATCCCTCTTTCCGATAAATCCACATCTGTCCAACCTGTAAACCGGTTTTCCTTATTCCATATGCTTTCTCCATGTCGCAATAACACAAGCTTGTTCATATCATTCATCATTTAGTTGAGACCCTCAAAAATACTAATTTTTTAATACCTTTGTTAGCTTCTCAATGCCCTATTTCATGAAAAAGTATAATAAGATCAATACGATCCTGGGGTGGATTGTATTTGGAATTGCTGCTGTTGTTTATATTCTCACTTCAGAGCCGACCATGAGTTTCTGGGATTGTGGTGAATATATTGCCACCGCCTATAAACTTGAGGTTGGACATCCGCCGGGAGCGCCTCTCTTTCAATTGCTGGGCCGCGTTTTTTCATTGTTTGCATTCAGCGATGTGAAACATGTGGCGCGCATGGTAAATACGATGTCGGCGCTTTGCAGCGGTTTTACGATCCTGTTTTTATTCTGGACGATCACCATTTTTGCCAGGAAACTCATCCTGAAAGCCGGTGAAGAATTGACGAACGGTAAGATATATGCCATTATGGGTGCAGGCCTTGTTGGTTCACTGGCTTATACATTCAGCGATTCTTTCTGGTTCTCTGCAGTAGAAGGTGAAGTATATGCCATGTCGGCTTTTTTTACAGCGGTGGTTTTCTGGGCCATCCTTAAATGGGAGGAACAGGCAGAGGCTAAGCATGCTTATCGCTGGCTGGTCCTGATTGCCTATCTTGTCGGTCTTTCGGTAGGCGTTCACCTGCTGAACCTGTTGGCCATACCGGCAATTACATTTGTCTGGTATTTCAAAAAACACCCACAGGCGACATGGAAAACAATCCTCCTGGTGGTGGCCATTTCTATTGCAATCCTGGCAATTGTGATGTACATCATCATCCCCTGGGTTGTGAAGCTGGCCGGGTTATCAGAATTGCTGTTTGTCAACTCTTTTGGATTACCATTCAATTCCGGGACAATTATTTATTTTGTTCTCCTTATTGGTTTTATTATCTGGGGATTGATCTATACCAGGAGGAAAGGCAGGACGATATTGAATACCATCCTTCTATCACTGACGTTCATCATCATCGGCTACACCTCCTTCCTTATGCTTGTGATCAGGAGCAATGCCAACACTCCGCTGGATGAGAACAACCCTGAGAATGCAATGTACCTCCTGGCTTATCTTAACCGTGAACAATACGGCGACTGGCCTTTATTTTCCGGGCCTTATTACAATGCTCCGGTTATTGACAGGAAAGACGGAAACCCGGTTTATACAAAGGATGATAAATCAGGGAAATATATCATTACAGATAAAAGAGAAAAGGTTATTCCTGTTTTCGATTCACGGTTTACCACATTCTTCCCAAGGATGTGGGAAGACAAAGAACCCAAACATGCCGTGGAATATAAAAAATGGGCAAATGTCATAGGCAAACCGGTCACGGTTCAATCCGGCGAACAGGAGGAGACACGGATTGTACCCACCTTTACGGAGAACCTCCGGTTTTTCTGGAAATACCAGATCGTTCATATGTATTACCGCTATTTCATGTGGAATTTTGCCGGAAAACAGAATGACAACCAGGGAATGGGAAGCAAAATTGAAGGGAACTGGAAAAGCGGCATTCCATTTATCGATAAGATCAGGCTTGGCGATCAGCATCTTCCGGAGATAAGAAAAAACAAAGGCGATAACAGCTTTTATTTTCTACCGTTGATTCTGGGTATCCTTGGTTTGGTTTACCATGTGCGGAAGGACCAAAGAAGTTCATTGATCGTATTCCTGTTATTTTTTATGACCGGCCTCGCGATTTTACTTTATCTGAACCAGTACGCTCCTCAGCCCCGCGAAAGGGATTATGCTTATGCTGGTTCATTTTATGCGTTTGCCATATGGATCGGTCTGGGTGTAACTGCGCTGTCGGAATGGCTCTCAGCGAGGATTAAACTGAAACTTTCAGCTATCCTTGTTACAGTTGCCACACTTATACTTGTTCCCGGGATCATGGCACAGCAGGGTTGGAATGACCATGACCGTTCCGGCCGGTACACAGGTCTGGCAATGGCAAAGGATTATCTCAACAGTTGTGCCCGCAATGCGATTCTCTTTACAAATGGAGACAATGATACATTTCCTCTCTGGTACGCACAGGAGGTGGAGGGGGTCAGGACAGATGTCAGGGTGGTAAACCTTTCCCTGTTGAACACCGATTGGTACATCGATCAGATGAAACGGAAAGCATATGATTCAGACCCTGTTCCTTTTTCTCTTTCAAAGGAAAAATACCGGCAGGGGAATCATGATATCGTATATTTTATTGAGAACGAGGGTTTAAAAGATGTTTATGTAGATCTGAAGGATTTGTTCCATGTACTGAATACGGATGAAAGCAAGCTGAAATTCAATACCTCCCAATACGGTATGATCGACTTTTTTCCATCAAAGAAATTCATGGTTACCTATGACCCGCAGACATTTTTGAAGGATCATCCTTTGCTAACGAAATACAGGTCTCGACTGGATACGATCCGCTGGGAGATTGACAGGCAGGGAATACAGAAAAATGACCTGATGATCCTCGATCTTTTGGGCGAAAACAAATGGAAAAGGCCGGTTTATTTTGCCATGACCATGGGCCCAGAATCCTATCTGGGGCTTGACAAATATTTCCACCTTGAAGGAATTGCTTACCACCTGCTTCCTATAAAGGCAAAAGCCGAGGAAGGTGAAATGGGAGAGGTCAATACGGAAGCGATGTACAACAATCTCATGAATAAATTTGTTTTTGGTAATATGCAGAATCCAAAGGTCTATATGGATGAAAATAACATGCGGATGGCCATGAACCTGAGGAATGCCTTCGGGCGGCTTGCGAATGCTTTGATTAATGAAGGGAAGAAGGATTCTGCCAAACGCGTTCTGGATCGTTGTCTTGAAGTGATGCCTGAGAATATTATTCCGTCCAATTATTTTATGGCTTCGATTGCAGATGGGTATTATCGGATAGGGGAGACGAAAAAAGCAGACGAGATGGCGGAAAGATTATATAAGCTGATGAATGAAGACCTTGCATATATTTTCTCATTTCCGGATAAGGATCTGCAAAACTCTGATGCCAGCGCCCAGGAGGACCTGATGACAATGCAGCGATTGGCAATGGTTGCAAGGGACAACAAACAGAGAGAACTTTCTGACAAATCACAGGCATGTCTTGAAAAATATTTTCAGCTTTTTACCGATAAAATTAAGCAGGTGCAAAGATGAGCCCCGGGATAACCCAACGTTTTCTTGCTTTTTTTTTTAACAAGGAGCATCTCATCTGTGAACTGGATACAAATGAGAAAGTTATTTACCTGACATTTGATGATGGCCCGATCCCAGAAGTTACTCCGGATATCCTCCGGATATTGAAGGAAAGAAACTGTAAAGCTACTTTCTTTTGTATCGGTGACAATGCCCGTAAGTACCCGGAAATTCTTGAAAAGATATTACTGGAAGGCCATGGTGTCGGAAATCATTCTTTTCACCATCTCAACGGATGGAAAACCCCTACGAAGGATTATATCGAAGATGTTCACCGGTGTAATTCCTGTTTTTCAACCCTCTTATTCCGGCCACCATATGGAAGGTTCACCCTGAAACAGTACTATATACTGCGGAAGAAATACAGGTTCATCCTTTGGTCGGCACTGACCGGTGATTATAGTTCCCGTGTTTCACCTCAACAATGTCTGAAGAATGCCACGGACCATACACGGCCTGGTTCGATCATTGTTTTCCATGACAACCTGAAAGCGAAGGATAATGTACTTTTTACCCTGCCCCGCTATCTCGACTATTTCCTGGAAAAAGGGTATAGGTTTGAGAAGATTGGCCATTAAGTTATTAGTCATTAAGCCATTAAGTCATGGGTCATTAGTCAATGGTAAATGGTCAATGGTAAATGGTCAATGGTAAATGGTCAATTCCTGCCTGCTATATTTGACCATCGTCTGCAAAGCTATAGTAGGTGTCATCCCCGATAATGATGTGATCAAGCACGGCAACGTCGAGCATCAATCCTGCTTCTTTGATCTTCCGCGTGATCTTATGATCGGCATCACTCGGCTGGATATTACCTGAAGGATGGTTATGACCTTTATGTAAAACTTTGCATAAGGGTCATTATGTAAAGTAAATGCTTATGTAAAGTAAATTAGTTAACACGCTCATAGTTAGAGGCTAAACATTAAATTACTTTACATAATTTTTTTCCCTTTTTGAGCAAAAATGTCCCTTCAGCTAAATTTTCAATCAATT
>JAPLDH010000033.1 GCA_026391355.1 Bacteroidota bacterium | reverse complement strand
TGAACCGTATCAGAGGCCATACATCCCCATTTCATGGCATCCACCCAATAGGTTCCCGGGGAATTGATCGTGATGGTTTGTGTGGTTGCCCCTGTTGACCATAAATAACTGCTGAAGCCGGCTCCGGCATTGAGTATTTTAGAGCCGTTAGGACAGATCGTGGCATCATTCCCTAAATCTACAGTTGGAGGATCCATCATCACGACCGGTTTACATAAACTGGCACTGGAAGCCAAACCTTCATCGACGAAAAGTTGAATGTTATAGGTTCCGGGCTGATTGTAAGACACCGGCGGCGGGGTGAACAAGGTCGAAGAAGAGGGTGAAGCATTGTTACAGGGAGGAAAATAAATGCGAAGCAATTCCGAAGACATTGAAACTGTGACATAGAGAAACAAGGAATCGTTTTCCCTAAATGATTCCGAGATGCTATGTGGGTGGTTATAGGTGTTCAGGTAAGTCAAAATGGTACCAGACACCGAACCGGCCAATCCCCCGGTGAAGGTCAGCCTGCCGATCTCTCCATTATTTATCCAGTTGGTAAAATAACCTGTGGTTGAATTACAATCCTGGATGATCGAAATTCCGACCGGAGAATTCAATCCACCCGGATTGCCAAGATTTACACCTGCGGGTGTATTGAGCAATGAACTTCCAAAAGTTATTCTGGTGAGCGTATTGCTGGATCCATTCATCACAAACAGGTACCAAAGTCCATTCTCTGCCTGTAACTTAATCTGGTTTGGATGACTCAACGATCCAATGTTCCCAAGGTTCTGAACAGCAGGATTTGGATTGGACAGGCTCGTACCGAAATTAAGTCGGAATAGGTTATTTCCAAAAGCATTGACCAGGAACCCAAGCCAGGTCGTCCCTTCCTTGATAATGACAAGTCCATGACCAAGGTTCATTCCGGCAACAGGAATTGTTGTTGCAGTGGGGGTATTCCAGAGCGATGTGCCGAAATCAAGGCGGACAATGTTCACATCGTTGTTCACAAAACCGTACCATGTACCATTATCGCTCTTTACCTGGATTCCTTCAACCCTGTTTACAATAAGCAATCCAAAGCTCCCAAAATTGACTGAACTCACAGGGTCATTGCTGAAACTGGTTCCATGGTAATGCCGTGAAACGCCGGGAGGTACCTGGTTCGATGTGAATGAAAAACAGTCCATTCCTTGTTTTACCAGTGTGATGTAGGTAGGTTGGTGCAAGGTTCCCTGTGGATTCCCAATGTTCGATGCCATCGGATTGGAATTGGCATTCCCGGAACAGAAATTCCAGTAATATGTTGTTCCTCCGGTCGTATTATTTACAATATTGATGGAAGTATTGATGCAGGTCGTATCCGGAACAACAAACCATATGGTAGGAATAACGTTCACATTCAAATGTGTTGGTAAAACCGCGGTACATCCGTTAGTATAAGTGTAATTCACTCCCACCCACTGTATTCCGATTGAATTCCACTGGATGGTGATGGTGTTATCGGTTGTTGTTCCGCCACTCACCAGGTTTCCACCGGCCGAGAAAGTCCAGGTGTATCCGGTCATCCCAGGCTGGGTCGTATAAACTTCCGTGTTTCCCTGGTAAACCACGGTATTGCCAGCAATGGTGATAACAGGCGCCAGAGCGGGGGTAATATGAATCGTATCCGTTGCCGTGCATCCCCACTTGGTCACATTCACCCAATAAGTACCCGGAGTGGTAATCGTAATGGTCTGGGTTGTTGCTCCGGTCGACCAATGATAGCTATTATATCCAGGACCTGCATTGAGTATTTTGATACCCCCGGCACAGATGGAGTCATCAGGTCCCAAATTTACAGTCGGAGGATCTACAATAACAATCGATTTGCAAACTGTTCCCTGAACCGGTAATCCTTCATTAACAATCAGATGAATATTGTAAGTCCCAAGTTGATTATAAGAGAAAGGAGGAGGTGTGAATAAATTAGATGAAGCGACAGATGCATTCGTACAGGGAAGAAAAGTCAGTCGTGTCAATGTTCCATTGAAACGGTTGGTGATGTATGCATAGAGTGTATCACTCTGCCGGAAGATCTCCGATAAACTATGCGGTTGGGCAAGTCCCCCGGTATTTCCAAGTACTGTTCCCGTAACTGTCCCTGAAATGCCTGCAGGGAATGTTAGTTTGCCCAATTCGCCATTCACAAGATAATTGGTCCAATAACCTGTTACTGATTCACAATCACGCAACAATGTCAAACCACCCGCTGAATTAAATCCTCCCGGGTTACCGAGGTTAACGCCTGTCGGAACATTTAACAGGGAAGTTCCAAAGGTAATCCGGGCAAGGGTATTTCCTCCGGCCATGATCATTGCATACCAGAATGCGTTTTCCTGAACAAGGCAAATCGCTGCAGGACTTATCAAAACACCGCCTAAATTGCCAAAATCAGTTACAACCGGAGAATTATTTGCCAAGGAATTCCCAAAATTCAACCGGATCAGTTTCTGACCGGTTGAACAGGTAACAAGCCCGATCCAGTTTGTTCCATCCTGAGTTATCACCAGGCCATGAGCCATATTGAAAGAAGCGAACGGACCAATGTCAGTGGCTGTAGGAATATTCGCGGGTGAACTTCTGAAATCGAGGCGGATCATGGTGGTATTGCTGTTCACAAAGCCATACCAGTTGCCGTTGTCGAATTTCACCTGGATGCCTTCCTCGCTGGGACCAATCACTCCTCCAAAGTTCCCAAGATTGGTCCAACTGACCGGATTATTCTTAAAACTTGTTCCATGATAATAACGGATCACCCCCACTCCCTGGCAACTGATGAATGAAAAACAACTGTCATTTTGTTTAACAAGTGTAATGTAGGTGGGAACGCTGAGTAAGCCTCCCGGATTTCCGATGTTGATCCCGGTCGGATCCGTATTGACATTCCCGGAACAGAAATTCCAGTAATAGGTCGTTCCGCTGGTGGTGGTATCTGTAATTTGGATCGAATGGTTGATGCAGGTTGTATCTGGGGCAATAAATCCAACGGAAAAAAATTCCGGCAACAGGGTGATATACAAAGAAGCTGAATCTCCCGGGCCGCATTTGTTCATTCCTTTCACCCACATAGTTCCGGATGTTGCAATTCCGCTGAAGTTCACGGTGATGCAGTTGGTGCCCGTACCGCCCGCAATGGTGGCTCCGGGAGGCAGCGTCCATATGTAATTCACTGCATTGGCAAGGGATGGGATGGAATATTGGATAACATACGAGTTCCGGTGCACGGTTGCAGGGCCTGTGATCGGTCCGGCGGCTGCAATAGGCCAGCATTCAACGAATTTTACGAGCATGTCATCCCGGGCACCCCAGTAAATATTCTGGTACCCATCCGGGGATGCGATGGCTGTTGTCGAATAGGTATATCCGGAAAGATACAGGGTATCATCTGCACTATAACTGCATTTAAGAAACGCATCTTCATCAGCGCCACCGTAATAGGATCCCCATTGACGCACTCCTGCGGAGTTGAATTTAACAACGAAACCGTCAACACCACCTCCCAAAGCCGGTTGGTAAGCATCCGGCGTCGAAATATTGTCGTTGGACATGGTATTTCCAGCCATGAAAATATCGTTATTCCGTCCGATTGCACAACTGTACGCAAATTCATTTCCGGTCCCTCCGTAATAGGTTCCCCATTGCCGTACACCCAGGCTGTCGAATTTCACGAGAAAAGCATCGTCATATCCTCCCAGCAAAGGCTGGTAACTTCCGGTGGATGCTATTCCGGTGGAAGAACCAGTTTTGCCCGCCACGATTACATTTCCTGAATCATCAGTACAGCAACCCAAACCATAATCGTAAAATGAGCCCCCATAATAGGTTGCCCATAGCCTTTGCCCACTGGTATTGAATTTTGCAACAAAACCATCACTCCATCCCCCGTATGTTGTCTGGTGCGCTCCTACACTGGCAATGTTGGTGTGCGATGTAGTTTTTCCGACAATGTACACATTGCCTGTACTGTCGGTGGTGCCGTTATAAGCAATATCATCATATTCTCCTCCAAAATAAGTACCCCACTGCCGGACACCATTGCTGTTGAATTTTGCCAGGAATGCATCTCCCGAACCGTTCCTGTTTGGTTGATAGGTTCCGGGTGTTGCAATACCGGTATCTGACTCTGTTGACCCGGTCAGAAATATATTCCCATTTTTATCGACCGTCATATATCCAGGTGAATCAAAGCCGGCTCCGCCATAATAGGTTCCCCAGAGCCTGGTTCCATTCTGGTCAAACTTTTCAATGTAGCAATCCAACAAACCACCGCCATATACGGTCTGATGCGCTCCTGTGGACGCAACTCCGGAAGTCGAACCGGTACTGCCCGAAACATAAATGCTTCCGCTGTTACTGACAATGCACGACCCCAAATCTTCATGCATCGTCCCCCCGAAATAGGTCCCCCACTGCCGTTGCCCGGCTGCATTGAACTTAGCCAGGAAGCCATCCATATTGCCAGCCAGTGTAGTTTGATAAGCTCCGGCAGTAGCAATATTATTAAATGACATGGTGGCACCTGCCAGGAAAACATTCCCTGTTCTATCCACGGAACACTGTGCTTCAGAATCCCAATCAGAACCGCCGTAATAGGTTCCCCAAAGCCGTTTGGTGGTTGGATCGATCACGAGTGTTGAACCCGGGGGAATATTTCCATCGGTTGAAAAGCCGAAAACTTCATTCCCGATCTTCCTGAAGCGTGATTTGACCAGGTTCTTGGAATTGCTGAACAGGAAATAGCTTTCAGGGATCAGCTCATCAATGGCGCCAAGGCTTGTCATCATGATGAGGGAATCACGAACCAGTTGAATATTATCCGTACCCGATATCTTCATTTTTATATCGCTGACGGAGGCTTCGGGTCGGATCACAAAATTGTATTTATAACCTCTTTCATGAGTGAAGATAAACTCAAGGTCTATTCCCTGGTAAATATTCTTATAAGTGACCTTATTGTATTGATGAACGTTCCTGATACCATTTTCAGGAGTCCCGGCCGTGTAGTAGTTCAGACAATCCGGAGACTGTTCGGAAGGGATGATGGTGGGATTGGGGTTAGCATTAACCAGGTCGAAATCAATTCGGTGGTAGTTGATGGATGTTACGAAGTTTGAAGAACGTAACGCGCCCCTACCCCCGTCCCCTCCCCCTGCAGGGGGAGGGGTGCAGGGATGGGGGCTGTAAACGTCATAACTAAACCCTCCCCTCCTCAACTGCACATTCATCCCCGGCGTATTCAACAAATATAGAACACCGGGATTAGGTTTGTTATTCTGATCAATGACCTGGCCTTTGTTTTCTATGAACGCGGAAGATGTCGAAGTCTTAATTTCAGGTTTACTGGCAGGATGCGGAAGACATGGTGCTATAAATGATAAGAAAAGTATGATTGTAAGGTAACGATGTACCCTGTTTGGTGTCAAAGATATGTAGAACATCGCAAACCCTTATCAAATAAACTCTTTACTCATTTTACAAATAATTAATTTCCGTTACGGAGAAAAACCCACCCGGTAAAGGTGTGGAGGTTTTGTATCTTCATGACATAAAAATAGGTCCCGTCAGGTAAAAGTTTTCCTTCGCTGTTCGCACCTTTCCAAACGTTTGCAGTATTATTGTAATGATCAATTGTGTAAACCCTGTCTCCCCACCGGTTAAAGATCTCAAGGTGGTTTTCGGGAAAAAGTTCTATACAGTCGATCATCCAGGAATCATTAATCCCATCCCCGTTGGGAGTGATTACATTATAGAAGACGATACAATCTTCTTCAGGGGTTTCTGCTGCCGCTACCCGGATGGTTATGCTGTCGGAGATTTCGCAGCCTGTGACCTTATCGGTAACATGGATAATAAAGATGGTATCATTCTTCAACCTTACCGTCCGGGTTACCGGGGAGTTTTGATCCGCCACAAGGGAGGATGGTTCCCATTCATATTGATAATTTCCGGATCCTTCGCATGCTGCTGCGGTTAGAAGGGCAGTGGAGTCATAACTGATCGACTGGTCAGTTCCTCCATTCACTTCTACAGGGGTGTAAATCCCGACTTTCATTGAACATGATGCCATACTGTCGTGACAGGAGAGTTTTCCGAAAACTTTCAAAGTTAATGTCACGGTCCCGGTTTCACCAGGTCCGTGGATATAGATTGGTGAAAGTGAATTTGCCCCTGTGAGATTTCCCTGTCCATTATGCTCCCATGTGAAGGTAGTAAAATCATAAGCGGTCACTCCACTTACAGGAAATGTCATTCCCTGGCAGATGGAGCCGTCCGCTCCCGGATTCGCTGAGGGTTTTCTGTTGATGGTCAATAATATTGTATCGGTTACCGGTTCACAGGGTGGAATACTTGCAGCAGTGACCATTAACATCGTATTCCCATTGAAAATATCAGAGCTGCCCGGTGAATATACCGGGTTGAGAATGTGCGGATCAGTGAAGGTGCCATCGCCCGAGGTGGACCATGTCACAACAGAATTATCACTTGCTATGGTTTCAGTCAACACGAATTCCTGGCCCTGGCAAACCGCCGTATCTTGTCCTGCATTCACGAAACCAGGTCTCTGGAAAGTGAGTAAAATACTGTCGGAAGCTGGTGGACAAGGTTCACCTAAAGTTGCATGGAGATAAAGAAGCACGCTTCCGTTTGCTGTATCCGGGATTCCGGGATAGTAAACAGGATGCAAAATGGAAGGATCATTGAAAAAACCTGAACCGGATGTTGTCCATTGAAGTGTCTGATAATAAAAGGCCGAAGACCCTGAAATTACCAAAGGTGTGAGACCGCAGGTAATCAGGTCATTCCCCGCATCGACAATGGGTTTTGATCCTACTTCCAGGATCATGACCGAGGTATCGTCGGGACAAGGCGAATTTCCTGCAGCTATCAGGGTAAGTGTTACGGGGCCGGTTTCTGCCTGACCCGGTGTATAGGTTGGTGATAAGGTATTTGCATCGGTTAAAACACCTGTTCCAGTTGAATTCCAGTGAACAGAAGTGTATGAAGACGCTGCGGCCTGTGTCACAGTGAACGGGTTCGCCTGGCAAGTAGAACAATTTGGACCTGCATCAGCGACCGGCATCGCACTCACTGATACCGGAAATGGTGGAGAGGGCTGACCTGTTCCGCATGAATTGATTGCAAATACTTTGATCGTTCCCGAGGAAGCATTATTTGCAAAATTTACCGTTATGGAGTTGGTCCCGTTGCCGGTAATAATTGTCCAGCCAATTGGTACACTCCATAAGTAGGATAAGGCATTGGCAACAGGCGAAACAGTATATACCACTCCCATGGTCCCGGCGCATAACAAGGATGGGCCGCTGATATTCCCCGCTGCACCGGGTAGTGGCTTTACATTTATGTTATAAATAGTAGGAACCTGAGCTGTACAACCATTTTGATCCGTATAGATAACATTCACATACTGTGGTCCTGCTGAAATCCATGTCACCGTGATGGAAATCGTGCCCGCTCCGGATGTGATCACTCCTCCCGGTGAAATATTCCAGGTATAGTTTGACATGCCT
Source organism: Bacteroidota bacterium (assembly GCA_026391355.1). GTDB lineage: Bacteria > Bacteroidota > Bacteroidia > Bacteroidales > FEN-979 > CAIYUC01. The sequence goes on along the minus strand of JAPLDH010000033.1, from coordinate 81,694 downwards.
CCATCCGTTGAATAGACATTTTCCGTAGACCCTGCACAAGGAGAATCGGGCCCGGCTATTGCAGGAATAGTCGAAGATAAAACGTTAACATTGACAATGGCTGGATCAGCACCCATACATCCATATAGATTACGATAATTAACGGACACGTATTGGGATCCGGGTAAATTCCATGTAACGGTTATGCTTGAATCCGCTGGTGATCCGCCTGAAGTGATCGTCCCTCCTGTGGAAACTGCCCAGGCATAATTATTCATTCCCCCCTGGGTGGAATAAACGACAGTGGAACCTGTACAGGCAGTGGGCGAACCGGAAAGAGTAGGGACAGGCAGAGGACCGACAACAATTTGTTTACAAACTATTACCTGGCTTGGTTGTCCTTCATTGACAATTAATAGGATATCGTAAGTTCCAGAATTATTATAAGTAAATGCAGGAGGGTTAAACAAGGTGGAAGAAGGAATCGAGGCATCGTTGCATGGAGGGTAGATAACCTGAAGAAGTTCAGATGCCAAAAAAACTGTGATATATTGAATAAGAGAATCACTCTCCCATATAGGTTCTGAATAACTATGTGGATGATTGTATGTATTTAAATTTGGAAGGATATTACCAGTGACACTTCCAGCAACTCCGTCTAAAAATGTTAACTTCCCAATTCCTCCATTAGTGGTCCAATTTGTATAATATCCTATGGTTGAATTACAATCTGTAATGATTGTCAAACCAACTGGCTGGTCAAAGCCTCCAATATTTCCAAGGTTTTCTCCCGAAGGAGTGTTCATTAAAGAGCTTCCAAATGAAATCCTTGACAAACTATTGTTAAAACTATTCGTTATTAATATGTACCATAATCCATTTTGTTGAACGATCTGAAGTTGATTCGGATGATTTAATAAACCAATATTACCAAAATTCTGGATGGTCGGGATATTAGCTAAACTCGATCCAAAGTTAAGTCGCAGAAGATTATTACCGAAAGCATTCACAATAAATGCAATCCAAATGGATCCTTCTTTTGCTAATCCTAAGCCATGAGCCATATTCATACCTGAGATTGGTCCGAGATTTATCGCAGTCGGCGGATTCCATAAGGAATTCCCAAAATTCAACCTTATTATCGTGTTATCATTATTCACAAACCCGTACCACGTTCCATTGTCATTTTTGATTTGAATTCCTTCAACCCTGTTAACAGTTAGCAATCCAAAGCTCCCTAAATTGCTAGTTGTAATTGGATAGTTTCTGAAGCTATGGCCATGATAAAGTCTGGTAATCCCTGGAGGAAATTGATTGGAAACAAAGGTAAAACAATCATTATTTTCCTTAATAGACGTTAAATATGTTGGTTGATGGATCGTTGATTGTGGGTTTCCAATATCAATAACAATTGGATCATTATTTGCATTTCCAGCGCAAAAATTCCAATGGAATGTTGTTCCACCTGTAGTGAGATTGGTAATATTGATGGTTTGTGCGACGCACACCGTATCAGGTGCAATGAAGTCAGCGATAACCGGATTAGCGATGACTACGATACGTTTGCACTTATTGACTTCAGTAACCAGTCCCTGGTCAACTACTAACCTGACATTATAGACACCAACCTGGTTATATGAAAAAGGTGGGGGTGTATAAAGAATTGAAGAGGGAATTGAAGAGTTAGTACAGGGAGGAAAGACAAGTCTTTTCAATGTGGAAGAACCTTCAACGGTAACATAGATAAATAAGGAATCAAATTCTCTGATGATTTCAGAGAACGAGTGTGGGAGATCGTAATTGGTTAGGTAAGGAAGAACGGTACTAGTTACTGTGCCGCCAAGTCCGCCAGAAAAAGTGACTCTTCCGATTGCACCATTATTTACCCAATTGGTAAAATATCCTGCTGTGGAATCACAATCCTGTAGAATGGTAATGCCGACTGGTTGATTCAATTCTCCTGTGTTTCCAAGATTTGTTCCTGTCGGGGTGTTAAGAAGTGAATTGCCAAAAAATATTCTCGAAATGGTATTACTTGTATTGTTCATTATGAATATATACCATTGGCTATTTTCAGAAATAACCTGGAACTGGCTTGGATGAGATAAATTTGCTATATTCCCGAAATTCTGAACTGTCGGCGTGTTTGAAAGGTTGGCGCCGAAGTTTAGTCGCAGCAAATCATTTCCCCAAGCATTGTCAATAAAACCAATCCAGGTATTCCCTTCTTTCAAAATCGCCAATCCATGGCCGAGATTCATTCCAGTTATAGGGATATTAGTTGCAGTTGGGGTGTTCCACAAGGAATTCCCAAAATTCAATCTCACCAGATAAGTATTATTATTGACAAAACCATACCAAATTCCATTGTCTTTTTTAATTTGAATCCCTTCGACTCTGTTTACCTCTAAGAGTCCAAAACTGCCAAAATTGACAGAAGATATAGGATTATTTCTAAAACTTGTACCATGGTAGTGTCTTGAGACACTCGGCCAACCTTGATTTGTTGTGAAAGAAAAGCAATTATTGCCATCTTTTACACAAGTAATATATATTGGTAAATTTAATGTTCCACCAGGATTTCCTACATTTTCGGCAATCGGATTATCGACTAGGTTGCCGGAACAAAAACTCCAGTAAAAGGTGGTACCATTTTGTGAAAGATTCACCAGGTTGATGGGTTGCCCGACATAAACCGTATCAGGTGCTGTAAAATCAGCGGTTACCTGGCAATAGGATGTCAGATTAATAAAAATGAATATTGTGGTACAGACCAGATTGTAAATGACCCGCATTTTCAAACAATAATCCTATAAAATTAAAACTAATATTCAAATTTGATAAGGAAAATTTAAAATGGGAGATAAAAATTACCAGGGCTAAAAACAAATCTCCGGATTATCCTCTTTTAACAGAATATCCGGAGATTTCAAGTGGAGTTGGAGGGAGTCGAACCCTCGTCCAAACAGGCAGCAAAATTGATTTCTACATGCTTATCTTTTGATTGATTGTCGGGTGTTAACCGGCCAAAAGCCGACCTATTAATACCGTAGTCCCTTAATCTTTATCCCGGCACCGGAACTTTACCGGAACTATCCCAACTTTTGCGATGCCTCAACCGGAACACCGTTGAGAAAGGTTTTCCGTGAGACAACCGGAACTTAATTTCTAAAATTAAGCTGCCAGTCTGTAAGAATAATTGTCGCCATTTATTGGCTGTGAGAATTGGTTTTTAGCGGGACCTGTTCACAACGCCCGGCATGCTTACAAAATCACTTCCCTGCTGTCAAATCCGTACAACCCCGAAATGATCGTACAAAGGTACAAAAAACAACCAAGGGAAGTTAAATATTTAAAAATCTTTCCCACAACCCCTCCCTACTGAGGGGAGGGGTCAGGGGTGGGGCCATACGACGGGGAGGGGTCAGAGGTGGGGCCACACGAAGGGGAGGGGCTTTAAAGGATGGCACTTATAAAATTTGTGACCTGATAATTGTTGTTCAGCACTTTATATAGTTCAGCGAGGAGCGGGAACCGGTTTCTGTGCAGGATCTCCTCTTTAAGTTCCTCATAGATGATTGTTACTGCACTTCTTCCTTCCAGTACAAGTTCATGCGAAACATGTTCCGTAAAGAAGCCTTTACCGATCAGCAATCCCAGTGTACGGTTCCGGCTCAGGTCATTCATTGCCGTATGTGTAAAATCACCGATTCCGCAATACCTGAACATGGTCTCCTCCTCTCCTCCCATATGCAGAAGAATATCTCTCATTTCAGTGAAAGCCCGTGTAAGAATGAGTGATCGAAGATTCGGAGAGTTAAAATGTGCGTCAACAATCCCGATTATAATGGCGTATATATTTTTCAGGATACTCAATATTTCAACTCCCCTGATATCCTTGGAATAATCAAGATATATGGTCGTTCCCGCAAAGACAGAGTGTATGAAATCCAGGTGCTTCTGATCATAATAACCCAACGTGAAAGCAGAGGGTAAACGGTTAATGATCTCCCGGGCAAAAGTAGGTCCCTTTAATGAACAAACCGGATTTGGAAAATCCGCCTTGAGACATTCAGTGATGGTTTTATTCTGAAACCCAAATCCTTTTGCCAGGTTGATGAGAATAGCCTCCGGATGAATGAATGCTTTCAAACTTTCAAGATAATCCATGAGTATTCCCGATGGGATCGCCAGGAAAATGATGTCAGATGCTGATAAAACATGATCATCCGTGGTGGCTTTCAATCCAGGATGCAGATGATTCATCGGGAAATATTTATTGTTTATTCCATTGAGATTGATAGAATCAACCACCTCCTGCTCAATGGAATGTAAAGTAACCCTGCAATTGATCTTTTCTGACAGAAGATCTCCCAATGCTGTCCCAATGGCTCCCGCCCCGATAAATGAAATAGAAAAATTTCTCTCCTGTAACACGGTATTGGTTTTATTATTATTCTTTTTCCTTCTGATTTGTCAATTCCGGAAGGTAGATCGAAAACCGGGTGCCATCCTTACCTTCCGCCTTAATCTTCCCATGCAACTGTTCACTCAGGGTTGTAATGATCTGCATTCCCAGTGAGGAAGTGGTTTCCAGGTCAAAATCAGGTGGTAGTCCGGTACCATCATCTTTCACCGACAGGATCCATTTCATTTCCTTGTATTCACCTTTTTTCTGCCTCGAAGGTAAAGGATGAAAATCAATGCGAATGTTTCCTTGTTGATGATCAGGGAATGCATATTTAAATGCATTGGTTAACAGTTCATTGAGTATTAATCCAAGCGTCAGGGATACCTCAACATCAAAATAGCTTTCATGGATATCCGTATGCAGGACAATATTGTCACCACTGAAAGCCATCGAAATGGTAGAAGTCAGGTTCTCCAGATACTCACGAAATGAAAGGGTGACAATATTCCTGGACCGGTAAAGCTGGTCGTGGACGAGGGTCATGGTTCTGACACGGGATTGAAGATCGGTAAGGTTATCCAGCAACTCTTTATTCCTTGTTTTGTTTTTCTGCATGCTGATGATACTGATCAGAACTCCCATATTATTCTTTGACCGGTGGTGAATCTCCCGGATTAGAAGTTCTTTTTGCTTTGCATTTTCCCTGATCGCATCTTCCTGGTCAACCCGTTCGGTGATATCCCTTATTACAGCAATAGATTCGAGTAATTCTCCGGTCATTTCATCAAAGATCGGATTTACATGACTCTCCACCCAGAAATAATTACCGTCCTTGCCTTTGGTCCGGTATCTGAATTTAACGGGTTCTTTTCGACGGATCATTTCACTGTACTCCCTGAGAAGGCTATCCCGGAAATCAGGATGAATGATTTCTGCCTGGTTAGTGACCGACAGCAACTCAGAAGGTTCAAACCCATATATATTCCGGCATGATGGTGACACATATGTGAAGTGGAATCTATTATCCATTCGTGATATTAAATCCATCGAGTGTTCTGTAAGGAACCGGTGTAAACTTTCACTTTCCCTGAGTTGTTCTGCTATCTTTTTCCGGTCTTCAACTTCTGCATCCAACTGTGAATTGATCGATTTTAGTGCGATCCTTGACTTTTTATTCTTTATATATAATCGATAAACCAGCACGGTAATGATTAAAGAGAGGAAAACAAAACCCAGGAGAACAATGATCTGTATGGTTTTAATCTTCAGATTCAACCGTTGAATATCATTTTCGACTTTCAAATTCTCATTCTTTTTTTCTGTTTCTGAAAGAGCCTGATTGGTTTCAAACAAAGTGATATTGTATCGATAATTAACGGCTTGAACGCTATCTTTTGCTTCAGTGAATTTTTTAAAACAAATAATTGCATTCTTCCAATCATGTTTTACCTGATAGAATTTGTATAGATTTTGATATCCATATTCAATCAACTGATAGATTTTGTTCTGGATTGCTAAGTCCAGTCCCGATTTTAAATAATAAAGAGTAGAATCATATTGATTTAAATCAAGGTATGAATTTCCAATATTTAACAAGGAACTTATGTATTGATCAACTTGTTTATGATCTTTTCTCCACTCTAAGGCCATTTTATTATAATGTAATGCAGTATCATAATTCCCATTAATTTGAGCGATATACGCTAATAAAGTATAAACAGCACCAGTATTATTTCCAAAATTAATATCTACTCTATTGTTCGTAGTAATAACTTTCAAATAGTACTTTGTTGCTTTTTCATATGACTTAACTGAAAGATATACATCACCTAAGGCGCGATTTACTTTAGATTCTAAAATAGGGTTGTTGAATCTTTCAATTAATTTTTGTGCAATAAAATAATAATTTAGGGAAGTTTGAGTATCTGCCATTTGGGTTGCATTTTGCCCTAGAAAAATTAAATTATCACATATGTTAAAAGTATCTTTGATAGCTTCCGAAAGTGCAAGTGATTTTAATAAAAATGATTTGGACTTGTCAACTTGTTTCAAAATTGTGCATAAATTTCCAATCTTTTTATAAATGTTAAGTTGTTCTGAGACTAAATTAAAATTATTAGCAATTGTTAAAGCAGAGTAATAGCATTCATAAGCTTTGATGTAATTGCAGGTTATCGTATAAAAAAGCCCAAGATTGATATTGCTTTGAACCTCACCTTTTTTATAATTTATTTTTTGTGATCTATTCAGCGCATCTATTCCAAACTTATATGCTAACGATTTATAAGATAATGATTTAGATGAATCTATTAATAGATAACTTAAGTTATTAAGCTTATCAATCTGAAGTTTTTCTGAAATTGAATCTTGTGGAAATTTATCCCTATTTTGGCCATTTGAGAATAACGTTATAAAAACCAATAATACTAATAAAATAACTGAAATTTCAAGATGTCTATTAGCTATATATAATTTACCCATGGTTTTGTATTGAAACTCATCTTTTCCAGACAAAAGTAGAGAAATATATTATCTCCCCTCACTTTTCATTATATTATTAAATTTGCGGGGAATTCATCTGTATTGCTTGCGTGTTAATCAACTTTATATGAACTGGAACGGAAAAAGGGTATTGATAACGGGAGCCGGTGGTTTTATTGGTAGTCACCTGGTGGAAGAGATGTTGCAAAGGAATTGCAAGATCAGGGCATTTGTTCATTATAACTCCTTCAATCGTTGGGGATGGCTGGATTTTTTACCGGATGCATTAAGAAAGAACATTGAGGTTTACAGTGGTGATATCAGAGATCCCCATGGTGTTAAATCAGCCATGAAAGAGATCGATGTTGTATTCCACCTTGCAGCGCTAATCGGTATCCCTTACTCGTATCATTCGCCGGATGTCTATCTGGACACCAATATTCGCGGGACATTGAATATCCTTCAGGCAGGACGGGATTCAGGAGTCGAAAGGATCATTCATACCTCTACCAGTGAGATTTATGGAACTGCCCAATTTGTCCCGATAACGGAAGAACATCCTGTCAATCCGCAGTCACCCTATGCGGCTACAAAATCGGGAGCGGATTTTCTGGCAAGCACATTTTTCCGTTCATTCGGAACACCGGTTGTGATCATTCGTCCGTTTAATACATATGGTCCACGGCAATCAGCAAGAGCAATTATCCCCACGATAATTACCCAGATACTTGGGGGCGATACAAAAATAAAACTTGGTTCCCTGACCCCGACCCGGGATCTGAACTATGTTGAAGATACTGTAACCGGGTTTATCCGGGCAGGAGAATCAGATAATATTCTGGGGGAAACCATAAATTTAGGAACCAATCGCGAGATAGCAATTGGTGACCTGGCCATGAAGATTGCCGAAATAATCGGTATAAAAGTGAAAATTTCAAGCACAAAAGAACGGGTAAGACCATTAAAGAGCGAAGTAGAACGCTTGCTGGCTGACAATAAAAAGGCAAAACGGTTGCTGAACTGGTCTCCGGAAACATCATTGGAAGAGGGACTGAAAAGAACGATCGAATGGTTCAGGGAACCGGGGAATCTGAGATTCTATAAACCTGACCTTTATAATATCTGAATATGATAGCAGTCATTATGGCCGGGGGAAAGGGTACCAGGTTGAAACCTTATACTACGGTGATCCCGAAACCATTGGTACCCATTGGGGAAAAAGCCATCCTCGAAATTTTACTGCACCGATTGAAAAAGGCAGGGGTAGATGAAGTATTTATTTGCCTGAACCATTTTGCGGAAATTATCAAGGCATTTTTAGGAGATGGCAGTAGAATGGGGATGAAAATTACCTATTCCATCGAAGAAATACCCCTTGGGACCGTCGGCCCGATAAAGCTTCTGGAAGGTCTCCCGGAAGATTTTCTGGTGATGAACGGGGACTTATTGACAGACCTTGACTTTGCTGCTTTATTTGATCATCACTTGAAAAATAAATCGCTTTTGACGGTATCAACTTATCAGCGTACTACAAAAATCGATTTCGGTGTGATTGAATCGGACAAGGAGACAGGAAATGCAGTCGCTTTTATCGAAAAACCCGAATATAAGTTCGAAGTCAGCATGGGTGTATATGTCATGAACCGGAAGATCCTTGAGGTCGTGCCCGAAAAAAAACAATTTGGTTTCGACGATCTGATGGTTACACTACTGCAAAACAAGACAGGAATATCACTGTTTCCTTTTAATGGCTATTGGCTGGATATAGGACGGCCTGATGATTATGAAAAGGCAAATGAAGATATCGATTTGTTAATGAGCATCTTATGACGCAGATTCTGGTTACGGGTTCCCGGGGATTTGTCGGGAAAGCATTGGTCACCAAATTAGCGGATATTGGTTATCAGGTTATTGGTATAGACCAGGAAGACGGTGATATCAGTGATAAACAGACCTTGTCAGGGCTTGGCGCTAAAGGTATTGATTATATTTTCCATCTGGCAGGGAAAACATTCGTACCCGAAAGCTGGAAAAACCCTTTTGAATTTTACAAGGTCAATATCCTTGGAGCAGTCAATGTTCTGGATTTGTGCAGGGAATCAGGATGTGGGCTGACCTTTATCAGTTCATACGTATATGGAAACCCTTCATACTTCCCTATTGATGAACAACATCCTGTTCAGGTGTTCAATCCATACAATCACAGCAAGATACTCGGTGAAGAAATTTGTAAGTTTTACATGGAAAACTTTCATATCCAGGGAACGATTATCCGTCCGTTTAACATCTATGGACCCGGGCAGCCTTCCCATTTCCTCATACCTGAAATAATCAGTAAGGTAATAAGTAAGGAGTATAACAGGATCGAAATGATGGATCTGCGGCCCAAAAGAGATTTTCTTTACATCGACGATTTTACCGACGCATTGATACTTTCGATGAAAAAACCCAAAGGGATCTATAACCTGGGTTCTGGTTATTCAGTCAGTGTGGAGGAGATCATCAGAATGGTCCTTGAAATTACATCGATTAGAAAGGAATATTGTTCACTGAAAAATGAACGGCAAAATGAAATTTTTGATCTTTATGCCGACATTTCAAAGATCACTGCAACATTTAACTGGACACCTTCCACCACATTGACAGAGGGGTTGGGAAAGTGTATTCACTCTTTCATGAATCCAGCTAACTGATCCGATGAAATCCACCTTACTTTATATCAAACACGCGAATTCCTCATTCATAATGAATGACCAGCATATCCTTGAAAAGTACTTTGATGTAAAGCCGTTCCTGATTCGCCGGGAACACCGGGCCAATCATTTTGTTTTGCGTATGTTTTCGATGGCGTTTTTCATCCTGGTAAATTCGGGAAAATCAAAAGTGATCATCACCTGGTTTGCTGATTACCATGCAGCAATATGTGTTTTTTTTGGCAGGTTAATCAACATAAAGGTGGCGATCATAGCAGGTGGCCAGGAAGCAATCTGTTACCCGGAACTGAAAAAAGGAGTCTATTATAAGAAAATAAGAAGCGTTTTTGTAAAATATGCGCTGCGACATGCTGATCTTATTATTCCCAACCATAAATCATTGGTACTTCACGAGAATTTTTACTACGATCCTACGGGGAAAAAAGATGGGATGAAATTTTATATTCCTGATCTGAAAACACCGATTTCAATACTGGAGAATGGGATCGATAGTGTGAAGTTCCACAGGAACTCCTCAATCCCGAAGAATGATAAGCTTGTCTTGACGGTAGGTACCATGACCACAGTCTATGATTTTATCAATAAAGGATTTGATCTGTTCATTCAGCTTGCAGAGCGGAATCCACACCTTGAATTCAAAATGATCGGAGTCAGGAAACAATTTTTACCCTGGATCGAAGAGAAATTTCCTTTCTCCCATATACAGAACCTGCATGTGATTTACTCTTTCTGCCCGGATGAGGTGCTGTTTGAAGCCTATAACAGGGCAAAGGTATTTATCCAGGCATCGATAACCGAAGGGATGCCCAATACACTGAGTGAGGCAATGTTGTGTGAATGTATTCCGGTAGGTTCAAATGTCAACGGGATTCCGGATGCCATCGGGGATACCGGGATCATTGTTTTAAGGAGGAATGTTGAGGAGTTGGAAAAAGCTGTTCACCAGGCATTGGTTCTTAATACAGGGGAAAAAGCAAGAAAATATGTTCTGGGGAACTTTTCCGTTGAGAAAAGGGAGGATAAGTTTATCAGGATACTGAAGGAGCACAACTTTTTCGAATGATTTGATGTTATTTATTTACATGGATGTCACAAATGTCAATCATATCCACCTAATACTCATTTATGAAAATTTGTTTTATATGCCCCGAATATCCTGAAGGTCCCCATGGAGGTATAGGGTCGATGGTTCGGATAATCAGTCGTGAATTGGTTATTCTGGGGCATCAGGTCAGGGTTATTGGGGTTTACCCCTGGAATTATCCTGCCCCGGATTATGAAGATGATCTGGGTGTTCAGGTTTGGCGTTTGAGAGAAAAACGAGGGAAATTTGGCTGGATCCTGCCATATATCAGTCAATACAAGATGATTAAAAGATGGTCTCAAAAACGTGAAATTGAGATTATAGAAGCACCTGATAGCAGGGGTTGGATTGCCTTCTGGCCTAAGTTGTCCATTCCTGTTATTATACGGGCTAATGGATCTAATACCTATTTTTCAAGAATCTTAGGAACTCATCTTAATTTTCTGACTTCAATACTCGAAAAAAGATCAATACAACGAGCTGATTATTTAATAGCAGTTTCACATTACACAGCCAAAATAACAAAGCAGGTTTTTAACTTATCCGGGGATTTAGCGGTAATTCACAATAGCATTGAAATTCCTGTCATTGAAAATGAACTTATCCGTGATCCCAATACAATCATCTTCTCAGGGAGTTTGAATAAGAAAAAGGGAATTTTTGAGTTGATTGAAGGTGTTTTATTGTTGCTGAAGGAAAATCCTGAAATAGTACTTAAAATTTTTGGGAAGGATACCATGGATGAAACCGGTGTATCTGTTAAAGAGAAGTTAATGAACTTAATTCCGGAAGAGTTTAAGAACAATATTGTTTTCGAGGGACATGTTAACAGAAAGATATTAATAGAAGAATTTGAAAGATGTACATTGGCCATCTTTCCCTCTTATGCAGAAGCCTTTGCACACGCTCCTCTGGAATCAATGGTTTGTGGTTGTCCTACTATATATACAAAATTAGGGAGTGGCTCTGAACTGATTCAGGATGGGATTGATGGATTATTGATAAATCCTTCTGAGCCGGAAGAAATTGCAGTAGCAATAGACCGGATTTTGAAAAATACTGATTTTGCAGAAACCATTGGCAATTCTGGTAGAAAGAGGGTTAAAGAGAATTTTTCAAAGGAATTGATGACAATAAAATCATTGGAATTCTACCAAACGTGTATTGCGGATTTTCAATGTAGAAAAACAGTTGGTAATTAATTATTTAAAGCTTGCAATAACTAATAAACTTCTTGCAAATCTAATGTCTATCACCTTTTTATAATCTCTTGGGTTAGCAGTTAAAGAAAATATCCGGTTAATTACTCTTTGTATAAAATTGTAATAAAATGGACCCCAGAAACCATTAACTAGATACATATCCTCAAGAATTAAGCCGGCATCATTTATAACCTTAAGAATAGTATAAGGAGAAAACCAATATCGATGATCGCTATTAATTAACTCAATGTTTCTAGACGCATAGATATATTCTGGCAAAGCAAAAACATTAGGAACTGTAATTATAATTTTATCAATATTATTCCCATATTTTTCCTTTAATGAACATAAAAATGAGACAGGGTTGGAGATATGTTCTAAGACTTCAGGTAATAAAATATAATCCCACTGATTCTGACTAATTTCATTAATAGTATTTTGTGTAATGTCAGCACAAACCAGATCTGGAATCAAATGTCTTTGTTGTAAATATGAGATACCTTCAGGATTGATGTCAATTCCGAGGCATCTTTCAGAAGATTCCAGCAAAATGTTATGTAACCATGTTCCTGATTTTATTTTTTGTTCAATAATTTCTAGATGATCTACACATCCTATATGAATAATTTTTTTTTGATTTGTAAGTTCTTTAAGAATCAGATCTCGATTTCGAACCTTCAAACTTATATCAAAAAGAATTTGACAATTATTATCAAACAATTTGCCTGTTATGAAATCTTTGAATTCCGGATTTGAAAATTTAGTCTGCATTTCTATAAATTTTAGGACAAAGTTATTAAAACTGCCTTTATCTTGGGTATCTTGTCGATAATAATAGAAAAAACTGCAACCTATTTATAAACAACTAAATATATGAACTTCAATAAGTAAATGATCTCTAAAAAATTTATTTCTTCTTCTTTCATTTACTCCGTCATAGGTTCGTTGCCTTTAGCAAGCTCATTTATTCTTTTACCCTTTTATACCAACTTTCTTTCGACAAGTGACTATGGATTGCTGGCGTTGTATATATCCATTGCCTTGTTGGTTCAGGTAATAACCAATCTGGCATTAGACACGACCATCGGGGTGCATTATTTTGAGTTCAAAGACGCCCCCGAGAAACTGAAGAAATTTATAGGGACGATTGCAGGGGTTTTGCTGATCGGTGCGGTTGTTTTTAGCCTTCTTTCTCTGGTCGGAGGGAAAGTCCTGTTCAACTGGCTGTTTCCGTCGAATGGACTGAAGTTCTATCCCTATGGATTCCTGTCCATCCTTACCGGTATCTTCAATAGCTTCTTTAAAACATACACCAACCTGCTAATTAACCAGGAACGTCCCGGTCGTTACTTTTGGTCAAATATCATCACCTTCGTGTTGACAATTTGTTTGTCACTTGCCGGATTATACTACTTTCCTAATTCACTGGTGGGACCTATCTGGGGCAGATTTCTTTCCAGCGCAGTAATTTTCCTGGTCTCCATCTGCTTTTTCAAATCCGAATTTGAGATCTCGCTGAATTTTTCCCTGTTACGGGGTTTGTTTTCATTCTGTTTACCAGTCCTGGCTTTTTTTCTGATTACCTGGGTTCTCTCGTATGCCGACCGCTTTATCATCTCGAAATTCATGCATACTTCGGATGTCGGGATCTACGACTTCATCGTGAAATGCACCCTCATACTGGATTTTATTTTTAACGGCCTGTCGAGCGCAATTACACCAAAAGTCTTCAATATCCTAAAGGAGCAGAAGATCACAGAAAACACTACTGAAATGAACCGTTATTACAATGGTTTCACCTTTGTCACACTTTTGATGGTTCCATTCATCGTCGTGATCATTCCTCTGATTGTGCCCCTGATTGTAAAAAAGCCTGCTTATTATACCGGGTTCCAATATGTCAGTTTGCTTGGCCTGGGATTCCTCGCACGCAGCCTTTATCTGATGTACCTGACCCCCCTCTATTTTTTCAAGAAAACTGCATCCCTGCCCATTGCCCTTTTGGGTTCGGCAGTCATACAGGTAAGTGTGAGTATTATAGGCATAAAGGAATTCGGACTGATTGGTGCCGTATGGGGAAACCTTTTATCCCGGCCGTTACAGGCGCTTTTTCTCTATTTTGCAGCAAGAAAAGTTTTTACCTTCCGGTTCAATTACTTCAAACAGATCTGCCTTCCCATGTTCTATGTGGCAATGGTAATTCTTTGCTACTATTTTTTCCGGGATCGTTACATGATCATAATTTACGCACTGCAGCTGGTCATCATCTATGCCGCCCTTATTTTTACATTCCGGAAAGAATTACCTGACCTGATTGAGAAGTTTTTGGGGAGTAAGTATCTACGTATAATACCAAATTTTAGTGAAAGGGATAAAATAGGATAATCGACTCCTCCTACCCGCCTTTCCTTCCTTTTTTCGCATTAAAGATGCTGGCATTTAACTCGAATCCGATCAGTAAACTGAAGGCATTGAAGTAAATCCACAGAAGGATGATCAGTAATGTGCCGATGGATCCATAAAGGACATTATACTGGGAGAAATTATCTACATAGTAGTTAATTACCAGTGTTGTACCAATGACCAAAATGGTGGCAAGTGAGGAGCCTGCAGAAATGAAACGGAAATTACGTCGTTTGGCTGGCGCCAGATAGTAAACAAAAGATATCATGAAAAAGAGGGTGGCAATAATGGTCAGCCATTTGGAAAGTGCGATAAACACAAAGTAAACCATACTGTTGATGATCTTGTCGGATAATATCAGTGACAGGAGTGATGTTCCGAAGGTCATCAGACCGATTGCAATAATCAGCAGAAAAGTCATGATAAGTACAAGCAGGATGGAGATCAGTCGTTGACGGATCCAGGATCGTGTTTCAATCGTGTGGAATGTACTGTTAAAGCCCTCCATCAGGCTGTTAATCCCGTTGGTCGAAAAATAAAGGGTGAGAATGAATCCTATTGATAACAAACCTGCCCTTGGTCGTGTAACAATGTCTTCTACTGTTTCCTTGATTGTTTCATAGGTGGTGTGGGGTACAAAATCATGGATTGAATCCAGCAAAGTCTGTTGGAAATGTTCAATAGGGATGAAGGGAATGATCGTAAAAAAGAAAAGCAAGGACGGGAAAATGGCCAGGAAAAAATTAAAAGAGATTGACGATGCACGTGATGTGAGATCTCCTTCATAAAGTCCTTTTATAAAAAACCGGGCCACATTATATAATGGAAGACCATCAAATCCTGGCAATACAATTTTTTTTGATTGCCTGATCGTCCAGGAAACCAGTTTCAATTGCAATATTATTCTCAATATCTTCACCTTCCCTGCAGTCCAGCGTTAATCATCATCATCCCACAGCGGTTTCCTTATTGCTTTCAGGCTCATATCAAGACTTCTGAAGTTATGGGTGAATGCGCCGATCGAGATATAATCGATACCGGTTTCAGCATACTCTCTTACATTGTTAATCCTGATCCCGCCCGATGCTTCAGTTTCAAACCTGCCCCGCACCAATTTTACGGCAGAAGAAACATCCTCCACTGAGAAATTATCAAGCATGATCCTGTCGACCTTTCCATGGGCGATTACCGCAAGCAACTCTTCAAAGTTCCTGACCTCAATCTCAATCTTTAATTCCTTGTCACTGGCTTGCAGGTATTTATGAACGGATTCTATAGCATTTACTACACCTCTTGCAAAATCAACATGGTTATCCTTGATCATGATCATATCATACAAACCCATGCGGTGATTAAATCCTCCACCTACCCTTACAGCATACTTCTCCAGTTCACGCAAAGTAGGAGTAGTCTTTCTCGTATCCAGAATTTTAGTTTTCCAACCTGCGATCTGGCTCACGATCTCATGGGTGAGGGTAGCAATTCCGCTCAAACGCTGCAAAAAATTGAGTACAAGTCGTTCTGCAGCCAAAATTGATAAAATACTACCCTTCACTTCAAAAGCAATATCTCCGGAGAAAATCTCATCACCATCTTTTTTATATAATTCAATCATTAAAGATGGATCAAGCTTCTCGAATACCTTCAGGGCAACCGGAATCCCGGCCAGGATCCCTCTTTCCTTTATTAATAACCTGGCTTTCCCCTTAATATCAGGCGAAAAAATCGCGAGAGAAGTATGATCTCCGTCGCCGATATCTTCTCTTATTGCTGTCTCAATGATACCATCAAGGTTCATGGATAAAAACTCAATCATGTTCTTCCTTTATCTGGAATTGCTCTATGAGGTAATTACCGGAATTTTTTTTCAGCAGATAATATAAACGGAATTTTTTATCCCCTGCACATAATTCGCCAATAAAAAAGCGTGAACCATCGGTTGAAGTTCCCTGCTTGTTGATTTTTAGCGATTTTACAGGATATTTATCAAAAAAGGATTGAATGATACGGGCTCCCTGTGTTTTGCTGTACGTATCCTCAGTGCCCATGATGCTGCAATCGATCATCACATTAAAGAATTTGGACAATTCCCCTGCATTTCCAAATTGGATAGCTTTGATAATCAGTTTATTGATTTCATCAGGACCATCAGCCTTACCTGTAAGTGGTATAGAGAACAGGGATGGAATCAGAAAAAAAAGTACCATAAAATGAATCCTCATATACGATTTTTTTAAAAAATCCGTAATTATGCTTTAATGCAAACTTACAAAAAGAGTTCCAATTAAATTTTCAGGGATGAAAATAAAACAGGTTGCTATCGGGAAAACTGAAGAAGAATACCTCAAAGAAGGTATTGCAGAGTATGAAACCCGTATCAAACATTATGTTTCATTTGAGAGTATCCTGGTACCTGCCATTAAAAAGACTTCACAGATGTCTCCTGCAATGGTCAAGACAAAAGAAGCAGAAAAACTGATAACGTTTATCAGTTCGTCAGATTTCGTAGTTTTGCTGGATGAAAGAGGAACAGAAATGAGCTCCGTTGAATTTGCAAATTTTCTTGGAAATAAGTTCAATGCAGGTTTAAAAACCTTGGTATTCCTGATCGGGGGTCCTTTTGGAGTTGATGAAGCAATTAAAAAGAGGGCAAATTTTATATTTTCCGTATCAAAACTAACCTTCTCTCATCAGATGGTCAGACTTTTTTTTGCGGAACAAATTTATCGGGCGCTTACCATTCTGAAAAACGAATCCTATCACCATGAATAGAGAAATTTCATTGAAAGCATTAACTTTTTTTTAACGAATGGATTAACAAATATTAACAGCAAAAATTTTTTTGCCTTTTTTACAATTCTATAAATTTGCACGCTTAAAAATCAAGAAAAATGATAGAAACGGATATCAAAGCATTGAATGAACGTATTCAGAAAGAAAGTGCTTTTGTGGATATAGTGACGATGGAGATGCAGAAAGTCATTATCGGGCAGAAACATATGGTCGAACGGCTCCTCATCGGGTTGTTATCCAACGGTCATATTCTGCTGGAAGGAGTCCCTGGCCTGGCAAAGACCCTTGCCATCAAATCGCTGGCACATGCCATTGAAGCAAAGTTCAGCCGTATACAGTTTACACCTGATCTGCTCCCTGCTGACCTCATTGGAACGCTTATCTACAGCCAGAAGAAAGAAGAATTCATGGTACGGAAAGGCCCCATTTTTGCCAACTTTGTGCTGGCTGATGAAATTAACCGCTCACCTGCCAAAGTTCAAAGTGCACTGCTTGAGGCTATGCAGGAAAGGCAGGTTACAATAGGAGATCAAACGTACAAGTTGCCGGAACCATTCCTGGTACTTGCTACCGAGAATCCCATCGAACAGGAAGGAACCTATCCACTTCCCGAAGCTCAGGTGGATCGTTTTATGCTGAAGGTTGTAATCGGGTATCCCGATAAAAAGGAGGAAAAACTCATCATTCGTCAGAATATCTCAAATGACCCGGTTGATACCCATCCGGTCATAAACACTGACGATATAGTGAGAGCCAGAAGTGTGGTCAGGGAAGTTTACCTGGATGAAAAAATCGAGAATTATATTACAGATATCGTTTTTGCTTCACGGTTCCCGGCTGAATATAAATTAAAGAAATTCGAAGGGTTGATCTTCTACGGCGGGTCTCCAAGGGCAAGCATTAACCTGGCATTGGCTGCAAAAGCGTTCGCTTTTATCAAACGCAGGGGATATGTTATTCCCGAGGATATCCGGGCTGTTGCCAATGACGTGCTTCGCCACCGCATCGGATTGACATATGAAGCAGAAGCCGAAAATATTACTACAGAAGACATCATCAACGAAATTCTGAATACAGTCGAAGTACCATAATGTTAGCTGGTGAGGTGGTGAACTGGTGCACGGGTGAGTTAAATTAACAGGAAGAAATAAAATAAAAAAAAACCTCCTGTTCCTTAATGTATATTAAAATGGAAACTGCTGATCTGCTTAAGAAAGTCAGGAAGATTGAGATTAAAAGCCGTGGTTTGTCCCATCACATTTTTTCAGGGCAATACCACAGTGTTTTCAAAGGTAGAGGCATGGCTTTCAGTGAGGTAAGGGAGTATCAGTTTGGAGATGATATCAGGAACATCGACTGGAATGTAACGGCAAGGTTCAATCATCCATACATCAAAGTTTTCGATGAAGAGCGGGAATTAACAGTCATGCTCCTGATCGATGTGAGCGGATCCAACCATTTCGGTACTGTTAAAGCACTCAAAGAAGAGATGATCACTGAAATTGCAGCCGTTTTGGCTTTTAGCGCTATTCAAAACAATGATAAAGTGGGGGTTATCTTCTTCAGTAATAAAATTGAGAAGTTCATCCCTCCCAAAAAGGGGACTTCCCATATTCTCCGCATTATTAGAGAACTAATTGATTTTAAGCCAGATAACAAGGAAACTAAAATATCAGAGGTACTCAGGTATCTAACCAATGTCATTAAAAAGAGGTGTACCACTTTTATCCTTTCTGATTTCCTTGATAAGGGATTTGAGGATGCAATTAAAATTGCAAACAAAAAGCATGATCTTATCGCAGTGGAAATCTATGACCCCCGTGAAACAGAGATCCCCAATGTGGGCCTGATTCAAGTAAAAAATGCGGAAACCGGACGCACACAATGGATTGACACGACCAGCCGGAAGATCAGGCTTGGGTATCAGAATTGGTACAATAATCATAATAAATATCTGACGGATGTATTTATCCGCAGTGGAGTCGATTTTGTAAAGATCAGGACTGATCAGGATTATGTAAAACCCTTGATAAATCTTTTTAAACGAAGGGAAGCAAGAAGGTAACCGGACCCGATGAAAAAAATTGTTATTGTCTTTTTTATAGTTTTGACGCTCCTTTCTCAGATTTGCCTGGGACAGGAAATGAAGGCCTCCGTTAAATTGGATACCAATGCAATGCTTATCGGAGATCAGGTAAAGATGCATCTGGCCATCACCGTTCCGGCAAAATCAGCCGTAATATGGCCAGTCATTGGTGATACGATTATGGGGCATATCCGTATTCTTAACCGAACGAAAACCGATACTGTTTATTCACCTGACAAAAAGATCACAAGTCTCAACAGAAGTTATCTTCTTACCACCTTCGATTCAGGATATTACAGTTTTCCACCTGTAAGGTTTTATGTGCAGAACCTTCCGGATACAACAAAAATCCCCATGCAAACGGAGGGCTTTTTCCTGAATGTACATACGATTCGGGTCGATACAACTCAGGCATTCAAACCAATAAAGGGCCCCATTAAAGTTCCGATCTCTTTCCGGGAGTTATTGCCATATATATTGGCAGGCATCATTGCCATACTTATCATCTGGTTCATTGTATTCT
This sequence comes from Bacteroidota bacterium, assembly GCA_026391355.1. Classification (GTDB taxonomy): domain Bacteria; phylum Bacteroidota; class Bacteroidia; order Bacteroidales; family FEN-979; genus CAIYUC01. The sequence goes on along the minus strand of JAPLDH010000033.1, from coordinate 62,018 downwards.
ACATTAAGAAACGACGTAAATCGGAACCAATTTTCCAGATCAGGCCCAAAATCCGGCTGTTACCACATGAAGTAGCCCTGGCAGAACTTGAAAAACTGAGGATCAAAAAACTTTGGCAGGCCGGTAAGATTAAAGATTACTATACCGAATTGACGGAAATTATAAGGATCTATATTCACGACCGTTTTGAAATCATGGCAATGGAAATGACCAGCGATGAGATTTTGGATTTGATCAACCAGCATCATGAAATTCAGAAATCATCCAAAGGAAAGTTGAATCAGATGTTTATACTTGCAGATCTTGTAAAATTCGCCAAAGCATTACCATTGCCTTCTGAGCACGAAGGAAGTCTGGATGACGCCGTTGCCTTCGTGCATGAAACAATTATGCAACCTTTACTGCAACCTGAACTGGCCGAAAAACCGGAACAGGTGACTGAAAAAATATAATATGTTTAAGGGAATCACATTTGCTCAACCAAATTATCTGTACCTGTTGCTGATCATACCGCTATTGGTAACATGGTACTTTTTCAGGTTGAAAAAGAATAATGCCACTATTTTATTTTCAACTGTTGAAGGATTCGAAGGAAGTGGAAGAAGTATCCGGTTAATTCTTTACCATGGATTATATGTAGTAAGGATGCTGGCAATTCTGCTGCTGGTCATTGTTCTTGCACGTCCTCAGTCCAGTATGAGCAGGCAGGATGTTTCAGTTGAGGGAATTGACATTATGCTTACAGTGGATATTTCAGGTAGTATGCTTTCGGAAGATTTCAAACCCAACCGGATCGAAGCAGCCAAGAATGTGGCCATCGACTTTATTAACGGGCGACCCAACGACCGGATAGGGCTGGTAGTTTTCAGTGCCGAAGCCTTTACACAATGTCCATTGACAACAGACCATGCCGTTCTGAAAAACCTTTTTAAAGATGTCAGGATGGGAATGATCCAGGATGGAACTGCCATCGGCGACGGATTGGCGACGGCAGTCAACCATTTGCGCGGCAGTAAGGCCGTGAGTAAAGTGATCATACTGTTGACGGATGGGGAGAGTAATATGGGTTCGCTCGATCCGGTGTCTGCAGCAGAAATCGCCAAACTATATGGAATTCGTATTTATACGGTGGGCGTCGGGACAAATGGAATGGCTCCTTATCCTGTTCAGACTCCGTTTGGGATACAATATCAAAGTATCCCGGTGAAAATTGATGAACCCCTGTTGAAACAGGTAGCCGGATTAACGGATGGCCTTTATTTCAGGGCAACAAACAATGCTACATTACGGGAAATTTATCAGAAAATCGATAAGATGGAAAAATCCAAAATCGATGTCACTGTTTTCAAACGAAAGAAGGAGGAGTATCTGATACTTTGTATAATAGCGATGTTTCTGATCTCTATTGAAATAATTTTGCGGAATACGGTTTTCAGAAATATACCATAAAACGATTTTAATCATTCATTTATTGACAATTTGATCTCACTTCATGTTCAGGTTTGCACATATATATTATTTCTACCTTTTGCTGCTCATTCCGGTTCTGGTAACGATGCTGGTTTTGTTTCTCATCTGGAGAAAAAGGAAACTTGCAGCTTTTGGAGAACGAACGGTTTTCCAACAGCTGATGCCTGATTATTCGACAGGAAAGCCGGTGTTCAAGTTCATCCTTCTGATGATTGCATATGCTTTCATCGTCATTGCCATGGCTGAACCTCAAACAGGATCCAAACTGGAAAAAGTACATCGTAAAGGAATAGACCTGGTATTTGCCCTTGATGTTTCAAATAGTATGCTTGCCATGGATATTAAACCCAGCAGACTGGAGAGAGCAAAACAGGATATTTCCAGGTTGATCGACCGTTTGGAAGGAGACCGCATCGGAATGATCCTCTTTGCAGGGAAAGCATATATCCAACTCCCCATTACCAGCGATTATACGGCTGCCAAATTGATGCTCGCAACTGTCAATACCAACAGTGTCCCGGTTCAGGGAACCGCAATCTCCGACGCAATTGAAAAAGCTATGGGGACTTTTGGCCAGAGTAACCGGAGTAAAGCCATCGTGATCATTACCGATGGAGAAGATCACCAGGGTGGAGTTCTGGAACAGGTTGAAGCTTCCGGCAAAACCGGAATTGTAACATACACCATTGGAATGGGACTTCCGGAAGGCGCACCGATACCCGTGTACAATGGTGATGTCCAAACGGGGTTTAAAAAAGACAGGGATGGTACTACAATAATAAGTAAACTGGATGAAACTATCCTGCAACAAATTGCTTCCGTCGGAAAAGGCATATACGTAAGGGCAAATAATTCATCTACAGGGCTTGAAAAGATATTTGATGATATTAATAAAATCCAGAAAGTGGAGATTGAGACCAAGCAATTTTCTGATTACGAAGATCGTTTTCAGTACTTTATTGCGTTCAGCCTTATTTTTCTTATCTTTGAACTGTTTGTGTATGATCGCAAAAATCAATGGTTTAGTAAGTTCAAGCCATTTGAAAAAGAAATTATCTGATTGATATATGTAATTATAATAAATAAATTAATGACGGCAGAATACAGGTTTCTTCAGTTCCTTCAGCGCACGTTCAGATTCCATTTCACAATCATGACATGCTCAATTTTGATGGTTTTCACTTCATCCTCTGTTGCCCAGAAAGAATATCACCTGCTGCGGCAGGGTAATCAAAAGTATGACCAGGGTAAATATAAGGAAGCAGAATTGGATTATAGAAAAGCGATTGAATTGAAAAAGGATTCATATAAAGGTCAGTTTAACCTGGGCACATCATTATATAAACAGCAAAACTGGGATGAATCCTCCCGTATTTTTGGTTCACTGGCAGAATCAAATCCGGATAAAAAGATTCAGTCCAATGCACTGCATAATCTGGGCAACACATTTCTTGAATCAAAACAATATGAAAAAAGTGTTGAAGCTTATGAAAATTCTTTATTGAAGAATCCCTCTGATAAGGATACTAAGTATAATCTCGAATATGCGCGGCAGATGTTAAGGAAACAGAAGGAACAGCAGCAACAGAACGAGAAAAATAAAAAAAATCAGGATAATCAGGATAAGAAAGATAAAAAAGATCAGAACAAGGAGCAGCAAAACAAGGAGCAGGCCCAGAATAAAAATCAGCAGGACCAGAATAAGAAAATCAGTAAAGAAGATGCTGACAGGATGCTGGAAGCCCTGAAAAATAATGAGAAGAAGACACTTGCCAAGCTGAATAAGGAAAAACACACCTCCAGCCAGATTGTAATAGAGAAAGACTGGTAATAAATATGCCTTCACGGACTATAGAAGCATGAATGAAGGGAATAATGATAATATAAACAAGGTCGTATGACACTGGAAAGAAATAATAGGAACTGATCGTATGTCGTGGAAAATTGTTAACATCATTGTTGCATTGATCTATCTGTCAATCAGAGCGGTAATCGCACAGGATATCGAATTTACCGGCTCTGCAAAACAAGAGGTTGCAATAGGGGAGAGCTTTAGCTTAATTTATTCTGTCAATGCACAGGGTTTAAATTTCAAAGGGCCTAATCTGAGTAATTTTAGTATTATTTCCGGTCCCAATTCCTCTACTTCCTCTAACATCCGAATGATCAACGGGCGCACCTCCATGACGGTTTCTAATTCATATACATTTATTCTTCAGGCAGTTAAGGAGGGTAGTTTTACCATTCCTGCTGCTGCCATTTCTGTGAATAACAAAGTATTTCATTCGAATCCAATTAGCATTAAAGTCGTTAAAGGATCGACTTACGGGCAAAATCCTTCATCTCCCCAAAGAAACAATACCGGTGGAGGTTCTTCACAGAATCAGGGAGGCGCTGTCCAGATGGGTTCAAATGATGTATATCTGAAAGCATTGGTCAGCGAGGCCAATCCAATTCAGGGAGAAGGAATAATAGTAACCTATAAACTATTCACAAAAGTTCCTATCCAGCAGATTACCATTAACAAAATCTCCTCTTTCCCCGGATTTTGGTCTCAGAACCTTTCCAAGGAAAACGAGAAATTCAATCAGTATAATCAAACAATTGACGGACAACCATATGTAGTTGCCGATATCCGCAAGATCGTCCTTTTCCCGCTTAAGAGTGGCAGACTTGTTATTGATCCACTTGAGGTTGAATGTATTGCCCAGCTTAAAAAGCAATCACGACAGCGATCAGGTGATCCTTTCTTTGATGACTTTTTCAACGATCCTTTTTTCAACAATTCAGTTGCATCGGTTGAGAAAAACCTTAAATCAAACCCGGTGGTAATCAATGTCCGGCCTTTACCAGGCAATGATAAACCGGCAGATTTCAGCGGAGCCGTTGGAAGTTTTACTTTTAGAACAGAAGTGGATAAAACCCATCTCAAGACCAATGACCCCATCAACCTGAAATGCGTGGTTTCAGGGGAAGGCAATATCCAACTTGTCGATAAGATGAATGTTGGTTTCCCTCCGGATTTTGATGCATATGATCCTAAGGTCTCAAGCGATATTAAAACCACTTCATCTGGTATAACCGGGAGCCAGACTTTTGAATACCTTGTTGTGCCCAGAAAACCAGGGAAATTTAAGATCAAACCGATCAGTTTCTCCTATTTTGATCTGAACAGGAAAAAGTATATAACCCTTACCAGTCCGGAATATGTCTTTGACGTTGAAAAAGGAACCGGAGAATCCCAAACTGTCACTTATTCCGGGCAAGGGAAGGAGGAAATTAAATACATTGGCAGTGATATCCGTTTTATTAAAAATCAATCGATCCGGTTGACTAAAATCGGTGTTTATTATTTTGGCTCTCTGGTTTTCTACCTGTCATTGCTGATTCCGGTGTTGCTGTTTATGACGCTGATCATCATCTGGAGGAAGCAAACTGAAAAACGGAGTGATTTGCTGCTTATGAAAAACAGGAAGGCCACAAAGGTTGCCAGGAAACGGTTAAAAAAAGCGCAAAATTCACTTAAAGCAAACAGGGAACAGGAGTTCTACGAGGAAATTTCACAGGCTGTTTGGGGCTATCTGAGTGATAAATTCAGTATTCCGCTTTCTGAACTGTCCATGGATTCTGTGTCCCAGGCGTTGTCATCCAGGAATGTCAATGAAGAAATTACCAGGCAATTCATTGAAACGCTTAATAATACTGAGTTTGCCAGGTTTGCTCCTGGAGAAAAATCCATCATCATGGATAAAATTTATAATGAAGCATTGGATGTAATTACTAAAAGTGAAAGAGAACTCAGGTAATTTTCAAAATTTCCAGGAAGATAACAAGATTGGAGATCCTTTAATAGCCTGTGGAATAAATTTGCCTTCTATGAAATGAAAATGGAAATATGAAAAGAGTGGTATTGATATCCGGATTGTTGTTTTTTTGTACATTTATTTTTGCTATTGATAATCAGGCTATTATTTCTCAGGCAAATAAAGCTTACGCGGATGGATTATACAACAATGCACTTGACTTATATAAACAGGTGCTGAAGAGCGGGTATGAATCAGCCGATCTATATTATAATATCGGCAACACCAGCTATAAGATGAATGATTTTACTTCAGCCATACTCTATTATGAAAAAGCAATAAAGCATGATCCAGGGAATCCTGATTACACTTTCAATCTGAAAGTTGCAAATGGAAAAATTGCCGACAAAATTGAGCCAATTCCGGAATTGTTCTATAAACGATGGTACCATTCACTAGTCACCCAATGCTCAGCAGATGTTTGGGCAAAGGTTGGTGTAGGGATTTTCATTTTGTCGCTCGTGTGTGCTGCTTTCTATTTTATTTCAAGAGTTTTGTTTATCAGAAAGACAGGATTCTGGTTAGGGATTACTCTTTTTGTATTGTCATTTTTTTCTTTTCTGTTTGCTTACCAAAATTATCAGGTAATCCAAAGTCAGGATGAGGCGATCATTTTTACTCCTACCGTAACAATTAAAAGCTCTCCCGACGATAAAAGCATTGACCTGTTTGTCCTTCATGAAGGAACCAAAGTGCAGTTGATCGACCAGATCGGTATCTGGTACGAAATAAGGATTGCGAATGGTAGTGTTGGCTGGCTTCCTCTATCCACATTGGAGCGAATCTAAATTTCTGTTTTTTTTTGCAGAATTAAGATTTTCCTTTATATTTGTTGGATTAATTGTAATCCGTATTTAAATTTATTTATCTTGATTTTCCTGCGTTTGCATATCGTAAAAGGAGTTAATTATTAAATCAAACAGTATGAAAAATAGATTTTTACCATTTGGCTTACTTACACTATCTGTTGGTTTTGCATTTCTTTTCTCATCATGGTCAGCATTGGCCGGGAATTCCGGGGTTCTCAACAACCCTGCCAATCCTTCCGATGATCAATTATACAGAATGAAATGTAATCAGCTTAGCGGCAAGCTTGATCCCAGGGATATTTTAAAAGCGAAAGAACAGATTCAGCATTTGAACAGCACTAAAAGTACTTCCGGCCTGAATCTGAACTGGATCGAGATCGGGCCAAACAATGCTGCAGGGAGAACGCGTGCAATATTGTATGACAATAAGAATGCTTCCGGAGCAATATATGCGGGTGCTGTAACCGGAGGTATTTGGAAATCAACAAATAATGGACTTACCTGGCACCAACAAAATACCCAGAGTAATGAAGTATTACGGGTTACCTCACTGGTTCAGACTGCCAATGGGACTATTTATGCGGGTACCGGAGAAACTTATTGCGGAAATAATCAGAATATCGGTACCGGGTTGTATCGTTCAACCGATGGTGAAAATTTTCAGTCAATAACCAGTACTCAACCGGTTTTCAATGACGTTACTTCAGATTGGGCTTACATCACCAAACTTGCCATAAACAAACTGAATTCACGAATTTTTGCAGCCACTAATACCGGATTAAAATATTCCGATAACGGAGATGACTGGACAACCATTCTGACCGGCAATGCAACTGAAGTTGAAATTGGACCAGAGGGATCGATTCTTGCCGTTGTAGATAACACAGCATATCTTGCTGTTGCCGGTGACCTGAATAACCTGGTCAATATATCAACCGGAACAGACACAACTCTTCCTGCCCCTGCTCTGGTCGGAGGGATTGAATTTGCCATTGCTCCTTCCGATGCCAATGTGATGTATGCCACTGTTCTGAATGGTGATAAAAAATTATTAAATGTTTACAAATCTGGCGATAAGGGCTTAACCTGGACTATCATTTTCCCTGCTAATTCCACGTTTGAACCATTTTTCTCCAATGGTTGCTACACCAATACCCTGGTTGTATTTCCCAATAACCCCGATGAACTTTTAGTAGGAGGTGAAAATATGTGGCATGGAAAGAAATATGCTGAATCTGGAAATTATAGCTGGGAACAAGTATCATTTGGCTTTTTCTCACCATTATTTCCAATGTATGTTCCGTATAATCATCATAATTATCTGTTCAATCCAAATGACCCTACTGAATTTGCCATCGCGTCCGATGGTGGTATAACCATTGGCCACGTTCTGCCTGATGTTATTTATTTTCAGACAGTTATAAAAAATTACAATACTTCTCAGTTCAATTCAATTGCCATTGGAAGATTGAAAAATTACGTGATGGGTGGTGGGATGAGCATAGGAACACAGATCATAGGCCCTTACCAGGTCAATGAACCGATGAACGGGACCCAGGTTTATAATGGTACAGGTGGCAATTGTGCCTGGTCAATGATCGATCCTGCCATAATTATTTTTTCCAAAACGCCTGAGAATCCTCCATTCTATCGTAGTGAAAACCTTGGAGTCACGGTTTCTCCTACATTTCTTGGTTCAGGAGCCGATTCAATTGCTACGATGAAGGTACCGTATATACCGATTTATCTATATGAAAACTTTAACTTCGAAACGAGCCGGGATTCTGTAAAATTTTATGCCCGCGACCATGCTGTTTCTGCAAATTCTACAATTATTATTGAAAGCAAGAATTCAAAATTTCCATTTACATATATTACTCCTGACTCAATTCCATTGGGAGACAGCATTATGGTCAAGGACATTGTTCAGTCGAGGTTCTATATTTTTGGAGGATTCGGAGGTTCTGATTCCAAGGAAGGAATTTTTATGACAAAGGATGCTCTCAGGTTTTCTGTTGATCCAAAGTGGTTTAAGGTGGCAAGTACTACCCATGGTGGAAATGATGCAATAACTTGTATAGATGTTTCAAAAGATGGAAATTATATGTGGGTTGGGGCAGGAAACGGAAATCTTTACCGGGTATCCAATCTTGCCCTTGCACATGATTCTGCAACGGCTGATGTTAACAATCCGACCTGTATTGTGGCAACAGAAGCATTTGATGGAACCGTATTTCCATTCCTGCTGAACCGTTATATAACTTCAGTAAAGATCTCCCCCGACAATGATAATCTAATGTTGGTAACACTTGGTAACTATGGTAATGACAATTATGTCTACATAACAGAAAATGCCCTCGATTCACTACCGACATTCCGTCCGGTACAAGGCAATTTACCATTCATGCCGGTCTATTCAGGATTGATTGAAGTTAATAATCATAACAGGGTCCTTTTAGGAACTGATTTTGGTGTTTACTCAACTGACGATATTTCTGCTACAGATCCTGTTTGGACGGCAACCAACACAGGGATTGGCAATGTACCGGTCACCCAGATAAAGCAGCAAACCATTAATTATTATCCAATTGAAAATTATGGGGTTATTTATCTATCGACTTATGGCCGTGGATTTTTCATGGATACAACTTATTATTCACCACTTGGAATTGATCCGGGACCAGTTGTTAATGCTACAAGCGGAGAAATTCAAATACAACCAAATCCTGCAAGGAATATGATAACAGTTTCCTATACAGTGGAAAAACCTGCGAATGTAACAGCAAACGTGTTTGACCTTACCGGAAACCTGCTTCAAACTATATCTTTCGGCAATCAGCAGGCAGGAGACCATAGCCTAAAACTGAACCTGGGAACATTGCCGGATGGAACCTATATCATCCGTATCAATAACAGCCTTGGCAAGGTGGTTAAAATAAAATAAAGTTTTCAAGAATTATTAATGAATAGAGAACAATCGAAGAGTTATCATAAAACTGCATAATATGAAAAAATACTTTATTACGTTCTTCCTGTTGATCGCTGTATATAGCATCATGGCTCAGCAAAGGGTTTATACACCTATCCCTAAAGCGCCTGATAATGGTGCAATAAACCAGATGCCAAATGTTTCTCTCTCCTGGTATGCAATAACGGGAAGTTTAAATCTTCAATATGAAGTTGTTTTGGATACGTCTTCAACTTTTTCCTCCACCTTGAAAGTTGATACCATTCAGACATTATTGGCCGGTTATAAAACCCGGAACCTGATGTTTGGGGTTATGTATTATTGGAAAGTGCGGGCAATTGATAACGGAGACACTTCTTACTGGTCGCCGGTAAGGTCGTTTACTGTTTTCAATTCACTTGAATTCAATAAACCCGCATTAAATGATACTGCACAAAATCCAAATGCCACAATTACCTGGAACTCTACCATTTCCAATGTAGCGATTACAGGAGTTACAAACTACGATTACCAGATTGATACGACCACGATGTTCACAAGTCCTTTACTCGTGAGTGGGAGTGTAAACAGCAGTACATTTTCATTTACCAACCAGAATCTTCGTTTTGGTACGAGTTATTATTGGCGGGTTAAAGCCAGGCATTCAACCGGTTCATCCGGGTTTCCTTATGTTTGGGTGAAACAGAAAAGTTTAACAGCGAACGATTTGAATAAAAATCAAATGATTGATGCCAATACCGGTTATGCCATTGGCAAATCAGGCACAATTCTGAAAACTACAAACAGTGGAACAACCTGGGCAAGTCAAACAAGCGGGACTACCAACAATCTCAATGGTCTTCATTTTTTCAATACCTCATTAGGTCTTGCAGTCGGAGATGCAGGTACGATTCTCAAGGGTAAAGGTTCAGCCTGGTCCACATTGACAAGCGGAGTTACCCAGAATCTGCACTCAGTTTATGTTATCTCTGCAAATGTTGGTGTTGCGGTAGGAGATAATGGAATAATCCTTAAAACTGTTAATGCCGATACAACCTGGACAGCAAAAACTTCAGGAACGACCAATGCACTGCTCTCCATCCATTTTCCAAAACCAGCCACAGGATTCACTGTTGGTGTTGCAGGGACCATCCTTACAACTTCTGATACTGCATCAAACTGGCAAGCACAAACCAGTGGTACAACAAAGGACCTTACGTGTGTTTATTTCAATTCCCTCACTTATGGGATTGCTGTTGGAAAAACAGGAACGATCCTGAGAACGACAAATGGGGGTACTACCTGGACAACAATTCCGTCGGGCACTACAAATGATCTTATGGCAGTATATCTGCCTGATTCCAAAAACGGATATATTGCAGGAGCAAATGGTACCTTGTTAAAAACGATCAACGGGGGTCTTTACTGGTTCCCGCTTGTATCGGGTGTTTCAAATGACCTGAACTCAATCAGTTTTATCAATGTAAATACGGGAACTGCTGTGGGTAAAGGTGGTACCATTATTATTACGACTACAGCCGGTACACCCTGGAACTTCAGGGTGCTTGCGGCTCCAACCCTGTCAACACCTATTAATAATGCTGTTAATCAAACCCTTGATGTCATTTTGCAATGGACCAAGATTACAGGTATCCTGGCTTACCGTTATCAGATTGCCAGGGATATAGGCTTCACTGATCTCGTTTTTGCTTCTGAAATTGACACAATGGGTATTCCCGCTGCCTATCTGGGATTTGGTACAAAATATTACTGGAAAGTGAGTGCAAGACACATTTCAGACACATCAAACTGGAGTATTCCTTTTAACTTCACTACTTACAATTCAGTCATTCTTAAGTCACCCGCAAACGAAGCTACAAATGTAGATTTAAAACCGTTGCTGGAATGGAATAAACAAACGGGGATTGAACAATATCAATTACAATTAGACTCTACCACTGCCTTCACCAATCCAATTGTTTCAGTAAAACCAACATCAACTGAGGTTAAATACCAGGTGTTGAAGAAATTATTACCACTCAAAACATACTATTGGAGGATGCGTGAGTTTGCAGGCACCGGGGGAGCAGCTGATACCAGTGCATGGAGTGCAGTATGGTCATTTACTACGCTGAACACAATTGGAATTGAGGAGAATGGTATCACATCCATAACCATGTATCCAAATCCGGCAACGAACAGGATTTTTATCAAACTTGATTCCAGGGAATCCAGATCAGTTCAATTCACACTGATTGATTTCATAGGTAAAATAGTTATGGAGAAACAGTTTGGCCTTTTAAAAGGTGAGAATGAAAAAGAAATTTCGCTGTCAAGTATTGGCAGAGGTATATATATCGTTCGTCTCACTTTTGGAAATTCCACTGTTAACCAGCGGATTGTCATAGAAAAATAAATACTTGAATGACCGGATAAAAAAGAAGGCCATCTTTTGCAGGATGGCCTTCTTTTTTATCAGGACTTATTTTCCCGAAAGGCTGATTTTAAAGTCATTCAGTATTTTCAGATCGTCTGAATTTATGTAATTGATTTCGAGTGCTTTCTCAATAAGAATATCATAGTCTGTTAATGTGTAAAAAGGAGTATTTACTGCCTCAAATCCTTTTTCTGCAACCGGTAAATTGTATGTAAAGATGGCAATCATACCAAGAACAACGCAACCTGCTTCTTTCAAAGCGTTAACTACCTCAAGACTGCTTTTTCCTGTCGAAATCAGATCTTCTACAACCACGACACGTTGACCCGGTTCAATCCGGCCTTCAATAAGATTGGTAAGTCCGTGATCTTTTTTACTCGTTCTGACATATGCAAAGGGTAAGTTCAATTCCTGTGCAACCAATGCTCCTTGTGCAATTCCACCTGTGGCAACACCGGCAATAATTTCCGCTGAGCCCATTTTGTCAGCAACGATTTTGGTAAAATTATCCTTGATAAATCGCCGGATATTCGGATAGGAGAGGGTTATCCGGTTATCACAGTAAATCGGTGATTTTATCCCGGAAGCCCAGGTAAACAAGTCTTTCGGACTTAATTTTACAGCTTTAATCTGAAGCAGGAACGCTGCTGTTTCCAATGCAATTTGCTTATCGAAGATCATGGGTTTGAGATATTGAATTTCGGAGTAAATTTACCCGTTTTATATGAAAAATCAACAATTGTCAGAATAAAAGAAATTATTTATGCGACTTCCTGATAACTTTTTACAACTGAAAGGTGTGATACTGAAAGCATTTCTGGAGGATCGGATGATTTGTCTGGTTGACCACCCTGTTGAGATTCCAAAGGTTCAGGGCAATTGTTTTGAATTCCAATCTGCAGAACAGCTCAGAATAGCATTTGAGGAATTTGAAAATGATAAGATGCCAAAGAACCTTTATATATGGGAAAACCCGGATCTCAGGATGATCCACCCAGCAAATAATAGCAGCGATGCCCCATCAATAGATCAACATAGTGAATTATTGCCAGCCTTTTTATCACTTTTTAAGATTATTGAAGCAGCAGGGGGGGTAGTAAAAAATGAAAGAGGGGAGTGGTTATTTATCTTCCGGCGAGGTAAATGGGATTTACCAAAGGGTAAGATATCCGCACGAAAGAACCCGGGTAAAGTTATTGAATCACAACGGGAGGCAGCTATTCGGGAAGTAAAAGAGGAAACAGGTCTCCGAAATGTCATGATAACGAAGGAACTTCCGTGTACCTACCATATATATTACCAGAAAGAAAAACGTATCCTGAAACCTGTGTTTTGGTTTGAGATGTTTGCTAAACATGATCAGGAACTTGTTCCGGAGTATAAGGAAGATATCCTCATGGTTAAATGGATTTCTGTTTATGATATACAGGAGATACTTCAGAATACCTTTGCGTCCATCAGGGAAATTCTTTCAGGATATGGGTTTACAATAAATCAATAAACTGAACACATTGTTCTCTTTATGTTGCCTCATCAAGAATGTCGGCCTGAAATTTATACCCCAGCCTTTTACCCGTCTTTATCAGTATGTTATCCAGTGTAGTCTGCATTTCCTCAACGGTTACTTCTTTCATGTTTTCGTAGGGAGGAGTCAGCAGATCAAAATTAAGGGTATAGGATATTGAAGAAGTTATGATCGAAAGAACTGACTGCCTGGTGAGCTTTGACGTTGCAAAGTTGTTATAAAGTAAGCCTATTTCACGTTTCCCCTCTATGAAATAGTGGTTTTCACGATTGATAAAAACACGGCCAATTAAATATCCGATATCATTAATACGGCTGTATTTGAATGAATCGGCCAAAAAATTGAAGATATATATTATTCCGCAATAGGATCGGGTCTTATTCTCCTTGATGTAAGAGGTTTTCATGACATCATGGTCCCTGGGGATTTCAAATACATTGGAATGCATGAAAAAAATCAATACATCTCCACCGAACTTTAATTCAAATTCAAACTGTCCCCTGTCCTTATATTCAAATGGGATATTCCATTTCCCGGGTTTGGCAGTGTTTTGGAATGTTATTGCCAATCGGTTGACTTCTGATTTAAAGTCATTGAAACCATTTACAGTATTCTTGTAGACATCCTGTTTCATCCCTGCTTTTAAAATGACCGCTTCGAAGATGTCCTTGGGTTTAATATTCTGTATCATCCGGATAAACTTGGTTAACAAAAGTAATAAAAGTGAAATTGATGAAAATGGAGATGACAATTTTTTTGAAAATAAAAACAAAATTTGTACATTTGCCGCCCGAAATCAATAGTTCGGCCCGTTCGTCTAGGGGTTAGGACGTCAGGTTTTCATCCTGGTAACAGCGGTTCGATTCCGCTACGGGCTACAATACCATCAATAAAAAGCATATCTTTTCGTTAAGAATTGATAACAGCGGTCCGTGCCTGATGGTAGGCAGGGATTCCGCTACGGGCTACAAAACGACCCTAAAAACAAGATCGTTTTTTTTGGTGAAATCCATCCGGTAGAATCACAAAAATACCCTTCAGGTTAAATTTGATAGCTTTCTTCAATGTTTTTTAGTACAAATTATTTTATATTTGTCAAAAAACGATGGACAGAAACTACCTTTCCACAAAATATCCACAAATTACTTCTTTTCTGATTGACCGGAAATGGAGACAGGTGAGAGGAGTGGCTCTTTTTTGTCTGATTACCATCCTGATTCATGTATTCTGGCGATTTTGGGCAAACAGGCTGAATTATTTTCCTTTAGGGGATATAATGGAAAAAGCAAATGAAGTTGTTGCCCAATGGATCTTTGCCCAGAGTTTGTGGATCATTACAAACATCCTTCACATCAATGTTAAAATTGCCCCCGGGTCGGTATTGTGGCTGGATAATCATTGCGGGATAGTAATAAATCCTTCCTGTTCAGGGCTTAAACCAATTATCCAGTTTATCATTTTAATGCTCCTTTTTCCAGGTTCCTGGAAAAGGAAGCTCTGGTACATCCCGCTTGGGATTGCTTTGATTTATCTGACGAATCTTGTACGGGTATCAAGCATGGCAATTACAGGTGCCCTGATACCTGATATACTAAAATTTACCCATGACTATATTCTCCGCCCGATGTTTTATGTGGTGATTTTCGGTTTATGGTGGTTCTGGCAGGAGAAAATTGGATATCCTCCTTCAATGAAGGAAATAGATACGAAGGAAAGTGGTTGAGATCAGAACCCCGCCAGGAATCCTAAAGACATAGTTGCGGTAGTCCCGTAATACAAAGGTGGGATAAAGCGGGTTTCTCCGGTTGTTTCACGATACTGAACCGTCAAAAAAAGGTGGAGGTTCGAAAGCAAATCAAATCCGGAGGTGAAAGAAACTTCCTTTTTTTTCCAGGAAATATTCTTGAAGACAGGAAGTACAGTTGGATCTGTAACCTGCCCATATTTAAAATTATCTCCATGTTCGGCATAATTGTATGCCAGTTCAAGGTTCAAGCGCTGAATTGGTTTAAAGGAAATTTCGAAATATATTTCCTGTGAATTGTCTCTCAGGTAGTTTCCGAAATTATAGTTTTTTGTTTCAAAGGTGAGCGTTGGGAAATAATGTTGATAGGTGATGGGTAAGGTTCTGGTACCTTCGATGGTAACCGACAGGTTTTGAACGGGGAGATCAAAGATCTTCAGCCCTCCTTTCCAACTGAGAAAATTGTGTTGGTCCTTATGCATTATCCTTGATAACTTGAGCTCATCCACGAATAGTGTTAAAAAGAGATGCAGATGCTTGATCTGGCAGGAACTGATATCAAGGAACATCTGGGAATTCTCATTGTCGATTGTTGCACTCAGTGTATGGTCAACAGACTTGAAGAAAAGTATTGGTATCAGGTATGCCGGTTGAAGGTTTCCGTCATAAATGATTGAATTTCCCAATGAAATATGAAGATATTTCCAGGGAGTGACAGTCAGTAGATTTGCGGCAATATACTTTCCCTGATAATAGGTTTTCAACCCGTTATGTTCATGGAAGGTGAGGTTACTGTCAATTACCCCCGATGAAAGCCATCCATGAAAGTAATTGAATTCAATCCATTTTGCCGGAAACAGGTGAATACGGACTGAAGGGAAAGAAGGGGGTTTGCTGGTAAAAATGTTAGCACCATGATAATTATTCCCCCAATCGAGCCTGTCTTTGAATATCCCGATCATACCCCATTTCCATGAAAAGGTGAGCTGACCGAACCAATCAATGTAAGTCCCGCCTCCTTTAGCCCAATGATTCCAGTTTCCTCCCCACCCAGGCTCAAAATACTCCGGATCCACGAGAATTTCATTTGCAAATTGCTTATAAATTCCTGCTGCAATACCAATATGTTTTCCAAAATATGCTGAAATAGCTCCACCGCTTTTTATCGAATACACAGAAGCATTTTTATTCAGATAATACCGGGCATCGATCAGAGGTATATAAGAGAATGTAAATGAGTTGTGAAAAATGGAAACATTTACCGGGTCAGCATTTAATAGGTAGAATTTTAATTGTGATGGTATGATTGAACCATTATTTGCATTTTTAAGAAACCGGACTTCCTGTCTGAAATTTTTCAAATAAAAATGGATTTCGGATAATTGACGCCTGCTTAGTAATGAATCTTTCGATAAGGCTTCTGCAAGTTTTTCTGCAACCAGTTTTCTTGAATATGGTTTTACAACTGTATTCAGGATAAAAACATGTTCTGAATTGAGTTCGTCCAATAACTCTTCTAAGCCGGGATCGTTAAAGGGTACATAAATGTATTGAGAAACCCCTGTTACGGTAAAAAAAAGAATAAATCCAACCAGGAGAGATATTACAGACCGGAGTTTCAACGTGGAGGAGTTAGATAGTCAATGTGAAAAAAAAATATTAGAAATGCAATTGCTTGAAGAAATAACGTTAATTGCTTCTGGCTCTTTTAAAAATTATATTATACCATGCCTTGAAAAAATAGGAAATATCGGTAAATATTGGCGACTTATCATAAGAATCAAGGTATCTGATTTCCGACTTCATAATTTCATCGAGGGTTTTTGGAAGGTCAGCATAAAAAGGAGGGATAAGTCCGGGTTTGTATTTAAGCCGGCGTTCCTGTAATTCTTCTGAATACAGGTTAAAATAATGTTGACTTAAAGGTCGAACACCGACAAATTTCAGATCTCCTTTTATTAAATTTATCAGCATCGGGAGTTCATCGATCCATAGTTTTCTGAAGATCCTTCCAAGTGTTGTAATACGGAAATCATTCTTGAATTTTCCTCCTTCCTGCAGATCATTCTTGGTATGAATATAACCCTGGAGATATTCCGAATAGGCATGCATTGTCCGCAACTTATAAACCCCGATGATCTTTCCATTCTTACCAATACGTTTCAGTCTTATCAAGGGGCCGTAAGTTGGATTTTTATCAAATGCCGGTTCTTTGATCTTGCGAACTACAAAGAAGAGACGGTTATCAATAAACAGATCTTCAATAATTTCAAAACCGCATGAATATAAACGGCCAAACGTTTCAGCTTTTGATAAAACCCTGTTCCGGCCTTTGGTAAGGAAAAAATAGATTTTTTTTGTGACCGGCAGCTTTGGGAAAATCCTGTGAAAGATAACGTCAAAAGCATAAACAAGATAGTTCAGGCCTACGACATACTCCGCCAGTATCCTTTTTTTCTTCAGTGAATAGGTCTCCACCCAATCAATAAATATCCCTGTATTATCCAGCTTTGTATTGATTGCTTCAAAGAATTTATTGATATACTGAATATCATTGATTCTCTTAAGATTGATAATTACCTTAAATTTCTCCCGGGGTTGATTATAAATATTAAAAACTGTGGTTGTCGATAAAACGAGGGTATCATGAGGGTTGGTAAAATAATCTTTTACGAAATTGAACGTATTTTCATTTGTTTCTTCAATAATGATTTGGTGTAAATCGATTGGTCCGGGATAGTGATAGAATTCATCCGGCACCGGGCTCTTCTTTCTTTTATACACCGGGGGTTCAACAACAGGACTCTTTGCAGTAAATCCATTTGCATGTTCTTCATAAAAGGGTTGCCGGACGGTTGTTTTCTTAAAATATGCAAATGAATACCCCAGTATTAATTCAACTATCGAAGTCAACAAAAGTGTATAAAGAATAACGAACCTTATATTTTCAAAATGTCGTAAATATTTTATCAGAATTCCAAAAACAATCAATTCAATCAGGTCACTTAAGGCAATTGTTGAGAGTATTTCAATCTTTAATTCTTTATTTGTGATGACATATTTTTTCGTTAACAGAGCAACGACCAGCCAGACAAAAAAGAAAAGAACAAAGGTCAGGTTGATACTAAGCGGAAGAATTAAGGTTCCCCATTTTAACCAATTGAAAAAATAATAGCAAACAGCAATGAGTAATGAATTGGTAAAAAAACCGAAAATAAACTTTCTCATTATTTCTATTCTCAAATTAAACACGTTTTAAAGAAGCAAGGATTTTTAACCCAAGTTTCGCAACAGTGTACAATCCCTGGTTATTAATCCGGAGAAAACGTCCATATTTAACAATGGTTCCGCCGAAACCCATTTTAAAATCTCTTACTCCGTAGGCTTTTCCGGGGTTTCCCATCCCCATGAAATCAAATATAGGAATATTATTTGTTCTGGCGTATTCAATTCCAGCCCAGGTTACCAAAACACTAGGGTGGATTGACTTATATTCCCTGTCCAGCCCACATACATACCATTCATATATTACTTTTCCGGGGGTAATAGGACAGACCATCCCGGCTACCACCTTTCCCTGGTATTTGACAAGTAAAATGACCCCTAATTTTTGTTCAGCAGATGATTGTAAAAATGCCCGAAAAAACCCTTTTCCGGGAAGTGGCTTTTTTACGCGATGTTTATAAAGATGATGGAGAATGGAATATAGATCATCTACTTCACCAGGTGTGGATGCTTCAGAAATTACAGCACCATTGGCAAGGCTTTTTCTTATCTGTTGAAGTTTCCTTTTACTTATTGTTTGAAGGGGTAAGTATGTTTGCCTGATATTAATGAATAAATTAAGATGTTCCTGGAAGAGAAATCCATTTTTTTTAAAGATTTCTCTGAAATCTGACAGATTAAAATGATTGCGGAGCTGAATTACAAGCGATTTCTTTTTAACCAATGCTATAAAACCTTTCAGGAGAATATCGCAAATTGTAAGTTTATCGGGTTGATCATATGCAATAAGGGGACCTGCATGAACAATGGCCCTGGCATAGAAACTTCCAATAATCCCTTGTCGTTCTCTGATGATAAAGCCCAACAGAATCCCGGCAATATTATTATTCTCATCGGTGCAGGCAATCCCGGCAGGTTGATAGTTGGGAACATTTAAAAGATGGTGATAAAACTCAGGGGATTGAAAAACAGAACCTTCCGGTTGATTCATAATAAATTCAGACCATCGATACCTGTCAAGAGAAGAAATGTCAATAAGGGGAAAACTTACGTTCATGATCCTTTAACGGTTCTGCCAGCTCCGGAATTTTATAATGAGAAGTTTGAGGGAATTTTTCAGGATTTGCTGAAGAAATTCATTGATCCAGGGTATTATTTTGTCGTGCCATCTTTGCGGATGAGTAGTAATCATGATCTGATCAGGCAACGTATTGTTGGCGACATCCCGGATAATCTCTTTTGAGGATTTATTGTTGTAATTGTATGCTGACTGTACCTTATCATAAAGATTGAACCTGGAGGTATTCCATTTGCGGCCGGTATCAGTAAGGTAAAGTACAAGGTTAAAGTTAATGTCAAGGTAAGGTTCACCTGTAATACCAAACTGCTTATAATCATATGATTTCCACAATTCGAGGTTATTCCATTTTGAAAGTGATCTGCCATCCATACATATTGTGTGAACAGGATAGAATTGTCTGAGAAATGACAAATTTATTTCAAATGACCGGATAGCGTTTGAAATGTTACCATTTGATTCATAAAGATCCATATAATGATAGCCGATCTCGTGTCCCAATCCTGCAATTTCTTTGATAATCTGCTCATTGAAAGAATTTCCAGAAGTTTTAAAATAAAATGTAGACCTGATATTAATGGATTTCTCAATCTTTGCAAATTCTAGTGATTTCTCAGGATCAGCATCCACATCATGTCTCAGGATCACGCATCTGATATTTGCAGAGGAAGCCTGGTAATCTGCATATGTCAGAAAAATATATTCTGCATCAAGTAATGATTGCAGAATTTTGCGATAGGTACTGACAGTGAAATCCCTTGCCATTCTATTTAAATCTCTCCTGGAATGCAGGGTTTTCTTTCATGATCCTGATACTTTGAGGATAATTTTCCAGAAACCAAATCAAAAAGGCAGTTACATCAATTTTGTCTTTCAGCATCTTCATTCTTTTTTCCTGAAATTCAGAAGCGAGGTTTGGACGGCTTAATAATTCATTTGCTTTCTCAATCACTCCCAGGGTATTTCTAAAACCGAATATCAGGCCATATTTTTCCTGTTCTTCTAATGTTCCGGCAGTTAATGAGTTGACATAAATTGCAGGTATCCCAAGCATGGCGCATTCAGATGCCATGGTTGCTCCCTCACCAATAAATAAGGAGGAAAATGCAAGTACGTGATGTATTTTTTCAGGTGAAACGGTTACTTTATAAGGTAATAATAATTCCGGCAGATCTCCTTCTGATGAGATAAAGATCTTGTATTTGTTGTGCATTTTTTCAACCAAATCCATTTGGAAAGCGACGTTCATGCCTCCCTGTCCAATATCATGGGTAGCCGTCCAGGAAATGAACCTCAGAAAGATATATTTTTCACCTGAATTTATTCCAAGTTCCGTTAAAATCTCCGGATCTGGCTGGAAATATTTGGGATGCAGGTAGCATAACTCCATAAAACCATTAAATCGTATTTGTTTCTTCCCCATATTGGCAAAGTAGGATGCAGGGTTCAGGATTGTATCGGTGAAGGGGGGATATAAGATATGATCCAGTCTTGCATGCTCGGTATCATCAATGGTAATATGTGGTTTGCCTAAAAGTTTTGAAACATGTGCTGCATAAGGAGAGCTAAAACTTAAAAACACATCTGGTTTAAAAACTTTTGCATGTTTATAAATGATCTTTTCTGCTTTCATTAGATAAAAGAACTTGCTCAGGTATCCATTCCCCCCGGTTCCTCGTGATTTATAATCATGACCTGTACTATCAAGTAATTTGAACGCAACTTCTTTATCTCTTGACATAATAAAGAAAGTGTGTCCATTTTTTTCCATTATCCTGATCAGGTTTTTAAAGTAATGGACATGAGCAGGATGTCCTATGTCAATAAAGATTCTCATGAAAAGATTTTTTTTATTTCATCCTGTGTTGGAAAATTAATTAAGACAGCCCTACGGGGGCCATGGTAAACAAACATGCTTCCGGCGGCAACAGCGCTGGCCAATCCTGATCTGACAGCTTCTGAGAAGTGAGGATACAAACCTGCTCCCCCAAGCGCAACCACAGGAATGGTAACTTTTTCAGATATTTTTCTGATTAAATCGATGTCATATCCTTCCATAATCCCATCTTTATCAATTGATTGAACGATAATTTCTCCGGCCCCCAGGCGTTGCATTTCCATCGCATAGTCAACTGCTGCTTTACCTGTTGCTTTTGTTCCACCTTTTGTATAAACCTGGTAGCCTCCAAACAGTTGTTTTTTAACATCGATACATACGATAATCGTAGAAGACCCGAAAATATCGGACGCTTCATGGATAAACTCCGGATCCTCATAAGAGTAAGAGTTGATCACAACTTTTTCCGCACCAGCATTCAGGATTTTCTTGATGTCCTTGATGGATCTGATGCCGCCTCCAACGGCGAAAGGCATATTTGCTTCGTCCCCCACGTTCCTGACGAAATCGAGCGAGATCAAACGCTTTTCAGCAGTTGCTGTAATGTCAAGAAATACCAATTCATCTGCTTTCAGATCGTTAAAAATTTTCACCGCATTTATCGGATCGCCGATATAACGGTAGTCTTTGAACCTGACAGATTTAACAAGGCCAAGTTGCCTGAGAAGCAGAACGGGTATGATACGTGGTCTGAACATCGTTATAAGTCAGCAAAATTTTTTAAAATCGTTTCCCCATAATCAAAACTTTTTTCCGGGTGAAATTGCGTTCCGAAAATGTTATTTTTCTGAACGGCTGATACAAATTCATAGTCATAGCAAGTAGTGGCAAGTATATCCTCCTGCGAATTACAATTCATATGATAGCTGTGAACGAAATAGAATAAACTGTTGACCGGAATGTTGGAAAGTAACGGGGAACTTTTTTTAATATCGGTTGTATTCCATCCCATATGAGGAATCTTGAATTTCAAGGTGTCAGAAACATGAAAACGTTTTACTTCAGCGTCCAGCCAACCCAATCCATCGACAAAACCTTCTTCGCTATGTTTTCCTAAAAGTTGCATACCAAGGCATATTCCAAGTATCGGGAGCTGTTTTACAAGGGACATTTCATTTAATAACTCCAGAAGGTTTAATTCCCTCAGATTTTTCATCGCATTTGCAAAATGTCCGACACCCGGAAGGATTAATTTATCAGCTTGCCGGATAATGTTAATATCTCCGGAAACCACAGCAGAATATCCGATCCGTTGAAATTTCTTATGAATAGACCGGAGGTTACCCATACCATAATCGATAATAACAATCTTAGCTGGCATATTTCAGGTAAAGAATATGAGGTAACAGGTGTAATCTCGTGAAGAGCCGGATCGGACCTTTTAAAAACTTTATCAGAGAGAGTAAAGTCCTGTAATCTTTATGGGTTTGAAGTTTTGCATTCATGATCTGATCGAATTCGTTCCTTGACAAACCCAGTTTATTGATCACATATTCGACGTTCTTTTCCTCGTATGAATAGGGTTCGGTTGCGATCTCTTTCAAGGCGGCCTCTCTTGTAATCTGGCCGGAACGGATCAGCGCTGACAATTCTGTCTTGCGTTTATCAATATTGAATTTTTTTGGCAGATAGTAGGATTGAAAGAAACGTGTGTAATAATTCTCATGATGGTGTCCGCCATAATATGTCCAATTCAATTCTTTCGTGAGGAAGGAATCGACCTCTGTTTTCTTATAATCAATATATTCGAGTATCCGTTTTTCTTTGATGTTTTTAATAAAAATATAGTAAAGTAGTTTGAACAGGGTCATATGTGGAAAACTTGTGAATTTCTTGATCTTTCCAAATTTATGATGAACGTCACGGACATAGACAGGATCCATGTAAGTCCAACTGATGGGGGAGGTTCCTTCCGTTCTGAAACTGTGGCCGTTAAAGATATACTTTATCTTTTCCTTACTTGCCACAGAATATAACACCGAGTAGATCGCATAATCTGCCGGAACATCTGCATCGGGAGTTGATGCTTTCAGAAATGAGATCTGAAGGTCTTTAAATTCTTCCCAATCTGCAACAATTGTAAACAGATCAACATTTAGTTTTTCACAGGCATTCTTGATGTTTCTTACGGAAATATCCGAATTCCATCCATTATCAAAATGAACGGCAAGAGGGCGTAAACCGAGTTTCACTGCGGTGTATAGCGTAAACGTACTGTCGCGGCCACCACTTACCCCGACCACACAATCATACTTTTTATTTTTCCCACTCCTCTTGATTTTTGCAACCAGTTCATTTAATATTTTTTCGGCCTTATCTCCTAAGGGATGCTGCTTTTCCATTTCATCATGGAAATGGCAATACTTACAGACCATATGGTCATCGAACCAGATATCGTCGACCGTAGTATCAAGAATACATCGGGAACAGAGTGTAATTTCCTTCATATTATGGATTTACTGTGATAATCGAATTAATGTTTTGCCTTACCCTCCAATTCATAAAAAAATTTGGGTTTATTTTTAAAAATGTATTTAATCAGGGGCGACAGGAACCGGCTGTATTTTACAATGGTCTGATAGTAAGAAGGATAATCAAAGATGGTTTTATTGGTATCCTTCCAGATGGTGTCAAATTCTTCCTGGCGAAACCCCAGTTTCTTAATGATGTATAGA
The DNA here is from genome assembly GCA_026391355.1 of Bacteroidota bacterium. Classification (GTDB taxonomy): domain Bacteria; phylum Bacteroidota; class Bacteroidia; order Bacteroidales; family FEN-979; genus CAIYUC01. Next base: position 38,348 of record JAPLDH010000033.1, on the reverse strand, counting down.
GTGTCTCTTTCAGCACCGGCAATGTCATACGGAGGAATACTGATCTTTGTTAACACATCTTCCCTGGTCATTTCACCGCTTAAAATCTGTGATGAATAGGTAATGATCCTTTTATCCATTCCAAATTTAGTGTACATCCAGTGACCTATGGCCCATTTTGTGAATATATTTTCATGATGGTGTTCCCCGTAATACTCCCATCCATATTGTTTCTTTAAGAATTCCTGTGCTTCGTTTTTCTTATAGTTTATATAATTAAAAGGAAGGATTACCTTAATCTTTCGTAAGTAATTGTAATATGCCATTTTCGGAAATGAAACAACCGGGTAAGTTTTAATCCTGGTTGTACCAAACCGCTTGACAATATATTTCAGTTGTTTGGAATCTCCGTATGTCCATTCAGAGGGTTGTTTCCCTTCTGAACGGAAATCAGTACCGATCAGGATAAACCCGATCTTTTCTTCAATGGCTTTACGATAAAGGATGGAGTGAATGGCCTGGTCGGTAGGATTATCGATCCAGGGAAGCCCTGCCCGCATATATGCTTTAAGAATATCCTTTATTTCTTCATAATCGATCACATAGGTTTCCAGATCAATGTTCAGGGCAGCAGTAACTTTTTTAATGTTTTTAACTGCAATATCTGAGTTCCATCCATTATCAAGATTTACGGCAAGGGGGCGGAGACCATATTCATGAGCAATATGTAATAAATAGGAACTGTCAGTGCCACCACTTACACCTATTATGCAATCATATCTCCTGTTTTTTCCGGCTTCTTTGACCTTTGTTACGAGGACTGACCAATCTTTCTTTCCTTTGTCACCTCTTGGAAAATCCGACATTAAATTCTGCTGGATCCGGGCATAATTGGAAATTCCATACTCATCAAAGACAATCCCGGGAATTGTTGAATCCCAAACACCCAAGGCACAAACTTGTTTATTTTCTACTTGCATCGCATAATTATCAACGTATTATTTCTTAAGATATAGAATCAGATTTGATTTTCAATAAGTTCCTGTAAAAATGTTCAAGCTTCTCATTTTCTTTCTGAAGATTTATCTGTTCACTCACTATTTTATATGCATCTTCTAAATCAAGATTGTGATTACCCGTAATAACATCAATAATTGAGGTTGCCAAAGATATTGAATCCCTCACAGTACAAGTAATTACATGTTTATTTGGAAGGAACCTGGAGTAAACCCAGGGTAAATCCGTTACGATATTGGGAGTAAGACAAGCCATACTTTCATAAACAGAGAAAGGAGAAGAATCGCTCGATGGAACTGAAATATGAACATCAGCATCACGATAAAAATGTTTTAAATCCTTGATTCTATCCTGATAGCCGGCGAATAGAATATTATTCCCAATGGGAGAATCATCAATAAACCTCTGCTGTTTACCAGTCAATTGCTCTTTAGTTGTCGTCAAGATGTAAATACAATCCTGAAATCTTTTTCTGACTTGTAAAACGCTTTGTAAAATGATATCAATATTATAAAGGCTGTTAATCCCCCTGCTATGAAATATTATTGGCCGGTTCCCTAAGTTATATTTTTCCCTGACTGTGCCCGGTGGTATCTCTTTATTGAAAACGGTAAAATCAATTCCAATCTCAATAATTTTATTTAACTCCGTATTTACAGGAGCACCATACTTTATTGCATAATTATAAGCCAATCTGGAATCTTGCAGAACACCGTCGACTTTGCTGTAATAGTATTTATAATAGGGGATCAGAAATTTATATTTTCTTGGGATAAAAATTACATCAGATCCTTCATTTTCGATAATTTTTATTTTACTGTATTTGGTATTTGTATAAAAAAGATTCAATGCATTAACCACATGTAAAATATCAGGGTTAATTTTTCTTAAGATTGTATTGATCTCGTTATAATGCGAAACTCTTTTAATCAAAGGGATTTTATCAATACATTTTTTTCTTAACCTGAAAATGTCCGACGTCACAGTTGAAAGTTTATAATCACTTTCCGGGAAGGTGATTGAATAAACTTTATGGTTCTTAGATACGAAATACCGTATTCTTTCTGAACTGTACGGATCATTTGCTCCATGTAAAAATACAATCTTTAACATGTCAGACTGACTCATATAATTCTTTGATCACTTTTGACGTGATTTCCTGTTCCTGATTATACCAGATAGGTAAACAGGCATGATGTAAAATGATTTCACTGGAATCGCCCAGTGCATAATCATAGACTTTTGAAGTAGTGGTTTTCAGTTTGGGCAGTAATTCCCCGATGGGTTTATTCTGAGAGAATACAATAAACTTATAATAATTTCCGGAATAATTATTTGTCACTTGTTTGATATACGGAATTTGTAATTCTTCACATGCATGAATATACTGAGTTGCAATCTGTCGCTTGTTTTCAATTATTTCTTCAGTACAAAGTAGCACCGAATAAATGCAAAGCGCTTGTAATTCTGATGGTCTGATGTTGACACCAATGTTCATTTCTTGTGCAAACCGATCATACATTACATATCTTTTCACCAAATCTCCGATTTTGTGGTTGTTGGTAATAACCAGTCCGCCTTCTCCGGCCGGTATTGCTTTTGTAGCATAAAAGGAGAAAACACCTGAATCGCCAAATGTACCCGAGTGTTTCCCATTCAAAGTAGCCCCAAAACTGTGAGCACAATCTTCTAATAACAAAATATTGTGTGCCTGACAAAAAGTAGCAATTTTCTCAATTTCAGGGTTAATAATTCCTCCAATATGGCTAAGTAGAAGGATCAGGTTTTCAGGGGCTTGTTTACTTGCATTGACAGCATCTTGTATTTGTTGAAGATTTGGCATTAAACTCTCAATATTACATTTAGCAAAACCTGCCAGTTTACAACCTGCTGATAAAACCATGGTTTTGACACCATACATTGTATTTGATTGCAATATCACCTTGTCTCTTCCATAATAGTGTCTGTATATGGTCATCAAAGCTACTAACCCACTTCCATTTGAAGACGTTGGAACTGCACATCCAGCGTTACAAAAAACCTTTCCAAACTCAACAAGTTTTTCATTCCAGATGCTTTCCGCTAAATTCCCTGTATTGAAAATTTCTTCATAGTTATTTCTGAAAAAGCTTTTTGCATTTTCCGGTAATTTAATCATTCCCATATTTAATCTCCTTTAGTTAAACTTATACTTTTTTTTTATCGTTTGTAACATCAAACCAAACGGTATTGGATATTAATTCATCATATTGTCCGTTATCCGTTGCGGTATTAAAATGGTTTTTTGGATTTTTTCCATAAACTTTTCGATAGAATTCAGGCCCAATACTGAAACCAAGCGTAAACTTCCCGGGAATAATTACCCATACTCCTTTTTCAACTTCTTTAATATGAAATAAATAGTTTCGTGGTTCACCTTCAATAATTACTTCACTTTTCTTTCCTATATAACTATAAAGTTTTCTAATATTTGGGTCATAGATTTGGTGTTTTTTTATTACCTCTTCAATATAGGGTTCACATTTATTAATATCATTGAATGAGATTCCACCAACTAGACCAATTCCATTGTCTTTCTTAATTATATTTATGCAATTCTTTGGATAATAGTCGAGTTCAACAAAAGAATTAATCTGATCGGAAATATGATCAACCACAGCCATAGGTGCATAACTATTTTTTACTCTTGCTGTTAAGACCTCAGAAACATTTGCGCCAGTGCATAGAACAATATTTTCAGATTCAAATGATTCACGCTCACAAGTTACGAGATAACCCTTATCCTTTTTGGTATAGTTAAGGAATTTATTAGAGGTAGATATAGTAAGTCCTTTTTCAATAGAAGAGGAAATCAAGTCTTTTATTAAAATCCTGGAATTCATTGTAAAATCAGGTGTGCCAATATCTCTGAATTTTTCTTTTGATTTTAAAAGTTGCAAAACCTCTTTCATTATGTCAGGAAGCCGGTACCTGAAAGGGTCTAATACACCTGCCCGTCTACGTAACCAATCATGATTCTTAATTTTATTAATGAGAAGAATGGATCTCGCAATACCAATAATCCAGGGGAAAGTGACCTTCCTTCCCTGGATCCTGAATTTAAAATGGATATATTCACTATTAAACCAACCCTTCGTTTCAGTATCAATTTTGATTCCTTTTATGGTAGGAATGAGATTCATTCTTTTATAGGAACTGTAGAATTCAAGTAAATCATCCAGTGCTCCTAACATAAACTTCAATGTTTTTAAATTATCCGGGATCAATGTAAAAAGTGAACCGGCATGCATCCATTCGTGAAAATCACGCGTGGTTTCGGAAGCGAGTGTCTCATTTTTTTCAATCAATATAACCTCATGTCCCTCACGTGTCAGAATTTCAGATGCAATAATGCCTGCAATGCCACTTCCGATTACAGCCCATTCGTATTTCTTCATTTCAATTCAGGTTTTTTGTGTAGTAATTTACTGTTTCAAGTAATCCTTTTTCGATGGAGATAAAATCATTGTTGTTAATGGAAAGTTTTGTCAGAAGATTTTCAAAACTACCATCAGATCTTTCAGGATCACTGTGATCGAGTTCCCTATGAATAATTTCTGGTCTGTAATTAAAAATTTCAGCCAACTTCTCATATAAACAATCAATTGAAATTGCATTTCCAGTTCCTACATTAATATTCATACATTTTTTTTCAGTTAATAGTATATGCATCGACTTTATCATAACATCCACAACATCCTTGACGTAGACGAAATCTCTTGTCTGATATCCTCCATTAATGACGACCTTTTCATGGTTTATAAATTTATCCATAAAAATTGAAATTACACCGGAATAGGGGCTTTTGGGATCCTGTTTTGGCCCATAGACATTAAAAAACCGAAGTCCTATAGAACCAATGTTATAAAGATCATAACATAGTTTTGCATAGTGTTCCATAGTCAGTTTGTCCTGTGCATAAGGTGAAAGAATTTCATATATCCCTGTACTGTCATCACCCAGAGGTAAATTTCCATAAATTGCAGAGGAGGAGGCAAAAACAACCGGGATTTTCAACTCTCGAGCAATATCAAAGACCCTGAGAGTACTCTGCAAATTATTCAGGCTGCTCGAATAAAACTCTTTAATCGATACCGGAACAGATGCCTGGGCAGCTAAATGAAAGATACCGGTTATATTTGAAAATGCTTCTAATCGGACATTCTGAATTTTATCTGTTATCAAGTCTAAGTTGTCATCCTTTACAAGATTGTTTTCAAACCCCGAAGAAAGATCATCAATCACAATTACTGTAATATTCTGATTTATCAAAGCTTCACAAAGGTGTGATCCGATAAAGCCGGCTCCCCCGGTTACAAGAAATTTCACTTTAACTCTTTCCTATTATTGTTGAAAAATTATCTCAGCTTTTTAATAACTTTAGCTGGTACTCCAACAGCAACCGAATATTCCGGGATATCATGGGTAACAACTGCACCGGCACCAATAATTGCACCTTCGTTTATTGTAACACCTGATAAAATTATTGCACCAGATGAAATAACGACATTATCTTTAATTATTACATCATCGGGTTTGCCAAAATAGGGTTCATAAGAACCATTGTCTTTCTTTTCAATACCAAATGAATAAGAGTAAATCTGCACTTTTGATCCAATCTGTACATTATTACCAATCGTCACTCTTCCTTCAGAAGCATTTATATAAGTATCAACACCAATATGACCATTATCACCAATAATTATGAATCCGGTTCCCACACCAAACAAAGCACGATGCCAGATTTTAAAGTTGTCACCAATTATTACTCGTTTAGCATTTCCAACGATTTTAACGCCTGGTTTAATTCTTGAATTTTTACCAATTTTCTTTAACCTTATTTTCCAATAAGGTATAAGCATGTAATCCAATATTCTTAACTTTAACCTGGATATAATATCCAATAGTAAAAAATCTTTATAGATCTTCATTGAAACATTAATTCAATACTACAGTAAATATCCAATAAAAGCTTTTGTTAATATATCTCAGGTGTCAGTCCTCTTCTTAATAATTCCCTGATAAACATCAAATAATTTACGGACTACAACCATATTATCAAACTTCGCAACCTGGTCCCTGCCTTTAGTTCTTTGCCCGAATGCCAATGCCATCCTTATTTTCTCAGCCACTTCTGCGGGAGCAAAGGTAGTGATAAAACAACCTTCTGTCGCACCTGTCACCTCTCTGATATCACCTACATCAGTGGCAACAATTGGACAGTTACAAGCCATGGCTTCTTTGATAATTTGAGGAGATCCCTCAGAAAATGAGGTTAATAACAGGAGATCACATGCATTGAGCATGAGATTTACATCCTGACGGGTTTTATTTTTAAGTTCGACCAACGTTGTATCGGGGAAAAATTCCATTGCAGCTCTTGCGAGTTTTGGATTCTTGTCATGGTTATTAAAAGATGAACAGAATAGAACGATTTTTCGTTGAGGATCCCATTTTAAAGATTGTCGGGCATCAGCCTTTTGAACCGGGAAAAAGGTCGTTAGATCAATCCCGCAGGGGATCACAGAACTCCGGTGAGCATTTTTGAAAAAGGATTTATTGAATAGTTTTTCAGAGACAAAAACACTCCAATTAGAAAAAAGCATTATAATCACTGAGAAAAACCGGATCTTTTTATCGTTGATATCCGAGCCATGATAAGTTACGATGACCGGTTTTTGTCTTTGTAAAACGGCCAGGAGTGCACTGGTCACAAAATGTGCATGAACGATATCAGGATTGTATTCCCTTATTTTTCTTTTCAGGGAGGAAAGGTTTCTCAAATAGCCAATTACCCCGTGACCTTGAATGAAAAAAGTGCTGTAGGATATTTCGAATTGCTCTTTTACTGCTTCAATCTGCTCAAAAATAAAAGCCTGGTGGAGGTGGAAATCAAATATAGTTCCATCTTTTGTATTCCCGCTGCAAACAATCAGCACTTTCACCACTATTTTACTTAACAGATCACGGGTTAAACCGGCTGTCATCATTCAACAATTTCATCGTAAATCCTTTGAATATTATGATTCCAGCTAAGATGCTGCAAAGCCCAATCTGCACAACGACATTTGAATTCCGGGGTGACCCTGCTGATAAAGTCATGTATTTTAGGAATCTCTTCGTTCAGGGGATGTTCCAGGTTAATAATTACTCCAAGGTCATTCTGTCTGATCACATTCCACGTATCATAAACACCGATGGTTCCGATGACCGGGAGGCCTGCGGCAAGATATTCAGCGAATTTTGTAGGGAAAGCATAAAAATTTATTTTGACAGAATCCCTCAACATTATTGCAATATCGCAAGTATTAAGATAATCATTCAGTTCTTTGAGGGATGGAGCAAATGCCAGGATCACCGACTGCTGATCAAGACCTGCAAATTCGATCTTCTCCCGCACTTTTGCATGATCATCCCTGATCAGGAGCAACAACTCTGAATCAGGGTATTTATCGTGATAATATTTGAATAATAACAAAGTTTCGTCAAACATCTGGTATCTTACCGTGCTTCCTGAGTAAACAAACCTGGTTTTCCTTCCAGGTTTTAAGGAACCCTGGTGCCGGATAAATTTATCATCATAATAATTTGTATTCTCAATGAATCTTGCCTTTTTGCATCGATCTATATAGAGGTCCTCAAGCGTTGTCGAGGATATAAGAATCTTCCTGATTCTCCTGAGGAGGAAGTTCTGGTAGAGATCATTGACCTTAGTAAATACCGTAGATCTTCCGTCATATATCAGCTCTGAAATCCGGTCACCCTTACAATCAAATATAAAATCAACATTGAGGGTGAGGCTAAAGAAAATAATATAAAATGCTGCATCACTGTAACATACCACAGTATCGATCCGGTTTGACTTCAGATATTTACGCAATAACCAGGAAGTTCGGATAAATTCGAGAAATCCATAGAAAACATTAGGTCCGGATCGGGAGTTTAAGTATTTTTTTTGCGTGAAAAGGGATGTTACCTTACCGGCATAATTGTTCTTATAATAATCAAAGTTTGCGTTTGGTGTTTCGAGTTCCTCCGGTTTTATGGAAAGGCCAAGCAGGTGGATCTCAATATCATCCTCCTTATGGCCGGTTAAGTAAAATTGATCCACAAACCGGTAAAACAGGTTTGTAAAGCACATCGAATGAGCTGTGTTGCTGAAGGGCAACTGGTTGTAATTAAGGAATGCAATTCTTTTCGTCATGGATATCAAGAAAAAACCTGGCAATTCTCCCGGAAGCAAGTCCATCGCCATATGGGTTGGGTGATTTTGTCATTTCAAGGTAATGTACATTGTTTGTTAACAGATCGTTTGCAGCTTCTACAATTTCATGTGTAAATGTGCCAACAAGTCTGGCAGAACCAGAGGCAATTCCTTCTGTTCTTTCAGTATGATTCCGCATGATCAGCACGGGCTTTTTCAGGGTGGGGGCTTCTTCCTGGATGCCACCGGAATCGGTCAGAACAAGATAACAGTTCGACATCAGCCAGATCAAATGAGGGTAATCGACAGGGTCAATCAGGTGAATTCTATCAATCCCAGATAAAATCGCATTTACTGGTTTTGAAACATTTGGATTGAGATGTACCGGATAAATAACCTCCACATCATTATGTTTCAAAGCAATCTCCTTTATTGCCCTGCAGATGTTTTTAAATGGTTCTCCGAAGCTTTCGCGACGGTGACCCGTAATAAGAATCAGTTTTTTTGAAAAATCCACAAAATGGAAGAATTTCCTGTAGATTTCCGGGTCCTGTTCCTGAATACGTTTCATCGCTTCCATAAGTGCATCCACCACGGTATTGCCAACAACCATGATATTTTCCCGGATACCCTCCCGGATAAGATTTTCTTTTGCAGTCTCCGTTGGAGCAAAATGATAATCAGCAATATGCCCGGTGAGGATTCGGTTTATCTCTTCCGGGAAAGGGGAGAATTTGTCACCACTCCTTAACCCGGCTTCTATGTGGGCAACTTTGATGTGGTGAAAATATCCGGCAAGAGCCCCGATGAATGAGCTGGTTGTATCTCCCTGTACAAAGATAATGTCGGGTTTGAAAGTCATCAACACCTGGTTAAGACCAATGAGGCAATTCGCAGCAAGTTCAGACAACGACTGATTGTCGCGCATAAGGTCAAGGTCATAATCCACCGGTATGGAGAAGAAGTCAACCACCTGGTCAAGCATTTGTCTGTGTTGTGCTGTCAGGCATACTTTCATTTCGAAACGATCCCTGTGCTTGCGGAATTCTTCAATTACCGGTGCCAGTTTAATGGCCTCAGGCCGGGTACCAAATACAAAAAGGGTCTTTAACATACTATTCAAAGCTTCGGTTTGTTTCTCCTTTTTCACCTGCGATTCCTCTTACAATCCCGAGGTAGTAGAATCTCAGGAACCTGAGGTCAGATGTTCTTAATGCCCACCGGATTTTTAAAGGCATCAGGAATATTTCAAGCATAATATTATACAATAAATAGGAGTATAAATGATATTGTTTAAAGTAGAGAAAACGATTTCTCGTCATATAGTAATACATTAAACGGTGCTGAATTTTGTTTTTCTGACTCCAGTTATGATGGTGCCATACTTTTGCGCGATGTGTTGCAAACATTTTATATCCGGCTTTTTTTACCCTGTAGGCTAGATCAATCTCGTCGTTATAAATAAAATAACTCTCTTCAAACAGCCCGATTTTTTGATAAACCTCACGTTTCATAAAGGTTATCCCGCCACCGGTCATCGATGTTTCAATGATCACAGGAATGGTATCAGCATTAAAAACCAGTTCTGCATGGGGAGAATGACTGCCACTTGTATAGAAATTTACATGATCATCATAAGATTGAATGATGTTCTTCGACTTTTTTTCCAGGCCGTAGAACATAACCGGGGCAACAAGGCCAATTTGCTTGTTCTGTTCTGAAAACAAAACAAGTTGTTCAATGCATTCCGGGTCCAGTTCGATATCAGGGTTCAGTATGAAAAGGTAATCAGCTCCGTCATCATATGCATGTTTTGCTGCAATATTATTTCCTCTTGCGAAGCCTGTATTTTCAGAAAATGAATTGATATTGGCTTCCGGGTATAATTCCCTGATCAATTCCACGGAATTATCTTTAGAGTTGTTATCAGTAACATAAACTGAAATATTTTTATAAGTCTGATTCTTCAGCGAATTGAAGTGTGTCTTCATATGATGCGCTTCATTCGTTACAACAAGCAGAACGGCAACCTTTTTATCCATTATTTTTATATTTTTCATTTAAGGAACTAAAACTTATCCGACCGGTACCCAGGTGTTTCTCAAGCAAACCCAGTGTATGTTCATTAAGGTATTTCGGGTGAAGGATCATCACCGCTCCATCTTTTGCACTTTTGACCAGGTAATCAAACTTTTCTCTAAAAAAATTATCGGGAGTCAGCATGATGAACCTGGGTTCCCAGAATGTGCTGATCAACTTCGAAAGAAAAGATAAACGGGGGTAATCTTCATCTGTCCTCATTGTATTTTCAATGGTCATATCCTCACCAAAACTTCCAAGATCTTTATATTTTGTGCGAAGTAGGAAAGCCCACCACAAGACCTGGAAAGGTGAGGCTTTCATGGATCCGATCGGAAGTTCAATAAAATTGCCCCGGGGGTCCTCCGATTCAACTTCTGCCTGGAACCTGTACTCAGTTTTGTCAGGAATACTTGTAAAATCGTAAGAATGATGACCGTGATCGAACCTGAAACCGTAACATACACTTGAATCGATGAATATTCCATTTCCGGCAAGTGGTTTTTCCAGTGATGAAAATGGTTGAATACAATATCCACCGGCCCGGAAAGCAATGACCTTATGATCCGGATTGCTTTTCCGGCATACTGATTCAATAAGGTTCTTACAGATGGTGATGCATCCGGTTATGGAACGAATATTCTCCGGCTCCACTGACGGGGAAAGGGAATGAAGCCGGTAACCTGTCAGGTCAAAATTCCATTTTCCCTGATCATATGAGGTATCCAGCCAATGGGGATGAATATGCAACTGAATATCGTGACCTGCCTTTACCATTTCTGATACCTGTGTTTCTATTTTCAGCAGGTCTTCAGTCAATTCGGGGTGGCGAGGTGCAAGTTCGATTAATTTCCAGTAATGCAGGATATCCCAGAAGACAGTCATCTTTGATTGATATTTTGTCAACAGATCTGAAAGAAGTTTGGTTGGTCTGATCATGCAGGAATCAACTGTCCCTGCTTTTTCTCCGAAGAAAACCTCATAGTCAATCGTCAGGATGATATTTTTTATACGATTATTTCTCATGGAGAATCCTGTCAATGATATCCACCCTCACCGGACCCTGCCTGCGGTAGAGGCCAAGTATTTTCAGGTACCATAAATAGACCTGATATTTTTGTTTGGAGATTATATATTTCCAGATATAACCTTTTTTTAATTCAGTTCCAAGGCTTTCCTTGAATTTTTGAATCCGGTCATCAGGTGATCCCGGTTTTGTATTGAGCAGAGCCCCGACAAAATCAAACTTCCTGATATTATTTTCCCGGGCTCCTTTAATAGCAATTTCCCAATATAACATTAAGGTACTTCCACGGGACGGATTTTTCACGGATCCGGCATACATAGCATAAATACAATAAGAGGTGTAAAGAAATACCACCCCTGATTGAGGAACGCCTTGATAATATGTAATATAACTCTTAATATGATTCTTAAAATGCTCGTGGAACAGTTTGAACTGTTCAAAATCAGGGTACGAGATGCGAGCCCTGCCGGATGTGGTTTTTATCAGCGTATAAAGATCTTCAAGACATCTTTCACCGGGTTCAAGAGTAGTCTCCAATAAATAAGCTTTCCGGAGGTCGCCCCGGCTGTTTGTTTTTATATTCTGAAAAAGCTCTTGTTCTGTTTTTAATTCAAGATCCACAATATAAGTTCCGAATGGTGCGGTTATCGCTTTATCAGGAAAAGTTCTGAATATTGCCCAATTGGGAGGTTGCTGGATCCAATCACAAAGCTTTTCCTTTTTAATGGAGTCAATAACCATTTCCAAAAACAACTTTTCTTCCGTTATCACATCCCCTGTCCCCAATCTAATGGTTTGCGTAAGAAACATCCCCTTTTTGAAACCGCCTTTTTTCATGATGGAAAATGGGATCAACCATTGTGAGGAGGGTCCGTTTTCTCCAAAAAACCATAAAGATCTGTATCCTTTCTCAATTGTCATCCAATCTGTAAAAACAGGCAATGCAAAAATCGGAATTTTATCCTCCAGATCTTTATGACCGGGGATTTCAGTAAAAGAATAACAGATGCTTACTTTCAACGGGTTGTGTTAACAGATCATTCTTCATTTAATTGGTAAAAATATTGTGCAAACCGTTCAACCGAATGATTGGTCAATACCGATAAACGGGCATTTTTCCCCAGGTCACTTATCAGTTGGGGGTTACTGATGAGTTTCAGTAAAGCATTGGCCAGGTCATTTGCATTAAGAGGAATAAGCACTCCTTCATTTTCTGTAACCAGTAACCTGGTTTCCCCGACATCCGTTGCAATGATCACATTCTCACAAGCCATTGCTTCCATCAGAGACTGACTTGGATAGTTATTTCCGATTTGAATAGAGACAAAAATTTTAGATTTTCTGAGATACTCAAAAGGTCTTGCGACTGAACCTGTAAAATGAACATTGACAAGATTATTGGCAATTGCATATGTACGAACTTCTTTCTCCATAGGTCCTTCACCAAGGACCAGGAATTCAACATTTTTGAACGAAGGATACGACTGGTTGAAAATCTTTACAGCTTCCAGGAATACCAATGGATTTTTATCCCAGTACAACCTTGCCATAAAGATGACCGTTTCTGATTTTGGGTATTCGGGATAGAAATTTTCGTAACTGATAAAGCTGTTGGGCGAAACGGATATTCTTAAAGGAGATATTTTTCCTATTTTTTTTTCAAGAAGCTCAACCATATAAGCGGATAAAAAATCAATTTTATCGGCATACTTGAATATCCAGTATTCTGTATCGAAGAAATAAAAGAGACTTTTGTCCATATGGGTATAGAGATATCCGTTTGCACTGTAATAAAGTCTGAAACGGAGTATTTTCTTTAATGGCCAGGCCCACATTCCGCCGGTCCATACCGCATATACATGGAAGATTTTATATTTCCTTATAATGCCGGTAAAACGGATTGCAAAAGAAAACCAGAAGAGGAATAACTTCAGGAAATACTTTGAGTGTCCAAGGAAGATCCGGATCTTGCCGGGTTGTCTTGTTTTGAAATCGGTTGCAGGTTCACCGGAAGTTGTTCCGGACGGAGAAGCAGGGGAAGGCGTGGCGGGTTTCTGAAAGGTGTGAATCCGGATGACAAATACATTCTTGTCGGTATTTAATACATTAACAGGTCTGCACAAATCATAGATTTCCTGATTGATGATCAGGCAATAGTCATCTCTTTCCTTTGCAATAAAGTTATACAGGGCAAGATATCTCTTCATCGCCCCACTGGCAAGATTCGGATAATTGTTTATCAGTAGAATTGCTTTCATTTCCGGATGATTGACAAGAAACCCGGGAACACAGGGGTTACCCTGGCTGATTGGATTTGAGAATCATTATGGGATCCAGTTTACACCGGTCCGGATCACCTTGGCAGGAACCCCTCCAATTACCTGGTTTTGTCCGTTAATCGTGCCGCTAATCAGGGATCCCGCAGCTATGATATTATTATCATTAATGCTACTTCCTTTAAGTATTACAGAACGACAGCCAATCCAAACGTTTTCCCCGATATGTACCGGTGTGTCAGGATTTATTACCTTTCCTTCAGTATCGGTGATTTTGTGATAATCGGTATCCATAATCAGGATATCCCAACTCAGGAAACAATGACGTCCGAAGGTTATCTCATTGAAACAGCAAATTGTTGATTCTGCTGAGTTCAGGAATTCATCGCCAATGGTCAATTTACCTGCTTCCCCGACAGATATCTTGCTTCCATGACCAATTCTTGCAGTACCTTGAAAAATTACTTCACCCCAGACTTCCCAAATGGCTCTCGAATGCTTATAATCAAATATCCCAACCCCTTCCTCACCGATCCTGATCATTCCTGTTCTTATGGGAGCCGTTATGGTAATTTTTCCCTTTGTTACTTTGAGGTAAACATTCGGTGTAAGAAGAACAGGCAGTTTTATAGCCTGCAAAAGTGGGAAATACTTCAGATTAAAAAAGACCGACCGGATAACCGAACGAATATATTTTCCATTCTTCATTATAAAATAAGTTGGGTGTTAACACCAATAACAGATCTATCAGGAAAGGTATTCAAGAATTTTCGGATCTTTAATGGAAGACATGAAAGTATAGGTGTCTTCAATTACATCACGCTTGCTGAATTTTGGTTTCCATTCGATCTCCATTCCTGATTTGGTATCATCAGGATATTTGTCGTTGGCCTCGGCATATTTCTCACCATAAATTGTTTTCGGATCAACGAATATGATCGCACTTTTACTGTTGGTATAACGGATCACATCTTCGGCAAGGTGCAGGATCGTAGTTTTGTTACCCATATTACCAATATTATAGGCTTCTCCCATCCGACCCATCTGCATTGCATTGATAATTCCGGCTGCAACATCTTTTACATGGGTAAATGCCCTTACCTGGTCACCTTTCCCGAAAACAGTGAGCGGTTTATTGTTTATCGCCTGCAGGATGAACCTTGGAAGGACGAAACCGCCTTTTCCTGATTGACGGGGTCCTGAAATATTGAAAGGACGAACGATCACAGCATTCAGGTTGCTTGAATTAACCTTGTTTACAAGAGCAATCTCAGAGGCCAGTTTGGCAATGGCATATTCAAGCCGGATGGTTATTTCCGGTTGAATGATCTTTGACATGAATTCACTGCAAAAACCATCCCTGCCACCTCCGTAAATCTCGCTGGTCGAAACATCAAGAAGCCTTGCATCCATTCTTTGGGCCATATCCATAACATGATAAGTATCATCAACCGTGTTTTTTACAATCCTGCCGGGATGTTTCAGCACTCCCGCCGGTCCTACAATTGCAGCGAGGTGATAGATCTCGTCGAAACTTTCCGTTGGATTGAAATCGATCAGATTCTTAATATCGTAGGTAAGATGTTTTTTGTTTTTGATGATTGAAAGCAGAAAATCAAGTGGCAATGGGTTTGTTGAGAGATTATCCACCACATGAACGTGATTTTCAGGATCGGATAATAACGCTTCAATAATATGGGATCCTAAAAACCCAAAACCGCCGGTAACTAATATTTTTTTCATAATTGTATTGTTAGTTGTTTGATTCAATATTTGTCAATGAAGCCTCCTGTAAAGATGGTCCAATTTTTTTTGTCGACAGAATTTCCAATTTGCGCATTACTCCATACATCAGTCCTATAAAGAAGTAGAATTCAATCTTGGAATAATCTGCAATGAATTCAACACCTGTATTAAAGAGTCTGAAGTAGACCATGGAGAAGAAATAAACGAACAGACAAAGTAATAACAGGACATCATATTTATTTGTCATTAAAAAGTTCCTGAAATAATTCCCCGTTTGTTTATAGAATTGCTTCATTCTTTTAAAGATCATGTAATATGAATAAAAATAGATGATGGTTCCGATAAAACCGAACATGGCCAGTATCGTGACAATGGGTAAGTCGGAGATATTTCCTGAAAATTCTTCATTTTCGAACCACCTTGGTGTTATGCCTGTTCCGAATAACGGATTCTCGCGGATGAGGGGGAGTTGGTTGACCAATTCGTATGAAGAACGGCTCTGGGTGGTTCCTGACGGAACTATCCCGATCAATTCAAGGAATGACTGAAAAAAAGTCTGGTAATACCCGGTCAGGTAATCAGGAAAAATAAAAAACAGCAGTACCATGGTAAGGGCAAAGAAAACGGCCATATTTCTTACTAATTTGTAAATCTGAAGATGAAAGTATTTTCTGATATAAATTAAAGCCGCAAACAAACTTCCGATAAGAAAGATATTGATTCCCCTTCCCAGGGAAAGCATCTGGGATATCAGCATAAAAGAGGCAATAAGTAAAATAATTAGTTTATTGTTCATTTTAATATTCATGACCAGCATAAAGAAGCCAATCCAGATAATAAGGATAAGATATGACATATGGCCTGCAAAGGTTATTCTTTCCACATTTACACCTTGTATATCCCTGCTGAGTTCTTCTGTTGGTATTAAATCCAGTTTTGTCGTGATTGTCAGAAAAAACAATACAAGTATAAGCAACGAAACGAATATACTTGACCGGACGATCAGTTTAGGATTCTCAGCTACAAGATATCCCGGAATGATAGAGAGGAAGCCGAAGAACTCCCATCGCCAGTTCAACAGGGCATAGAATGAAAAAGAGAGCTCATTTCCGGAAATTACAAACAAAGCAGCAATGATGGAATATAAAGCAATTCCGACGAGGTAATAAAATAGCCTTCTGAATCCTTTGTCTGAGAATATCCGGCTTGCATGTACCTTGCTTGAAAACAGGATCATGAAACTGAGGATGAAAGCGGCATCCTGCAGCGTAATCCTTCCGAATACAAAAATTGCATCAAAATATCCTCCGATATTGGTCATAATAGTCAAACACAGCATGAAAAAAAACACAGGATATTCAATTGCTAATATTAGCAGGATAGGAAGTACAAATATGCCGAATCCTAACATGTCATTATTATTTTGTCCCGACCGCCTGAGTCGTTACGCGTAACGCGTAACGCGTGACGAAATTAGGGATATATGAATTGTATTTTTACCAGTGATTATCCTATATTCCTGACCATGAGATATAACTTTTTATCCGGGATCATGTCTTCGATATGAAAGCCATTCCTGAAGTAAAAGTTAACTGCTTTATAATTTTCAAAATTACATTTTAAAGTGAGTCGGGAAAGATCGTTCTCTTTAGCAATTTTAACGCAATGATCCAGCATTTTGTTTCCGAGAAATAGCTTTCTGTATTCTTTAAATACAAAGAAATAATGTATATGCAAAGCATCCTCTTTATGGGAGTTTATTGAAAATCCGGCAGTCTTTCGGTCTGATTCTGCGAAAATACTCAAAAGCCATTTATCAGGCAGGTCGGAAAGAAAATTCTCTCTGGTCCAGTTATTATATTCAAAACCACGGGTTTGTTCGAGGAATAGTGGAAGCATCCGATCCAGTTCCAGTTTTGTGAGCTGACAGATCCGGATCATGATCTTTCTGTTAACAGGTTTGTATATATACCGAACATTTTTTCCTGGAGAACAGAAACATCAAAAACTGCCTTTGTTATCTTGTTACAATTGATAAATCTTTCCCGGTGGTTTATTACATAAAGAATATCCTCTATCATTTCTTCTTCATTTCCGGGGCATTTTCCTACTGAGTCAATGATCTCATCGGGCATATTGCGGATCGAATTGGAGACTACCGGAGTTCCGCAGGCGAGTGCTTCAAGGGGAGCCTGCCCGATCCCGCCAAACATGTCGTCACGAAAGGCAACCATCACATAAACATCAGCGGCAGAATAGAATTTAAAGAGATCGGTTTGCAATCGACGTCCGAAATCTATGGCGCCGCATTCCACGATGTTCTCATAATACATGTCTTTTGGAGAGCCTCCTGCAACCATTAACCTGACATCCGGATCTTTCTCCCTTACTTTTTTATAGATCTCGCATAACCGGTCAACCTCCTTGTAATTATAATACTGTCCGAGATAGAACATGTATTTTTTATCGGTTTCAAGACCCAGCTCTTTCCTTGCCTGGTCACGAGGAATTCCCTTATATTTATTAAAATCAATTCCGGTAGGCTGGATCGTGTAATGTCCTTCAAGGTTGCGGTAGGTTCGTTTCAGCCATGGAATATCACGTTTGTCAAGGAGAAAGAAGAAATCCGTCCGGTTAATAAGTAAATGTTCAACTATGATATAACAAAAGCGTTTTATTCTTCTTAATCCTTTCAGGTAATTACAGGCAAAATAGGGAGACCAGTCTCCATGATGAAACGCGGTTATAATCAGGTTCCTTGGAGCAAGCAATAATACAGAGTAGAGAAGAGGATGGTGGATCCATTGAACATTGAGGATTGTTTTGGGTGGTAGTGCTCTCAATCGCTTTGTGAATGCCCGGGAATAAAGACCGGTATGACCATTTCCAAAAGCGGGAAAGATTCTGAACCATACATTCTCTACCCATGCTTCCATATATTCATCTATGGTAGAATCCAACCTCCATACCTCTACATCAGAATCAGGATAAAAACGTTTGAACTGTCTTCCCAGGAAACCTGCAAAACCGTAAGTAAAAAAATTGGGGTACATTTCCATTGGTGGAAAATACCCGTCATTTTTAGCATGATATTCTATGTAGATTACCTTAATCATTCAGCACTATTGTTTATATTTTTCCATCCCATAAGAAATAAAAGTTGCAAAAGGTTTAAATATATACCATTCAGGAAGCTTTATTCCTCTGATGTTGATATAAATTCTGTCACAAATGATTGGTTTTAAATTCAGCAATTGACTTATCTTTAATAAATCAGCCTCATAGAAGCAATGAATATGTGTACCTGCATTTTCAACTAGTTTAATATCCAACATCCTTCTTTGATAATTTTTAAAATTTATTATTTTAATGGATTGAATAAGTCCAAAATTATTTGGAACTGTTAATATTATACGTCCTCCAGGTTTCAGAATACGGGACATCTCTTCAAAAACAAAAAAGAAATTCGAAACATGTTCCAATACCTCGCCAATATGAATATTGTCAAAAGAATTATCTTTAATAGGCCATGGACCAGCCTCAATATTGAATAAATAAAAATTCTTAACGAATTTTTGATATTGTTCAAACATATCACAACCACAATATTCTATACTCTTGTCAAGGTAACTACTTAAGACTCCTGTCCTACATCCCACATCTAACAAGTTTCCCTTGATAAATAACTTTGAGACATATTTAAACCGGAAAATATCTCTTGTTAATACTGTTTCAGGTTGATCATTCTTTTGAAGATCAGTAGTTGCATCTCGTAAAATAGTTGACATAGGTTTTCTTTTTAATTATTTAACTTTAAGGATTTGAATAGATTCCTTTCCATGATGGAATAACAGGTCGATCACCGAAAGATAGGGGATAAATCCCTCCCCGAACTGGGAATAAACAATATTATGATCAACTGGCGTCAGCCGGATATCATGCTCTTCAAAGAGATGTGGGTCATGATATTTTACTGCTCCCTTTCCGTGCAGATAAGTATCACATCCAAGTAATTTGCAGATCTCTATCAGCCGTTGATTTGATTTGCTGGAAAGATGGAATTCAGAGGAACGGTGAAACTTTGACCGGGGAACCCCCAAATAATCCGAAATACAAAATAGGAGATCAAGATTAAAATCAACAAGCCGGGAATGTTCTTTCCGGTAAACTTTTTCAAGGAGACCGAAAATCTGATCAAAGTACCTTGCTTTTTTATAATTCAACTGCAATGACTTCAGGTGTTTGGTTTTCCATTGAAAGGAAGGCTCAATAAGTACCTCATCTATATTCTGGCCAAACCTGAAATTGGACAATTGACAGGTCAGCCAGGCGCCTTCATTCTTCGAACGGTCAAAAATCTTTACCCTGTTTGTGTAACTCCCCTTTTCATACTGAACATCATCCAGAAACACAAACTGATCACAACCGGCAATTTTTGAAAAATAGCCATAAAAGGGTAAAAAGTTAGGTTGATGGATAGCAACAATGCTCATGGATCAGTTTTATTACCGGATAATCCAGCGGATCACTTTAAAGGCTTCTGCAAATTCTGATGAAACCTGGACACCTCTTGAAGTTGCCAGGCCTTTAATAAATTCTTCTTTAAAATAGATTTTTCCAGTCTGGGATTGATAACAGCGAAGAGCTTCCATTTTCTTATCGATTTCTTTCTTTGAAAGGATGACGAACAGGTTGTGCTCAAATTGTATGTTGTTCCAGGGCAATTCATACCCGATAATGGTACAGTTCCGGAAAGCGCGTAATCCCTCGTTTGCAATTACCGTATGGTCCTGGTGGAGATCAAACTGGGAAGGCATATATACAACATCGGGTTTGAGGTTCTGGTTGAGCCTGACCATATCCTCAAGGATTTCCTGGCGAAACTGGGAAAACTTCCTGACCGGGTATTTAAAGATCAACAGGTTATCAGGCGGAATTCCGATGGTTTGGGTAGCATGAGAAACCTCTTTTCGAAGGATATCTTTTGGCCAACCGTCCGGAACAGATTCCTCGGCAAGAGAAAAAACGGCATAATAAACATCATCCCCCTGATTGATGAATTTATGCATGCTGCCGCCACATCCCAACTCTCCGTCATCTGTATGTGGTGCCAATACAAGAATTTTTTCCTTATGCGGGGATCTCATTTTTTCTGTTTTTAATTGCAGTAATTATTAACCTTAAATCTGAAATTTTTATGACACCAAAAATAAAGGGAAGTAGAAGACCGATAAAATAGACACTTACCTTGAGAAGTATCGGGAAATGAATGTTGAATTTCAACTCAGCAATCGGGAATACGGCTGCAAGGGCGAAATTTACCAGGAAATAGAACCCAGCGCGGAAGATCTGCAGGTCATATTTAAAATAATGCTGTGAAACGGTAACCGCGAGGATAAAATAAACGATGTTCGAAACAAGGTTACTGATGGAAGCACCAAGGAAGCTTATTCTGGGAATCAGCAAGAAGTTCATACCAAGGCTTACAATAGACACGACGATGGTCATCCACACATAATGCAAAGGTTTTTCCCGCAGACCTATGCCAGGGCTATTCATATCTGTACTTTGACGTACAATACCCGAAAAAATAAGAAGCGGTACTGCAGCTGCGCCCATTATATACTGCGGGGTGGTGACAAAGGGAAGGATCTGTGCGATGAAGATCGAAAGAAATAACCCAAGTACACAGGTCAGCACCAGGTACATGTACCAGATACCCTTTGCCGCTTTCTTTGTTGCAGTTTTATCTGTATCGCTTTCTTTTTCCCATAACGACATGAAGAAGGGGAGGAAGCTCATTCCAAAAGCCATGTTGATCAACTGCATCGGGCGTGCGAAGGTGTACCCAATTGAATAAAGGCCAATCTCTGTTGTATTCTGGTAATGGAGCAGAAAATACCGGTCGGCGGAGGAGAAGACCCATGAGACTGCCAGGGATAAAATGAAAGGAGCGCCAAATTTAAGGAGGGTCTTCGCCCAGTACTTGCTGAATTTATAAACATACCTTTTCCTTGAAAAAGAAAAAAATGTATAAATAATGACCATGAAACTGCTGAGAAATGTAGCCATCTGAACTCCCCATACTCCCTGCCGCAGAAAAACCACCAGTAAAAGTCCCCAGAAAACATTTCCGACCGTTTTAATTACCGTCCCCAGGTTGTATCGCCAGGGTTTCCTGTAAAACCGGAAGATCCATATCTGTTCGTCATTGAGGAGCGAAATGGGAATGAGCATACAGGAAATAAAAACCATCCAGGTGTACTTGTCAGTATCAAACAGGGATATGGAGATCTGTCTTGAAAATATGCTGATTATGAGTGAAGGAATAACCGATAAAAGGCGGAGAACCAAGAGTGTAAACAGAAGCTTGCCTTTTTCTTCCTCCGATCCGGCCTTGTAGAAATAGAGTGACGAGGCATTGGTTAAACCAGCCTGAATAATGATCGTAAAAAGTAGCAAACCGGCAGTGATGGTATCGATGATTCCATAGTCACTGGGGTTTAATGCACGGGTATATAACGGTAACAGGAGAAACCCGACAAATTTTTGAAGACCAAACCCCAGTCCGTAAACAACTGTGTCTTTTGAGTAGCTTTTTATAGTTTTTAACTGCCCCATCAGAATATGTTTTTCTTATTTCTCAGTTTCAAGAATATTCGTATAAATTGTTTTCGATCCATTCCAGAAAATATCCTCAAAAGAGGTATTATGAAACAGGAGGGTAAATGGCATTTTGTATTTCCTGCATACGGATTTATAGTAATCTGCAATTGGTTTTACTTCGGTTATGGGAAGTTTCCTGTAGAGTTGGAATGTACTGTCCATGAAAATCAGCGGCCTTTCTTTCAGGGACAACTTTTTTCGTGTTAAATAATTGAAAACACTGAACACATTTCCGGTTCCGCACCTGAACCCGTCTGATTCCGGATAACCCATCGACGAATCCGTATGCATACTACACTCCTCCCATATTTGCCAGGTACCAGGAACCTCAAACCTGAGATTATGCTGGCGCCCTTCCGTGATCGCTAAATTTACCGACTCCTGAAGCATATTCTTCTCCTTCAGGAAAAGTTGTTTCTGGTTGTATGTATTATGGCTGGGATGAAATCCGATGGTATGGTTGCGTTTTCTGATCATCTGAAATATCGATCCTGCCTTTTTACCGGTGACATTGTAAAAGCCTTCATATTCCGATTCTCCTCCGCTCATGAAATAGAAGTGGGAGGTTAACCCGTTTCTTTCACTCAGGTCCATAATGAACCCGAAGCTGTTAAAAGGATTGGTAATGCGGTATTTGATTCTTTTTGCGATAATACCGGCATTCTTTCGTTTTGCAATGTCATTGATTAACCTGAGCATTGAATACCTGTAATGGATAATATCTATATCATGAGTTGGAACAATCCTGAATTGTGAAACTTTTCTTTGGTCATTGATTCCCAAATGAATCAATAGGTTCCACAGGAATTCAATATATTCGTTGACAATAGGCCGTAAAAGAAAATTGTTTTTTACAGCAAGCGATGCTTCAGCAGGGAAGCGGTTAAAATGATCACGGTCAGCAACCACATATTCTTCCCATCGCGTCAGCATAAAAAATACCGATGCAAAAATGTCCACATGGCAGATGATCTGATCTGATTCCTCAATCAATTCAGGGTTTCCGTAAAGTAGAGGGAGATCTTTCTCACTTGTAAAGGGTAATGTAACGTATTCAACTTTTTCAGGAATATTTTTTTGTGAAGGATAAACCCCTTCTAACGAGGAGAAAAAATAATCCTTGATGATCAATATTTTACCGTTTTCGAGGAGGATAGAATAATCAAATGACTCCGTATATTCACGGACGAATTCAATTCCCAGGAATTCCGTAAAGATTACCTCAAGAAGATACTGACGCTCAGGCTGGAAAGTTTGTGGTAGTTTGACCCGGATCATTTTATTTATGAAGTTTCTGATATTCCCGGCGGGAAATATTTATCTGAATTTGTAATTTTTTCTTGAATTTAACCAAAGTTTAAGGTTACCTCGGAATTCATTAAAATTCTCCTTCATTTTCAACCGGGGAGAAAAAGTTTTAGAGATCAGAAAATAGGGTTTCTGAACAGCGCCAAACTGACGAAAAGAGTTCTCCACATTTTCAATCATACTGCCTTCAAAATCAAACTTCTGTGTCTTTCCATTCAGAAAACGGATGATTTCACGAACCAGCAGGGTAGCAGACCCGGAATCCCGAAAATCAGGATCGATGGTACTGATCAGATCATAACCGCTCATTTCATCCCAGATGACGAACAGGGCGCTGTGCAGGTTGCCATCCTGGTCGGTTCCATATATAGTCCTGCCTGCATTCCTTGAATAAACCGCATCATAAATTCTTATAAAATCTTCGAACCGGTAAATGATCTCCTGACCCTGCTTTAATAGTGTTGCTTTGTGATTATTATAGAATTCTTCAGCGCTCAGATCAAACTTTACCTCAATGATTTTCTCTGCTCGCAAAATGTTCTTCTTCTTCGCATAGCTAAAGTTTTCTTCTACACGGCTGAGATCAGAGATATCATCAATTACGTATGTATAGAATGTGGTTTGAGAATATCCCTGCCAATAAAAAGGAAGCCAGTTGGTGAATGAATAATGAAACCGCTGCCTGTAGGTTGAGATATCCAGCAATTCCAACTGGGTTATCAGGGAGCCCATGACCTCCTTTTCGTAGCTTAAGCGTTTTCCATATGGCTGTGGATCAGGATATTTAATCCATATACCATTATTCTGGGTTAACAACGGCTGGGATATATGTTTATACCTGTTATTTGTTACCCATGTAAAGGGAAGAGCCCCCAGAATTTCATCATTTTTCTCAAAGAGCAGAACAGCCCAATTATCAATCCCGCAGACAGTATCCAGCCACCAGGCTTTTGAAAAAACCGGGATTGTCGGTTCAGAATTGCACAACTGATGGTATTTCTGCTTATTGTCCATACTGACGGTTACTCATTCTTTTTTGGAAGAAATCACACCAAACGGGAATATTGACGATATGGTCGCATGCAAATTCACTGTTGGGATAGCTATTTCCATTGTTGACGACAATGTTTTCATTACCGGCATACATGATGTGCATCGGGACCGGCCAGTTATAATTTCCTGCCTGAACACCGATTTTTTTCAGCTCTTCCCGAAGGTTATTATCCGGATCCAAAATCGAGTATCTGTTCCAGTGAATTTCACATGATTTAAAATGGACAGGTTGCAGTTTAATACTTAAAAGGAATTCTTCAAGCGCATCAATTTCCCGTTTATCATAGTGAAATTCATTTTCCTGCCGTAGAATAAAATTGACCTTCCTGTTCCTGAGCCGAAGAACAGTGATCTTCGATTCAGGCTCTTTAAAACCGAAGGTACGTGAAACTGCCGCGATAAAAATCCTTCTGAAGAAAGGGAAATACAAAATAAGGGGGGAGAAAATGAATACCATTTTAGGGAAATAAAAGAAAAATGAAATATCGAAAGCGGGATCATACCTGGCAGGATCCGTATAATGTAATAATATTTTCAGCATTCTCAGATCAAATGCTGTCTTGGCGCTGCTTTCAATGGAAACTTTTTCATATTCCCGGATCAGGTATCCTTTGAGCTTAGGATCCCGGATCCGTTCAATATTCAACATTCCTCCGTAATAGCAGGAAAATGGTTTGTCAATTGCATAGGAAAAGAGTGATGCATCTGAAAGTGTGTCAGTCATGATGCCATTTATCCCGGATCCGATTGTATGTGACAGGTCTTCCACCAGGAAGATACCCGATGATCTGCAATAATCAGCAATTTCCCGGTACTCCTGTGGCGGAATTCCCTGGTAACTGGTCAGGATGAGTATATCCGGAACTTCACTGACACGGGAGATTTCCTGTAATTGAACCGAGAAATCCTTCAGGTTGATATCCATTAGTATCGGGATATTTCCTGATTGTAATATGGCCTCCATCACTACCGGGCAATTGAAGGACTGCAGTGCTATTTTGAGTTTCTTTTGATAATAATCCCGGTAATTAGAGAAAAAAAATTTCAACGCGCTTCTGCCATAATTGAAAAATAATTTATCACCCGTTTCAATGGATTTGGATGGAAGGTTATTGAACATCCTGTATGAAATGAATTTTGGTCTGGATCTGACAATCATTTCGTCAGCAACTGAATGTGATTTTTATTTTTGTGCCTTCCGGATGATATAAAATGCATCATTCACGCTCTCACTCCGGAAGAAAACCATTATCAGTGAAATAAGGATGAATGTAAGAAGGATCTTAAATGTTTTGTAAAGACCTGAATTTTTAGAAATTCCTGTCCAAAACCTGAATTTCCTGAAGGGTTTATCCATAAGCCGTGCCCAGATGAGCAGAATAGCAAACGAAATGCCCCATAACATGAAGGTAGGTTCTTTTCCATGCCAGACACCACAAATAAAAAACGTTATAAAAATTGCTGCGGAATAGATGATCTGTTCTGTCTTTATGTTGAAATAAGATTCTTTTTTAAGATTTTTAGACAGGAAATAAGCCCAAGGCAGGAAAAGATAATCACGCAGCCAAAATGAAAGAGTAATGTGCCACCGTTGACAGAAATCCTTTACCGATGTTGAGAAGAAAGGATGTCTGAAATTATTCGTTAAATTGAATCCAAGTACTTTTGCTGTTCCAAGGGCAATGTCAGTTTTATACGCAATCATGTGAGGACTTGTGATTTTACTTTTCAATGGATTCTTTTAAGCTTATTTCATGATTTGACAGCCAGATCAACAATGCTTCAGGATACTTCTTCAGGTAATCCTTTTCCTCAGGAGCTGGAAGGATCACACATGTGATCTTCTTATTGATCAGTATTTCAGCTTTTTTAATCAGTTTGGCAAGATATTGGCGATTGATGTCATCACCGATCAACAGAAGGGAAATGCTATTTACATCCAACCCCAGGGCAAGATCACCTGTAATATATG
Source organism: Bacteroidota bacterium (assembly GCA_026391355.1). GTDB lineage: Bacteria > Bacteroidota > Bacteroidia > Bacteroidales > FEN-979 > CAIYUC01. Next base: position 11,982 of record JAPLDH010000033.1, on the reverse strand, counting down.
CTTTTTCAACTCCACCCAGTAATTGAACCACTTTGTCGATGATCTGGTCAAGACCAACATATTTAACAAGGATATTGTGAATATCGGAATAGAGAGGATGATTCTGATTGGCCTGGAAGATTTTCCTGTTTCCTTTCAGGGATGTAATCAGCAATCCTGCTTTCTCAAAACGATTGAGTTCAACCCGGATTGCATTGGTGGATTCGGCAAATTCACTCTCCAGATTTCGCAAATAGGAAGTCGAATCGCTGTTCAGGAAGAACCGGAGCAGCAGCTTGATGCGGGTTTTGCTGGTGATTAAGGTATTGAGCATAGTACAGCTTCGCCCTTTCAGTCCCATTTTATAAAAACAGGACATAGCCGAAGAAAAGAATATTATTCCGGAAATCTAATTTTCCGCTATCGATTCGAGGAAGTATGGTGAGATAGTCAGCACCAACACTTTATCGAGTGTATCAAGACGAAGGATAACTTTGTTATTTCCGGCAAAATTGACCAATTCCCCGGTCAGACCTTTCAGGGGACCACTGGTAACGCGGACATGACTTCCTTTTGGAAGACTGTTTGAAGTGCATTCCACATCATAACCGGATGTTGCCAGGATCTTCAATAGCTGGATCTGGGAATCAGGAATGGATGCAGGCTTTCCATTGAACCAAATATACCTGACCGCTCCCTGGGTATTTAAAACATCATAGTAACGGGAAGATTGAATATTCACGAAAACATAAGAACTGATGAGGGGTTCTTCGACAAATTTTTTACGATCAGACCATTGTTTCAACGTTTTTCGCAACGGAACATAGGCTTCAATTCCCTTCTCATTCAGGCGCCCTGTAAGCTTTTTCTCATTTCGTGATTTGGTATAAACAGCATACCATTTCGCCGGATCATCCATAGGTCAATTAACAGGTTTCCATAATTGAGTAACAAAATTACTCTTTTTATTTTTAAAATGCAAGATATTAAGTATAAAATTTTGGTTAAACCCGCAGGTATGCAAGGAAATTTACAATAGACAAGAAGGAATGTTAAAAAGATTTATACTCTTCCATGCAGTTTTTCAAGGATCACCGCACCAGCTTTTCCATTACCAAACTCTGTTTTGCGGGGGGATATCGGAATGTTGCTATGAATTGCCTCCAATATCTTCCCGGGCAGGGTACCTGTAAGGATATTCCAATGATCATGCAGGGTTTCCACCCATTCTGTCTCATTGCGAATGGTAATGCACTGTTTTCCAAGAAAATAAGCTTCTTTTTGTAATCCACCGGAATCGGTAATCACTTTATGCGCGTTCATTGTTAATTTCAGCATTTCCAGATACCCGACCGGATTAATGACATGTACATTTGAGGGGATATCAGCAATCGAAGAGATCACTTTCCGGGTACGTGGATGAACAGGAAAGATCACCGGATAATCTATTCTGGAAAATGCTTCAAGAATATTGAGAATATTTTCAGGATTGTCGGTATTTTCTGCCCGGTGAATGGTAGCCAGCAGATACAGGCCGGGTATTCCTTTAGTATTGAATTTTTCAGGGTTGCTGCGGATGGAGGCAGCGTAATAAAGAACGGAATCATACATAACATCGCCTGTAAAACAAGCATTACCTGCGAGCCCTTCATTTTCAAGGTTTTTAATAGCTGTCGTGGTTGGTGCGAACAAAAGGTCAGAGATACGGTCGGTCACAATGCGGTTGATCTCTTCAGGCATTGAACGGTTGAAGCTTCTCAAACCGGCTTCCACGTGGGCAACCGGGATGTGAAGTTTTACGGATGAGAGACTACCGGCAATGGTTGAGTTTGTATCTCCGTAAACCAACGTAAAGTCGGGTTTTTCGCGTAAGAGGACCTCCTCGATTTTAATCATCATCATGCCGGTTTGATAAGCGTGTGTTCCTGAACCAACCCCAAGATTGAAATCGGGCAGGGGAATTTCGAGTTCACGAAAGAAGACTTCCGACATATTCTCATCATAATGCTGGCCTGTATGAACAAGTATTTCATGGATATCAGGGACTCCCCGGAATTGGCGGGAAACGGTTGCAGCTTTAATGAATTGAGGACGTGCACCAATAATGGTAACAATTTTCATAATCAAGAATTCAAAACGGATTCAATGGTTTGAAGAATTTCATCTTTACCTGTTCGGGTAATGACAGAAACAGGGATAACCCGCTCGGGGTAAAAATTAAATTCCATAAGAATTTTTTTGTAGTTATTGAGGTTTTGGGTCAACCGGTTTTTTGTCAGTTTATCGGATTTTGTAAAAAGGATCGTAAAGGAATTATGATGGGAAACCATCCAGGTCATAAACCGGGTATCCGCAGGTTGAGGATTTAACCGTGAGTCAATCAGCAGGAATGTATGTTCCAGGTTTTTTCTCTTCGAGAGGTATTGATAAATGAGAGTTTCCAATCGCTCCCGTTCTTTCAGGGGAATTTTTGCGTACCCATATCCCGGAAGGTCAACAAGATACCATTTGTTATTTACATAGAAATGATTGACCATGCGTGTTTTTCCTGGTTGTTGTGAAACTTTGGCCAGGCCCTTCCTGTTGAGGAGAAAATTGATCAGCGAAGACTTGCCAACATTGGAGCGCCCGATAAATGCAAATTCCGGATAATCACTATCGGGACAGGACTTGAAGTTTGGGGAACTGCAAATAAAGGCTGAGGTTTCAATTATCATACGTTTTTTCTGCCAAAATTGTTCATTATTCAAATAACCATTCAGCCGCTTTCATTCTTTTTTCTTTCTCCTGAATTTCAGTCCTTTGAGAGATGAAAACCGGTGCATGTAGGAAGCCAGGTGACGTTCTTTTTTCCGGGGATAGATGTCTTCAATGGAGATCATGATACCCGTTTCTTCTACACCTCCAAATGCCGCATTGATCGAGGTACCAAAGGTTCTCATGGTCGGGGAGAGGTTCATGTAAGCATTGACAAGTGCAGGAATATGCTCATTCAGTATTCGGATCTGGTGAATAAGGATTTTATAATTTTCCGAATATGTTTCACCGACAAATATGTTGGACAAAAACCCGGGATCAGTCTCGATCCTGATGGGAATTCTGGGAGTCAGAAGATGTTCATTATCAGGAAAATATTTTGAAAGAAAGTGATGGATTATGTCCCTGGCTGTCCGGTTGTAATCGGTGTACATCGTCATTTTTCCAAAGAAGTACTTGATTTCGGGATTGTCAATAATCATAGCCCCAAGCCCGTCCCAAAGATTATCAAGGGAATACATTCCTTTTTTCAGGTTTACGGTTGGCTGATATTCGGGTTGAACAAATGACCGGCCCAGTTCAATCGAAAGGGAGAGGTAATCACGTACAAACTTATCGGAAAAGTTAAATAGTTCAGCAGTAGCGCAATGCAGGCCTCCATCAGAATTATATGGTATATCTTGACCATGAATAAACCGGTAACCACCGATAATTTCTTTCATTTCAGGATTCCATACGATCAGTTGCTGAAAAGGTTTATCAGCGAGGTCAAACAGGTCAATATCCACGGCTTTGCCTGTTCCGCCTCCGGCATCACGAAATGTAATTTCTCGAAGCCTTCCGACTTCTCTCATCAGATTCGGGGAATCATGCGCTGTGAAAACATATATTTTGTTATGCCCATTATTTGTGTTACGGACAAACTTGTTATCGGTCAGTTCATGTTCCAGTAACTTGGGTTCAACAGGAGGAATGATTGTTTCCATTGCTGTTTAATTACTAATGATTGAATAAACTCAACTCCTGCAGGAATTGACTAAAAACTCCGCAGAGCGCATAGTGCTGAATAATAGTCCATAACGCTGAGCGGAATTTGCAATTCCGCTCAACTTGGCGCCATGGCATAAACCTTATTTTGTACAAATTCTGCCCACTCTGTCCGGGTCTTTGACTTATTAAAAGTTGGCCAGGGAATGGGTTTACCAAAGATGATCCGGATCGATTTGTCCTTCTGCCTGACCATCTCATCGGGAAGGGAAAGCATTTCAATATTTGCTTTAATCCCGAGTTTTCCCCGCCATTTCGACAGGTTATAGAAAAAATTGGAATTTCTGCCTGAAATATAAACAGGTATAATATCTCTCTTATATTTTAAGGATTTTGAGATAAAGGTTTGCTTCCAGTCAAGATCTTTGATTATTCCTCCACTGTGTTTTCTGGAAACCAGTCCGGCAGGAAAATAAAGGATCAGTTTATCAGAAGCAAAGGTTTGATCGATAATGGAGATATTGTCTATATTCTTTCCATGCTTGTTGATCGGGATGAAGAGAGGTTTTAAGCCCGGAACGTTCATCAATAGGTCATTCACAGGAAAGACGATATCAGGTCTTATTGTTCCAACCACTTTCATCAGTGCAAGACCGTCGAGACCCCCCAACGGATGGTTTGATGCGATGATATACCGGCCACCGGGAGGAATAATGTTAGAATTGATCAAGTTATCAGATGATAAGCTGATGACCTGATGATCCTGACCAATTTCATCAGATGCATATACTTCGATTCTGACACCAAATTCCTTTAATGATCCATCCACAAATTCAAGCCCGGTACAATTCCGGTATTTGTAAATCACCATATTAATGAAATCTTCATGAATAACCCAGCGGAGGTATTTGAAAACGAACTTCGGCAGAACCTTTAGAAGATTAGGGTTCTTGGAACCAAACACTTTTTCTATATCTATAAAGTGTTCGGTAATCAGCGGGATCTCATTTATTGTATTATCCGACATATTTCAACCGTCAGGTAAGTTCAATCAGGATGGCAAAGTTATTAAAAAGAGAACCACAGACCAACACTTTTAAAAAGTGTCAATTTGTGGTTCCGTGAAGCGAATATTGTTTTCTCAGGCTGAGAAATTGATTATGCTTTTACTTTCGCAGCATTGGCGTTTTTCATCAACTTGGATTTCAGATTAGATGCTTTATTTTTATGAATCACGCTTTTCTTTGCAAGTTTATCCAACATGGAGACCACCTTTGGGAGTTGGGCAGCTACTTCAGCCGGTTCATCGGTATTCCTGATTTTCTTTACTGAATTTCTGACTGTTTTTCCATGGTACTTATTATCCAACTGTTTGGTTTTCGTGGATCGGATGCGTTTTTCTGATGATTTATGGTTTGCCATTTCTTGGTAATTTATTGTAAATGAATTTCTTTCAGCTTTATCTTTTCTTTATTTCCGGCTAATTTTTTAAAGCGTGCAAAGATATGTATATTAATTGAGACTCAAAAATTTTTCTCTTCAAGATTTTTAGAAGTTAATACCTTTGTATGAGAAATAGAATACTTTGCTTAGGGGTAAGAAAAAACAATAATTATAGATAATATGACATTTAACAAAGATGAAGTCAGTATTTACTCTGCCTGTGATGTTGATTCAACTCTTTTGATTGATTTCTATAGAAAGGTTTATCCAAACAGGTTGAATTCTTTAGAATTAAATTGGAAATGGCTAAATCGTTCTGATTTTTACGAAAATAAAATACCACTGGTTTTGGTTTATAAAAATCAGGTTCTTGCTCAGTCGGGAATGATACCTTTCAATATCTCAATGTGTGGTGATTTGCAAACAGCTTCATGGTTTATTGATTTTATAATTCTTCCTGAATTTCAAAAACATGGCTTAGGTAGTATTCTTACCAAAGAATGGATGACTTTTTCCGATTGCTTTGTTACATTTTGTAATGAAAAATCAATTGGCGTTTTTAAAAAATTCGGCTGGATTGAATCATTCGACACTTATATGCACCTCAATTTTATGCTGCCATTCAAACACCCAGGATTTGATGGAATTTTGCCAGCTTTCATTCGTTCAATCTTCAATTACATTTCTTATCCAGTTTTTTTCCTGATTTACAGCAGGCATTCATATTCTAATGCTTCATATCATTTAGAAAAACTAAACGAAGAATCGTTTAACGCATTTTTCCATTTATACACTAAAACAAAAGTAATATCAGAAAACACAGTTTCACCCATAAGAGATATGGAGTATGCCAAATGGCGAGTGTTAAATTCTCCAAACAAAGACAAATACTTTATTTATAAAACCGAAAAATTTAGTGCATTGGTTTCCCTTAACAACAATCATGGGGAATATATTGATATTCTGTGGGTTTCGGATATTAATGAAAAAATAGAGATAAAAAAACTGATTTCCACATTGGGAATTTACGGAATAAAGAATGGATTTTCATATATTCGTTTTTATACATCTAAAAAAGAGTTGTCTGACTATATAAAAAATAAGACAAAATCAATAGTTCGCCATCCTCGTTTTGCATATTTTTCGAAAGTCGAAAGTATTCTGGAAAAACTAAAAAGTGCAAATTGGGATTTTGAATTGATCGACAGCGATTTTGAACATGTAAAATAGCAATTAAAACATAAGATGAAAAGAAACTTAATTATTAATTTTCATGTGGTTAATGACGCCGTATGGTTTGAAAGTGTGATTTTATTATTAAAAGCAAAATACACATTAGTGCATTTGAGTTTCTTTGAGAACTCTAATAATTATGAAAAGGGAAAAGGATTTTGTCATATTTCCTTTGACGATGGTGATCAAACATTTTATACTGTTGCTTATCCAATACTAAAAAAACATGATGTGCCAGCCACCCTATTTGTTTCACCTAAAAGTGCAATCAGGCGAGAAAATTTTTGGTTTCAAGAAGTTACGGGGTATGATAACAATAAAATGATAACTATTCTTTCGAGAGAGTTATCATTACCGATAAAAACAATACATGAAATACCTTTTTTTGATATTATGCTATGTTTACCGTTGATTAGAATTCAAGAAATAATAACATTCTATCAAAAAGAAACAGACACTCTACCTAAACATTGCCAAAATATGAGTTTGGATGAAATACTCGAAGTAGAAAAATCCGGGCTGATAACAGTTGGTGCACATACCTTGAATCATCCAATTTTGAAAAACGAAAATGATGAGATTTGCCACAATGAAATAACAGGGTCGATAATAGAACTTCAAAAATTACTTGGACACAAAGTCAGCTATTTTGCATATCCTAATGGTATGCCATATCTTGATTTTGGGGAAAGAGAAATTAACTGTCTCATGAATAATAATATTATCATCGCTGTTTCAACAGAGGCAAAATTTATTTCAAAACACGATAACAAATTAACACTACCAAGATTGGGGTTATCTTATGGAAGTATGCGTTTTGTGGAGTTAAAATTAATATTAGGTGCAAATTGGGAAAAAATAAAATCATTGAAAAGTCATTCTGAATCAAAAAACAGGCAAAAAATAACTTCATTATTGGAAAAAGTGAGAAAAAACGAAATGAAATAAATTTAATGCTGATAAGATATTACTTCGTAAAATTGAACACGAATGAACCTTCTTCATGATCGTTGTTGGCTTTTATTTCAATTCCACAAGCAACTGGGATTTTACAACCTGATCACCTTGTTTTACATAAATTTTCTTAATTAAGCCATCAATTGGTGCGATCAATACATTATCCATTTTCATTGCCTGAAGGATGAGGAGCGGCTCTCCCTTCTTTACATGTTTTTTTTCCTTAACAACGATCTCCAGTATTTGTCCGGGTATAAACGCAATTATTTTTCTTGGGTCTGGAGGCACATACGGTTTCCGGTTTTGAAATTTTTTTGTAAACAGCGTTTGATAAGGGACTTCTTCAAAATTGAAGAGATGATATTCTTTGGGAGGTTGTTCGTTTTCCATATAAGATTATTTTAAATTTTGACCGGATATCATATCCGTAAATGAAATAATGAAAAATGATCAACAATGCGATCAGGTTTAGGTTGTTCCCTGAAGTAACCGATCAGAACGGAGGAATACCATGTTTTTTTGCCGGACCGGATTCTCGTTTCTGGGCAGCAATGTTCAGGGAATGGATCAGGAAATTCCTGGTCTCGATGGGTTCAATCACTGCATCGACATATCCGTAAGCAGCAGCTACATAGGGATTGGCAAATTTCTGACGGTAATCCTCGATCAGTTTTTTACGGGTTTCATCAGGGTTTTCAGATGCTTTTATCTCATTCCTGAAGATGATGTTGGCAGCGCCTTCCGGTCCCATTACAGCGATCTCCGCAGTTGGCCAGGCCAATACGAAGTCGGCACGAAGATGATGAGAACACATTGCAATATAACCACCGCCATAGGCTTTACGCAGAATGACTGTCAGTTTGGGAACAGTAGCTTCGGAGTATGCATACAAAACTTTCGCACCATGACGGATAACACCGGCATGTTCCTGGTCAACACCAGGCAAGTAACCCGGTAAATCCACCAAGGTTACCAACGGGATGTTGAAAGCATCACAATATCTTATGAAGCGGGCTGCTTTATCGGAAGAATCAACATCGAGTACACCGGCGAGTACCATGGGCTGGTTGGCAACAAATCCGACGGTTTGACCATCAAGTCGTGCAAAGCCAACAATGATATTTTGTGCCCAGAGTTCATGGACTTCGAAGAAATCGGAGTCATCAACAATGGCTTTTATAATGTCCCTGACATCATATGATTCAGTTGGGTTTGTGGGGAAGATCTGATCGATCTTGTAGTTTCTTGACTTTGGTGCTTTTTTGGGGAAAGTTTCGGCTTTCTTTTCGTTATTCCAGGGGATATAACTGACCAGTCTTTTGATCTGTTCAAAACATTCTGCTTCACTTTCAGCAAAAAAATGGGCATTACCCGTGATTTCTGCATGAACACGGGCTCCACCGAGGTCTTCCATCGAGATTTCCTCACCAAGAACCGTTTTTATCACCTCTGGCCCGGTAATGAACATCTTCGAAATTTTATCTACAACAAAAACGAAATCAGTAAGGGCAGGAGAATACACTGCTCCGCCCGCACAGGGGCCAAGGATAACTGAAATCTGGGGAATAACGCCGGAAGCTTGTGTATTGCGATAAAAGATTTCACCATAACCGGCAAGAGAATTCACTCCTTCCTGAATACGGGCTCCGCCGGAATCATTGATCCCTATCAGGGGAACTTTCATTTTCATGGCATGATCCATGATCTTGGATATTTTCTTGGCATGCATATAACCCAAAGAACCGCCTGCAACTGTAAAATCCTGCGCAAAAATACATACCGGCCAACCATTGATCGACCCTGTTCCTGTGATGACACCATCTCCCGGAAGGTATTTTTTATCCATGTCAAAATCTACCCCTGCATGCTTCACAAAAAGGTCGTACTCATGAAAAGAATTAGGGTCAAGCAACGTGATGATTCGTTCCCTTGCAGTCAACTTTCCCGATGCTTTTTGCTTCTCAGTGGCCTGTTCTCCACCACCTTTAAAAGCTTCCTGCATCCTGCGCTTTAATTCAGTGGTTTTATGACGTAAACTCATAACGTTAGGTTTTTTTCAAAGGGTGCAAAGGTACAACCGAATTAATTAAAATACAAATAAGGAGACATAAGGCACGGAGATACAGATATAAAAAAAAATGGTATTGATTTACCTATTTAAAGCTTACAACCGTGATACCTGATCCTCCTCTTTCGATGTGTTCATCCTGGAATTTTTTGATTTCTTTAATGGATGAGAGATAATTCCTGGTGACCTGGCGTAAAACGCCATTTCCTTTACCATGCAGTATCCTGACTTCGGGGATACTTAACAGAATTGCATCATCAATGTATCGTTGCAGAATGGATAATGTCTCTTCCACTCTTTTTCCCCGCAAATCCAATGTAATCTGAAAGGAGGCAAGTTTGTGCTGAAGGTCGTCGATATAATTCTGGTATTGATGCCTGATAGGAGCCTGTGAACCGATGAACTGAATATCCGGTTTCTTTTCCGGAGATGATGGATTCACAGGAGTCGTTGATGGGGGAGAGGCTAATTCATGTTCAAGCTTTTGTTTTATCTCTTTGATTTCTGTGCGACCTATTTGGGTAATCTCTTTTTTAGCCTGGTTCTCACGAATCTCCCTGATCGTTTTTTCAATGATCCTGTTTGATTCGTTAATGGTCTGAAGCGCCTCTTCCTTTGCTTTCCTGAGAATTTCATTCTTTGAGCTTTCCAATTCCAAGGTGAGTTTCTGATATTTATTTATCAATTCATCAAGGAATTCGTCTGCAACTTTAACCTCCTGGGATTTTTTGGCAAGCTCATTCTTTTCAACCTCCACGTCCTGCAATTGCTTATCATAGTCCAACTGTTTTTTCCCGGTAAGAGTAGAGGCTTTGGAAAGAACTTCCTTCGGAAAGCCTATCTGGTTTGCAATTTCAAAAGCAAATGAGCTACCGGGTTTTCCGGCTTTTAACTGGTAGAGGGGTTTCATTTTCGCAGAATCAAACAGCATTGCACCATTGATGATACCCGACAACCTGCCGGCCATCAACTTTAGGTTGGAGTAGTGCGTTGTAACAATACCAAAAGCCTCTTTTTCATTGATCTTTTCAAGGCTTGCCTCGGCGATTGCACCACCCAGTGAAGGATCTGTTCCTGTGCCAAACTCATCGATGAGGAATAGAGACCTTTCATCGAGATTCTCAAGAAAATACTTGATATTAAGTAACTTCGATGTATATGTGCTGAGGTCATTTTCAAGTGATTGTTCATCCCCGATATCCACGAAGATTTTTGAAAAAATTCCAAATTCAGAATCTTCTTTTGCAGAAGGCAAAAGACCACATTGCAACATGTATTGCAATAACCCAACAGTCTTCAGGCAAACGGATTTACCACCGGCATTCGGACCTGAGATCACCAGGATCCGCGCCGAGGAATTCAGGGATAAATCCATTGGAATAACCGGCTTTTTCTGATTTTTGTGGGATAGGTACAAAAGCGGATGACTAGCATTGTGCCATTGAAACATAGGTGAATCATGGATCTCTTTTGGCAGGCAACCATTGATACTTATCGCGAATATCGCTTTTGCGCGGATGAAATCAATAAATCCAAGAAGATGATATGCGCGCAGTAATTCTTCACAAAATGGGCGCAGAAAATCTGCAAAAGCGATCAGGATCCGGATGATCTCACGCCTCTCTGCATATTCAAGTTCCCGTATCTCGTTGTTTGTTTCCAGGACATCTGCAGGTTCAATATAAACGGTTTGCCCGGTAGCAGATTCATCATGTATAAAACCGGTCAATTGCCGCTTGAATTTTGCAAGGACAGGTATAACCAGCCGTCCGTTACGAACTGTAACACCTGCTTCATCAGACGTCCAGCCGGCTTTACTGGCAAGCCTTAGATTTTGCTTGATCTTTTTTTCTACAACCGCCAGTTTTTCCAGCTTGTCTTTTCTGATTTTTTTCAATCCTGTTGAGGCATCGTCACGAATGTTCGATTTTTCATCAACGATTTTTTCTATCCTGTTCAGGATAGTTTTATCGACCGATATATTGCTTGTTCTGGCCCATAGCGCAGGATACTTCTCTTCAGGTCTTTTCTTAAAGAAGGAAAGGATTCCAAGAATTGAACAGAGGGAAAGTTTAAGTTCCGACAACTGCTCCGGTTCCATATATACGCCCATAATACGGATCCTGAGAAGTTCTGATGTCATGTCAAAGTAGTCCTGGACAGGAAAGCCTTCCTCAAAACATAAAATCTTCCTGAATTCCTCGGTATAGGTGAGGCTTTGGATTATTTCATTTATATCAACGGAGAAATTTATTTCGGCGATATATTGTCTTCCCAGTGAACACAAACAATACCCTGATAATAATGAGCGTATAGTGCCAAAGCCAAGTTTGTGTTCAAAATCAGTTGGGTAAACCATCTTCCAATTTTTCTGCAAATGTACTCATTGATTTAACCCTCATCCATAAATTTAATCATGGTTAATTCATTTTTTGAGGTGCTAGCAAAAGAAATTAGATAACCTGAAAAAGAAGAAATCTTTATTTCTCACACCTTGATTCGAAGCTATGAACTTATTGATTTTCCCATTTCTATTTTCTGCTATTGCATTTGTATGA
>JAPLDH010000023.1 GCA_026391355.1 Bacteroidota bacterium | reverse complement strand
TAATGCTTGCTGTTTTCTTTTATCTGCACCAGATCAAAACTCGCTAGTATTTCTTCAGGCGCAACTAATAATTTGGAATTTTTAATATCCATTTTATCTTTTTCCATCTTATACGTAGCACCTCAAAAAAAGATACAGCCAGTATATGTTGCCAAACCTCCGGAACGTGTTGCACTATCAGTCGTACCAATGTGGAATTGAAACGGAATATATGTTGCCAAACCTGCGAAACGTATTGCCTATCAGTCGTACCAATGTGGAATTGAAACATAGAACAAAATGATCAGGTTCATTTTAAATGGCTCTATCAGTCGTACCAATGTGGAATTGAAACGTATTCCGGAGAACAGGTACCTGCTTCAAGATCACTATCAGTCGTACCAATGTGGAATTGAAACCTCTGTAATGTTTAAGTAGGTTTCCCGCTTGTTTCTATCAGTCGTACCAATGTGGAATTGAAACTACAATAGAGGCATCCTTTGCCACGCTTGCGGGGGCTATCAGTCGTACCAATGTGGAATTGAAACGTATTTCCCGCACTCGTTGTGCATTCGGGATTATTTCTATCAGTCGTACCAATGTGGAATTGAAACAACTTTCGATTCCTTCCAACAGTGATTCGTAGATCGGACTATCAGTCGTACCAATGTGGAATTGAAACTTCTTCAGCTTTGTCTTCAACCGATCAGGATCAACCTATCAGTCGTACCAATGTGGAATTGAAACCAAATATTACCTTCTTACCGGGGTCACCGTTGAACCTATCAGTCGTACCAATGTGGAATTGAAACGTGCCATTGAATAGAACCTCATTGCATCAGCGTCATCTATCAGTCGTACCAATGTGGAATTGAAACTTATTTTCCTGTCAGCTTCTTCACACTCTACTGCATCTATCAGTCGTACCAATGTGGAATTGAAACAAAATAGAGCAATTAAAGGAAATTTCAACGACTCTTCTATCAGTCGTACCAATGTGGAATTGAAACTCATGAAGGTTCATCCAATCCTTTTCAGCAAGTTCCTATCAGTCGTACCAATGTGGAATTGAAACTTCATAATTAGAAAATTCCCACGCAAGTTCAGGTGACTATCAGTCGTACCAATGTGGAATTGAAACGTGCTTCCTGTTTCGTTCAATGCTTTCCATTGAGTTCTATCAGTCGTACCAATGTGGAATTGAAACGTGTTTCTGTTAATCCGTATTCCTTAGGATCAACTTTCTATCAGTCGTACCAATGTGGAATTGAAACTGTATTGAGCTTTGCAACGTCCCATACCTTCCAATTCCTATCAGTCGTACCAATGTGGAATTGAAACATTTATCGGTTCACCGCCATCGATGTTGAAACATTCTATCAGTCGTACCAATGTGGAATTGAAACTCCCTTAGCAAGTTCAGGGTACTCTTTGAAGATTCGCTATCAGTCGTACCAATGTGGAATTGAAACGTCGTTTCGACTTCGCTCAACGACCGTTTCGGTCACTATCAGGATTTCATTCCCAAAGCATATTTAATAATTTTTTTCCTAAACTTGCTCAATCATTATTTTTAAATATATTTGCCTCGTTAATTTGAGCTTACCATTAATATTGCAACCATTGGATACTGGAGGAATGTGAAAAGATAACGTTCTGAAAATAATCAGAAACAACAACCATTTTTGATGATTAACCTGGCACTTGATTTCATCGCAAGCCATATTGAAAAATATTTGCAGCAGCAACAAACGCTCGGCATCCTGATCTTGCCAGGTGTTAAACATCCGGTCATCCTCGGAAATGTTTCCCAGGTCGGGACAAGTACAGATTCAACGCTACAGAATATGATTCTTGTTTCACTCGTAAAAATCGAGGAAGACCGGATTTCACGCTCCCCTGATAATTATGTTCGCATTGATCAGCAAGTGGTTTACAGAAATCCTCCGGTCTATCTGAATCTTGATGTGCTGTTTACGGCAAACTTTGAAAACTACAGAACCTCTTTGTTATTATTATCCAGTATTATTCAGTTTTTTCAGTATCAAAATGTTTTTACACCACAAAACTCCCCGGATTTGCCGCAGGGAATTGAAGAATTAATATTTGATATGAAAACATTATCCCTTCAGGATTTGAACAATTTATGGGCGATATTGGGGTCAAAGTATATTCCATCAGTTTTATATAAAATGCGATTGATCAAGATCATGGACACCTTCACAAGGGGTAGCGCTGAAGTGATTAAGGAAATCAAGATCAACGACGAACAAGGAAACCCTGCATGATTGACATTAAATATGATATCTTGTTTTCCGTGGAGTTATTGCATCAATACTTCCGCAATCAGTTATGTCAGGATTTTACCTTGATCCCTTCGGCAGCGACCCGTCGAACCCTTGCCGGTCATAAAATAATTGCCAAACAATATCATAACAGGCTTATTACGGGGGTTGAACTTGATAAATCCGGAAATTTACCTGTTGTTCCGGAAGAAGGGTTAAACTTTACCTTTTTTCTTAAATTAAATAATTCGCTCTTTTTGAACTATACAAATCTGCCGGTTCCTCCTTCCAACGGGATGATTTACTATTTTTCCAACAGGAACAACAATACTTTTGGAGGAAGCTACCTTACAGAGGATATAAACCCTTATGACAGCAATGATTTCTATCATCCCGGCAGCCTCGTTGCCTCCCCGTCAGGTGATGTTTACCAGGCATGGAGAAAGAGTGATTTGACGAATCCCCATAGCTATACCGATCCGGATTATTGGGTCAGGATAGGGAACATCCCCTGCGGGTCGGAGAATGAGGCTGTCCGGTGGTTGCCATCCATTATGCAGTATTCATTTCCCTCACCGCAGTCCTCTGTCACCATCCTTGTGAAAGGATATGCTGCCGGTACCAGGATGTTCACAGAAATTGTTTTATCGAAAACCATCATGTTCCCTAAACCGGTTAATTCGTTTAAGCTTGATCTTACGTCACTTCCTGCAGGAAAATATATACTGAAAATTGACGGTGGGAAGGAAGCGCCGGTGTACCTTAATGACGAGCTTTACGGTCAGAATGTGTTTGGGGTAATTGATCTTTATTGTGAAAGTACACTCCCTCCCGGATACATGATGCTGAACCCAAGCCATCACCTGCTTTCTCCTGTTTACAAGATCCTGTTTCCCAACCGTTTCCTGTTGTGGAAATATGTTCTTCAACATAGTTCAGGAGGCACTTTGGAAGACACTGACAAGGTTTTTCAATTTGCTGCCGATCCTTCCGGAACCGCTGCAACCATTATCTCAAAAACACCCATTCCTTTATCAGAAGATCCTGTTAAAACTTTAAAACTGAAAGTTGATACTAACGAATATACATCTATTCCCAATGCGTCTCCTGATCGCCTTTCATTATATCCTTTTCATCGGGGGCTATATGATGAAGAACCTTTGACCTGTTTCGAAATCAATCTTAATTATTAATTAACAAATAAAAAAAACCAGCCATGTCACAAATTAACGAAACCACCATCAAAACCCCGGGGGTTTATGTGAATGAAATTCCATCATTCCCTCCGTCCATTGCGCAGGTGGCCACTGCTGTCCCCGCATTTATCGGGTACACTCAGGATGATACCAAACTGCAACCGGGTGACCTGCACATGCTTCCAACAAGGATCACCTCACTATTGGAATACCAGCAATATTTCGGCAATGGATCCGATCCAGGGATCACTGAAGTGGATATTGACGGTAATAATGTAGTATTGTCGGTAAAAAGAAGCGCTACCTATTACCTTTATGACAGCATAAGAATGTTTTTTCTTAATGGAGGAAATATCGCCTATATTGTGTCAATCGGTAAATTCCAGACCATTCCGGCATTTGATAAAGACGATTTTGAGAAGGGATTGAATGCCTTAAAGAAATTTGATGAACCTACCCTGATTTTATTTCCAGACGCGGTGCAACTCGGAAGTAATATGTATGATGTGCAGTCCTATGCATTACAGCAATGCAGTAATCTGCAGGACAGGTTTTGTATCTTTGATCTACTTGAAACCCCCGACTGGACCACAGGAAAAGAAAATTTCAGGAGCAATATCGGTGTTATTAACCTGAATTACGGAGCAGCTTATACACCTTACCTGAAAACCAATCTTGGTCTTGCAATCAAGTATAAAAACCTTGCAAATAAGATCTTTCAGGCAGGAGTGCCCATTGATCTTAAGAACTTTACGACCTCCCCGGATGCAAAAAATATGGTGGAAAGCCTGAACCTGCTTATGCTGGATTCAACATCCGTGAAAAGCGCCGTGGATGCTTTGCTCACCGGGACAAACCAAAGCCTGAATGAACAATGGTTATTCCTGGTAAATGACTACCAGTTGTCCTTTAATTCAACCGGGCCTACTGACAATGAAACCAAGTTTCAGGCACTGCTAAGTTTTATTTATACCGTTGCCAATGTCATTGATAACTGGGCAGTCGGATTACAGGGAGATTACAGCGATTTGGGATTGAAAAAAGATGTCGGGAATATTATTACAAATTCCCTTGTTACCACGATGACCAAATTGCTGGCCTATGACCAGGGAGCAGAAGCCAAACTGGGTACCGGAACTGATTATTACGGTGGAAGGGATTTAACCGTATTTACTGCCTCACAATGGGGCACTATTTTCGGAACAACATTACCTGGCGCCGATACTACGATCTATGGAACAGGTACAGAACCTTCACTTCGCCAGAGAAGTTTGCCTTCCTTTACTAATTTATTTAACCAGTTTAATGTAGGAGTGACACAGATCCTGAACTTAGCTTCTACATATGAAACCAACTATGAACAAAGCCTTCTTAAATCACATCCGGTATATAAACAAATTGTGAGTGTGGTTCAGAACACCCAGACATCCTTACCGCCAAGCGGGGCAATTGCCGGGGTGTATTCATCGGTCGACGGATCCAGGGGAGTTTGGAAGGCCCCGGCTAATTTCAGCCTGAATGGAGTAAACGGGCTGACTTTTACCATTGATGATCTGACGCAGGATGATCTGAATATCGATACAATGGCCGGCAAATCCATCAATGCCATCCGGGCATTTACAGGGAAAGGCATTCTGGTTTGGGGAGCCCGAACGTTAGATGGCAATAGCAATGATTTCAAGTATATTTCTGTACGCCGCTTCTACATTATGGTAGAAGAATCGGTAAAAAAAGCAGCCGGACAGTTTGTGTTTGAACCTAATGACGGGAACACCTGGGTCAGGGTTCGTGCCATGATCGAAAACTATCTTACCAACCTCTGGCGGCAGGGGGCTCTTGCGGGATCAAAACCGGAACAGGCATTTTATGTGAAGGTTGGTCTCGGCCAAACCATGACATTCGATGATATCCTCAACGGCCGTATGATCCTTGAAATTGGAATGGCACCTGTTCGCCCGGCTGAATTCATCATCCTGCGCTTCTCACAAATACAGCAGCAGGCATAATCCTCATATTGTTCAATCGAAAAAAAAACTTCACAAATAAAACAGAAACGTTATGGCAAATTACCCACTTCCGAAGTTTCATTTCCAGGTAGACTGGGGGGGAACACACATAGGTTTCACGGATGTCAGCGGTTTAGATATTACCAATGATGTTATTGAATATCGTGATGGCGCAAGTCCCGAATATCATAAGATAAAAATGCCGGGACAACGTAAATTCAGCAACATTACCTTAAAAAGGGGTATTTTCAAATCCGACAATGAATTTTACAACTGGTTCAACACGATCAATATGAATACAGTCGAACGTCGTGACATTACCATCAGCCTGCTCAATGAATCGCTTGCTCCGGTTGTCGTATGGAAAGTTAAAAATGCCTGGCCAACGAAGATCACCTCAACCGACCTAAAGGCAGACGGGAACGAGGTGGCCATCGAACAATTGGAACTGGCTCATGAAGGTGTGACAATACAGAACGAATAAAACATGCTGGATTATCCTTTTACCGGCTTCCACTTCCTGGTGGTGTTTGAAATATTTCCACAGGTACCGAATGATTTCCGTTTTCAGGAAGTCACCGGATTAACAGTGGATGTGAATATGGATACTTACAATGAAGGTGGGGAAAATCGCTTTGTTCACAGCCTGCCGGGTCGGACAAAGTATGCCGATCTTTTGCTGAAGCGAGGAATGACGCTTGTTTCCGGAATTTCAGCCTGGTGTTTGGATGCCATTGAGAATTTCAATTACCAGCCTACAAACCTGTTGATCTCCTTGTTGAATGAAGATCATCTGCCCGTTTCTTCCTGGTATGTTGTTAATGCAATACCCGTCAGGTATGATATAACGGGACTTAATGCCGAACAAAACCAGATCATGATTGAATCGCTGACCCTGCGGTACGAGTATTATAAAACGCTCAATTTATCAGCGGCGTTTAATGCTGTCGTAGGGGCAGTGGCCGGTCTTGCTGGTGGAGATTCCGGCGCCAGCATAAGTATTTCTGTGCCTTAGTCGAATCTGTTTTAAAACCGAAATCATGCCCGTTGAAATTCGTGAATTGCAGATAACAACCCAGGTTCAGGAGCCATCCAGCCCGTCAACACCGGCTACTCCTGCTTCTGCTCCTGCTGTAAACAAGGATGAGATCATTGCTGCCTGCGTTGAACAGGTCATGGAGATACTGAAATTGAAAAACGAACGCTGATGGGACTGGGAGAACTTCAGAAAATGAAACTGGTCGCATATGAGGATGCGAAATTCAGTACCCCTTCAAATATTGAATATGAGGTACTGATCAATCCTGAGACCTACTCGCTCACTTACAGTAATTTTATCAATGATAAAAGTGCCCAGGGATCAAGTGAGAGCGTCTCCTCAACCAATAAACGTGCACCACAGTCAATAACATTTAACTTCCTGTTCGACGGAACAGGTGTTCTGAAAAGGGGAAGTGGCGGGCTTTTGTCAGGAATCGCCGTTCCCGGATTGCCTTCTGACAAACCTGACGTGCTGCAGGATTACGAAAATTTCAGGCAAGTTGTTTATGCTTATGACAGCGGGACACACAAGCCAAGATTTGTCCAGATCCAATGGGGGCCTTTACTCTATAATTGTCAGTTAACAAATATGACCATCAGCTTCAAGCTCTTCCGTCCCGATGGTACACCTGTCAGGGCCGAAGCTGATTGCACATTCCAGGCAGTAATAGATGAAGAAAAACTCTCAACGGTCGAGAATAAAAATTCTCCTGATCTTACCCATGTTCGAACAGTCAGGGAGGGCGATACCCTGCCCCTTCTTTGCTTTCGTGAATATGGCGACAGCAAATACTATTTCGAGGTAGCCCGGGTAAATGGGCTGACTGATTTCAAGCAACTCACACCGGGAATGAAACTGGTTTTTCCGCCTTTTGCAAAATGACAGACAATGCCACTGAGTCAAACACTTCCGGGAATACAAAACACTGACCTTGTCACTTTTACCATCAAGATAGGGGGCCAGTCTGTATCCACACAATACCAGGTTGCCTCAATTACCGTAAACAAAGATATTAACCGGCTCCCTATGGCGCGGATTGCCATCTTTGATGGTGACCCATCCGTTCAGGATTTCGCCGTAAGTAATGAAGATACCTTTATTCCCGGTGTTGATATCGAGATCTCAGCCGGCTATCATTTGGATGAATCCGTACTGTTTACAGGCATTATCTTAAAACACAGCCTGAAAATCAGGAACAATACTTCGCCCTTGCTCATGCTCGATTGCCGCGACGAAGTTGTAAAGATGACAGTCGCAAGAATGAACAACTATTTTTACGACAAAAAAGACAGTGAAGCGGCTGAAGAAATCATCAGTTCCTACGGGTTTGATCATGATATTGAAGATACAACTGTTAAGTTGCAATCCATCGTTCAATATGATTGTACTGACTGGGATTTTATTCTCAGCCGCATGGAAGCGTGTGGAAAAGTATGCCTGGTAAAAGATGGTAAATTCACTGCAAAAAAACCTGATTTCACTTCTACTCCAGTGCTCGACGCCGTATTTGGTGCGACGATCCTTGAGTTTGATGCAGATCTTGACGCACGTAACCAGTATCAGTCACTTGCAGCAAAAACCTGGGACTATTCCAGCCAGGAGGTCACCACGGTCAATGCACAAGAGCCCGGATTCGAAGAAAACGGGAATATATCCTCTTCCGATCTTGGTAACACCCTGAATATCGCAGAGTATGATCTCTATTCTGTGGAGAAGCTTACCGAACCAGAGCTGCAAAGTCTGGCAGATGCCCGCTTACAGAAAGCGAGAATGTCGCGGTGCCGGGGTCGTGTCCGTTTTCGCGGTTTTGCCGGGATTGAACCTGGTGACCTGATCCAGGTCGGGGGTGTCGGAGACCGGTTCAATGGCAAAGTCTATGTTTCGGGAGTGCATCACGACATAACCAACGGAAATTGGAATACCGATGTTCAGTTTGGGCTTCCAAACGAAGCTTTTACCCAACAGCCTGATGTACATTCATCGCCTGCTTCCGGTATGCTGCCCGGAATCCGAGGGTTGCAAATAGGGATCGTGACACAACTGGCAAGTGATCCTGATAGCGAGCACCGTATCCGTGTTCGACTACCAATCATTAATTCCGGTGAAGATGGCATCTGGATGCGGATTGCTTCCCTCGATGCCGGAAATAATCGTGGAATGTTCTTTCGCCCGGAGATCAATGATGAGGTGGTTGTAGGTTTTCTAAATGACGATCCACGCCATCCCATTGTTTTGGGTATGCTGAACAGCAGTGCAAAACCAGCTCCATTACCCGCTTCCGACCAAAATGATGAAAAGGGATTCGTATCCCGCAGTGGTATGAAGATGATCTTTAATGACTCGGATAAGTCTTTAAAAATTGAAACCCCTGCCGGAAAAAAAATTACCATCAGTGAATCTGACGGGTTGATGAAATTCGAGGATGAAAATGGAAATAAAATTTCCATGGAGGCCTCCTCGGTAAGCGTCGAGAGTGCAGCCAATATGAGCTTAAAAGCTGGCGGTGACCTGACCATCCAGGCTACAAATATTTCGATGAGTCCTTCTTCAAGTTTCTCCCTGAGTGCAGGAGGCGCTTCATTGAACGCGGGAAATGGAAGCGCTTCTCTTTCAGCGCCATCGGTTACTGTGGAAGGCTCAGGAACGACTACCATCAAGGGAGGAGTTGTAACTATAAATTAAATGCCTGGAGGATGATATGCCAGATTCTTTTTTAGGAACGGGATGGAGCTTCCCTCCTGCTTTTGACAAAATGTCGGGCGCTGTCGAAATGACCAGTGATGAGTTGGACATTCAACGCAGCCTGCAGATTCTTCTCTCTACCCGGAAAGGGGAACGGGTGATGCAACCGGATTACGGTTGCAACCTGGATGAAATGGTGTTTGAACCGATGAACACGACATTTAAAACTTACATCCGCGAAATGATCCGGACAGCCATCCTTTATTATGAAGCCCGGATTGACCTGAAAACCGTTAAAATTGATGACAGTCGTGAATCAGATGGAGTCATTCTCATTATTCTTGAATACACGATAAGGGTTACCAATTCACGGTTCAATTTTGTATATCCGTTTTATAAAAATGAAGGAACAGAAATCAAATAATGGACGCTCCCTGCTTAGATAAGACCCTCCTGGAATTCAACGGTACGAGCCAGGCACGTCGGGTGCTCGAAGCGCTCGCTGCATCTTATGCGAAAGTCGACAGCCGAACCGATGCAGATCTTATTCTTTTCGCAAAAAAATATAGTTCTTATCTGAACTTTTATGATCTGACCAATACCATTGCAGGAGATTGGACAGACCTGATGGGAAAAGAGGTCGCCGTAACTATTGCTGCACTGGCCGATTGGCACACCAAAGATTTTATCGCATACATACATGACCTTTATAACAGGATCCTTTCTGCCGGCTCTGCCACACCCCAGGAGCAGGTTCAACAGGATCTGAAGTTTATTTTCGATTTCATCTTTTCTCTGGCAACAGGGTTACATGCAACATACCTGGCATTACCTGATGACAACCGTTTCAAAGAGTATTTGAAAGTTGCCATTGCTTCCCGCCTGGCCCGACCCTTGAATATTCTCATGCAATATTACAAGGGGTCCGGAACGTCTTCTCCAATGGACCCCCCTGCGATCAATCTCATTGATCCCTCCAGTACGACCCTTGACCCCCTGGTGCCATTTACGGGTATTTTCCCTTGCCAGAATTTTGTTATAGACCCGGGTAAGGATCTTATCTGGACTTCCGATGTTACAGCGGCGTCAATCATCCTCAATGGGAGTGTGGTTATACAAACAGGACAACTCATCACCCATAACCTGTTTACAGGTCCTGTGAATTCATTTATTGACGGCGTCACAAACATTGTTGGACAGGTCCCTGCCTTTCTGCAGGAAGTGCTGGAAAACTATCCGTCTCACAACTCACATTACGCTTTATACCTCAGTTTCCTGAGGTTGTTCCGTTTCGCACAGGAACACCTGAATGAATTTACGCAAAACCACCTGGATTTTTATTATAAAGATGGAGTCCTGCAATTAGAGAACAAGCCTGCAATTCCTGATTTTGTCCACCTGGTTTTTGAACTTCAAAAGAACACTCCTGAACATTTGCTCAGCAAGGGCATTGCATTTAAAGCTGGGAAAGACAGAGCCAACAATGATCTCTTTTACGCCCTATGCGATGACATTCTGATAAAACAATCAGAGGTTAAAAGCCTGAAATCGCTCTTTCTTAAAAAAGAATTAACCCCAGGTCAAAAGTTATTTGCCTCTCCGGTTTCGAACAGCCAGGATGGCTTGGGAGCAAAATTGATAGGTGCGGATAAATCCTGGGCTGCATTTGGCGAAACGGAACTTGCAAACCTGGGAGAGTTAGGTTTTTTGATTGCTTCTAATGTATTGTACCTGAATGAAGGCTCAAGACATATCACCATGACATTCTACTGCAAAGCTTCGACAAAATTTGCACGCGAAACCATCGACCTTACAAATGCATTTTCTTTCCATTTTTCCGGAAAGAAAAGTTGGTTTGAACCAGATGCATTTCTTACAAAAAAGATAATCAAGTTTGAATTTGATAAGGACAGGAACACGTATTCCTTAACCTTTGACCTCACACTTAATGGTTCGGCTCCTCCGATCATCCCCTATTCTCAAAAAACACATGGAGGAAACTATCCTGATGGATTGCCTATGGTTAAGGTGATGCTCAAAGATTTCACCGGCAACCGGTATTTACTTCTTAAATCACTCGTAATTGAAGAAATACTTGTTGATGTTACCGTACAAAACGTGAAGAACCTGGTGTTGCAAAATGACAACGGGAACATCGATCCTGCCAAACCCTTTAAACTTTTTGGCGAATTTCCTGATAACGGCTCTTACTTCATCCTTGGGAGCAAGGAGATCTTTCAGAAAAAAGTTTCCGCTTTGAAGATAAATATCGTCTGGAAGAACGTTCCGTCACTTGATGTTGACCGTTTTGTTCTGTGTGAAGGTCAGTGGGAATCTGTCGCTTCACCCATTGTAACTTTGTTTTCGGATCCGTTGACGAAATCGATCCCTTTCCATACTTCATATGACCTGGTGTCAGGTTATCTTCAAAAACCTCTTTCGCAACCAGACTTTGGTCCTAATGAACTATACCAGATCTCTTCAGTTGATGGTTTCATCAAAATCCAGGTGTCAGGACCCGACACATACAGCTTGAAAACCTATCTGAATGATGTTCAGGATGCAGTTGCAGAAATGAAAACAACGATCACCACAACTGATACAACCACAACTTTTCAGGTACAGACTCCCGGGAAAGTGGTGCTGCCTCCCGCTCCGGTGGCTTCATCCCTGGATGTTTCATATACTGCAGCCGAAAAAATAGTGTTCCCTGCAACCAGCCGGGGAAAAAAGAAATATTTCAAGATCGATTCCCGTTCCGATTTCTTTTATCATGTTGAACCTTTCGGATTCAGGGCAATGAGTCCGTCCCTCACGGAAGAACCGATAAGACTTCTGCCGGTATTTAACGTTGATGACGGGAATCCTGCCGGTCATATCAAAGCCGGCCATGACGGGGGAGAGCTCTGGATTGGCCTGGCCC
Source organism: Bacteroidota bacterium (assembly GCA_026391355.1). GTDB lineage: Bacteria > Bacteroidota > Bacteroidia > Bacteroidales > FEN-979 > CAIYUC01. The sequence goes on along the minus strand of JAPLDH010000023.1, from coordinate 68,625 downwards.
AGGCTTCACCGGGAGATACCTTTTCCCTCCTCTTCCAGGTAGCGGAAGGAACGGCTAATCCATTGAAAGAGATAACCGATGTGGTTTGGTACTATTTATCAGAAAATAACTGGATAAAATTTGGCTCCGCCGATGTTACCGATGATACCAATAGCCTGACCAAATCCGGGCTTGTCGTATTGCAAACCCCATACCGGGCAAGCCTTAACAACACTCGCGCCGACAGCGGTTTATTATGGATCAAGGCGGTTGTGCAACACGATGCTGATGCGGTATGTAATCTCATAACGGTTCGGGCAAACGCCGCAAAAGGAATCTTTGTTGATAATAAGGAAAAGAAGATTGAACTGACCCAACCATTACTGCCGAATACAATCAGTAAACCGGTAATTGCGGATGGTAAAATCAAAAAGATCGATCAACCTTATCCTTCCTTTGATGGACGTTACCGGGAAACCGACGCTCATTTTTACCTGCGTGTCAGCGAGCGGCTGAGGCATAAAAGCAGGGCATGGACCCTTTGGGATTATGAACGCCTCGTTCTGCAAGAATTTCCTTCCATCCATTTGGTGAAATGTATCAACCATACCGGCTTCATCTTAAATTCCTCGAAAACACCCCCTAAAAAGAGATACAGTGAAGTCCTCCCCGGCCATTTAATGGTGGTGACAATACCAGACCTGACAGGATTAGCCACTTCCAATCCACTTCTGCCTTATACCGGATTGGGAGTTCTTGCCGATATCAGAAAATATTTACAAAATCTCATTTCCCCATTTATCAAATTGGAAGTGACTAACCCGCAATTTGAACAGGTCCAATTTACCTTTGATGTAAAATACAGAACAACTGCTAATTACAATCAAACATTAATCGATGAGATAGAGAAATTCCTTACCCCATGGGCATCCGGGTCAGGAGGTGAAATTGAGTTTGGCGGAACCATTGAAAAATCAGTTGTATTGAAGTTTATTGAAAAACGGCCCTATGTGGATTATGTGAACTGCCTGAAAATGTACCAATACATTCCATTGGATGACGGCACCTTTCAAAAGAGTATTGACCTGGAAACGGCTATAGCCAGTACAGCACGTTCCATTCTTGTCTCTTACTACGACCCGGACAGTAAAACCAAACATATCATAAATGCAGAGAACAGTAATTGCAAATGCAATGAATAATACCGGTAAGACCATACAAAAAAAACCGTTGCTTAAGCATGATGAAGACTTCAGCTTTCTGCGTGCAGAAGGCCTTAAATACATTGAAGAGCTTGGCAGTAAGCTTTGGACAGACTACAATCTGCATGATCCCGGTATAACGATCCTTGAAGCGCTTTGTTTTGCTATTACGGAACTTGGTTATCGTTCATCATTGCCGATGAATGAACTGCTCAGCGATGAAGAGGGCAAAATTCCGGAAACACAACCATTATATACTGCGAAAACCATTCTTACACAGGCTCCCCTGACCATTCCCGATTACCGGAAACTGATGTTGGATATAGTTGGTGTACACAATGCTTGGTTTGTTCATGATGATACTTACCAGGTCAAAGGGAAGACCGTTCCTGCAGGTGAAGTCCCAATATATGCAAATCATGCGGAAAGTAAGTTGGTGATCGGTGAAGTAAGTCCATGTCCTGTCTATCTTTCAGGATTGTACAAAGTCCTGCTCGACCTGGAAAATGATATTCAACTTGGAGATCTGAACAACGGAAAAGTTGAACTCCTGAATCCTCCGACTTCAGCATTACAAGCCGGATTGTTCAGCCTTACCATTGAGTTTCCTTCCTGGAAGGAACAATCAGTGGATTTCATTGCCATTGAACCTGCCGATGTGCAAACCCCTTATGCTGTTACCGTTCAGGATACGATGAATGGCATTGTCCTGACATTCCCCTTTAAAGCCGGCGGAAAGGACTATACGGTACAAGGCGCTCTCACGCTGGATCTTCCTCCGGGAGATCTCAACCCAGTGCCAGCCGATATTGAGCAAATGTTCCTCGAAAAGGTAAATCCGGAGTTTAAGAAAACAGTAATCAGCCAATACCTGTTGAAGATTCAGAAGGCTGATGAGACCGTAAAAAAAGCGGTGAGAACCCTTCATGCAAACCGGAACCTTTGCGAAGACTTCGTGAATGTCACCACGATAGAAAACGAGGAGATCGCCTTTTGCGTCGATATAATCTTAGCGCCCGGAACTGATATGGAGCAGGTTCAGGCACAGGTATTCCTGATCATTGAAGAGTACCTGAACCCAAGTGTCAGATTCTATCTGCTTAAGGAATTAATTGACAGAGGTTATCCGACGGATGAAATTTTCGAAGGACCAAGGTTGGAGCACGGGTTTATTGACACCTCTGAATTGAATAGCACTCAACTGCGGGAAAAGATCCATGCTTCTGACCTTATCAGTCTCTTTATGGATCTCGATGGAGTGCAGGCAGTCAACAATTTCAAAATGACAAAATTCGATTCATCAGGGAACCCTGTTACCGGACAAACGGGACTTTCCTGGTGCATGGAGGTTAACGATTTACACAAACCGGTTTTATCCGAAACAAAGTCAAAAATCATCTTTTACAAAAATAATTTCCCATACCTCGCACAACTTAAGGAGGTACGTGACACAATACGCTATCTTAAATCACTGAAATTACGTGATAAGTTAAGGGGCCATTCTGACGATTTGCCTGTGCCATCCGGGAAATATTTTCCACTTGAAAAATACACTTCAATACAGGAACTCTTCCCTGTCACTTATGGCATTGGAAAAGCAGGATTACCCGGTAATGCTACAAATGAAAGGAAAGCTCAGTCCCGGCAGTTGAAAGCCTATCTGCTCTTTTACGACCAGTTGCTTGCCGATTTCTTTTGCCAGGTGAAAAATGCCAAAAGCTTGTTTTCTCTTGAGAACATTGTACAAAGCTATTATGCACAGTTTATCGGAAATCTTAAGGATGGGGAATCGGTTTATCAGCATGATCCGGGAAATACCAATCTGCTGAATAGCCTGCTTACGGGAAAAGATAAGCCACCAATATTCACCCTGCCGCTTCATCCGATGGAACCGGTACCTGTTGATCCAAAGTGGCAGCAATTATATGAACCGTTTGATACTTTCCTGGAACGCCGGAACTGTTTCCTGGACCACCTGATGGCGCGGTTCGCAGAGTCATTCAACAATTATGTGTTCCTTATGTTCACATTGGATTATGAAAAACAAGCCGAAACCAAAATAGACCCTGCACATCTCGTTAAAAATAAACTGCAATTCCTGCTCGATTATCCAACAATGGGATATGAGCGGGCTAAGGCATTCAATTATTTGCCTCAAAAACAAGATACGTTAACCGGGAAGTGGAGCATTGACGATTTGAAATTTTGGGATACAGACAATGTTTCAGGCCTGGAAAAGCGACTATGCAGGCTGGGGGGTATTGATAATTTCAACCGCAGGTATCTCTGCACAGAGGAGGCAGTAAGTCCCAATACCGATGAGAGTGATAAAGAAAATGAAAGCGAAGGACTTCATCTCATTGAGCACATTCTATTAAGGCCAAGAGCGCCCGGAGTTGCTCTTGCCCCGGTGTGTCTCAATAAAAATAATGATTCATGCGGAGAAGAAGACCCCTATTCATTCCGGATTTCGGTGGTTTTGCCTTATTGGCCACGCCATCTGCGCAGCATGGAGTTTAGAAAATATTTCGAAGATATCATACATCGTGAAACTCCTTCACATACAATGGTGAAAATTTGCTGGGTGAACCAGCAGGATATGCATTTGTTCGAGACACGTTACCTTACCTGGCTTCGTGCCCTTGCTACTTATGAATTTACCCCTTCACACGAAAACTTAACCACTTTTAATACAACTAATGATAATCTCCTTAACATCTTATTTGACTTACATAGCAGGTATCCGGTTGCTACCTTGTACGATTGCAGGGAAAGCACGCAAAAGAACCCGGTTATGCTGGGCAAAACTGAGTTAGGATCCTTTAATAATTAAGGTTTATGGCAAATTCCAAAATCATCACTGACGAATACATCGTATTCGAATTGGACCAGGTTCTCACCAAATATCATCTCAACCAACTCTTCAATTATCTCGATAAGCAGGAAAGGTTGACCCGAAATAAATTGTTCGGGATGGGTATTGCCTGCGGTTTGAATATTACCTGCAACGAAAGCAGTATTTCAATTTCCAAAGGATGTGGCATTACATCCCAGGGTTATCTCATTCTCAATAATCCTCCAGATGAGGATCGGACCGATTACCAATATCTCACAGAATATAGGAGTGTTCCTCTTCCGGCTGATCTGCCTTTTAACTATAACCCTGAATATTTCTACAAAAATTTCCCGTTCAACCATCCCATTTATGAGCTTCTCACTGAGCAGCAAAAGACTGATCTTAATGACCCTTCCCGGATAATATCAACCATCAGTAAACCCGGCATTTTATTGTCCGATTTTCTGGTGGTGCTCTTTCTGGAGGCCTTTGAGAAGGATCTGAAGAACTGTACTACATTCGATTGTGATAATAAGGGGGAGAAGATGATATTTACATTACGTCCGCTCCTGGTTCATAAAAACGACTTACCTCCTGTTACCCTTATCCAGTCGCACGCCAAAGCGCCGGAAATTAACCTGGGCCGGTACAATGTGCCTTTTAAAACACTCAACACCACCGACGATGTGCTGAATGCTTTTACCGGCATCACCAATGATTTTACCCTGCAACGTATCGACAGCGTCTATAATTTCTGCTATGATAACTATAAATCCATTCTGAATGAACCCAATTCTCCGTTCACGGACTTATTCATTACCCTCCGGAATAAACGGAATGAAATTCTCAATTATAACCCCGTTGAGATTGAATATTTTTATGATTTTATCAACGACCTTTATAATTCTTATCTCGATTTCAGACATCAGGCATCTAAAATTGGTTCAACCTGTTGCGGTGATGAAGATTTGTTCCCATTGCATCTCACCCTGGGAGAGGCTACCGGGAATACGGATCAAATTGCCTTCAACCCTGACCGTCAGTATTTTATTTATGCCTCATTCCTGGAACACCAAAAACAGGAGCAAGCTGAATTGCGGCTGATTTTTCAACGCATGAAGGCGATGATCTCATCCTTCAATGTTCCATCCGGGAATATTCCAACACGCATTACTCCCAGCCGGTATGAAAGTGTCCCCTTATCCGACAGGGCCATACCCTATTATTACAAGATCAATAAAAACGACAGCGATATATATCACTTCTGGAGTTTTGGCAGGACGGCCAAAGGAAATGCCGCATTCAACCTCAGCTATAACGCGGAATTATACAACTCTGACGATGCTGTCAGGAATCCTCTGTATTATGACATTGAAAACCACAACTTTTTCAGGATCGAGGGTCATATAGGTAAAAATCATGCCGATGTTCTAAAGGACCTTTTGGAAAAGCGGCAAACATTTAACCTGCCCTTCGATCTGGTAGCCGTTTCTGCCGAATTACTCAGCACAAACGTTACAAAGCTGCCTGAGTGCAATCTTCTTGATCTGGAGACTGACTACAAACTGATAATTACCGACTTCATCTGCAGGTTACATTTGCCATTTTGTTACATGACCAAGATTCCTATGGTGACCCTCGATCAGGCAACATTAACGAAAACCTTCACAAATGCTTCGATGAACCAGTTCTCATCCTTCAAAAAGGAGGTTAATTTCAAAGATCTCAAAACACCGGAATTCCGGCAGAAGAAGCACGTCAAAGGCGGCTTTATGAAAAAGTACTGTCCACCGGAAAAGGACACTGTAGGTCAGTATTACCTGGATAATCCTGATATACAGGATTTGATAAGCTCAATTACACCCGCAAATAAAACGAAAGAGGATAGCACAGCAACATTTTACCTCCGGTTTTATGAAGCCATTTTCTATTTTATCGACGCTGTTGAAGATTTGATGGCATACCTGATGAACTCCTCGATTGCCATCCTTGATATGACGATCTTTAAAACCAAATACCTGGCTTATATTAATAAGGTGAATGGTCTTGGATTGTTGATCATTATTTGGCTGGAGTTACTGGCCAAACAAAATAAAAAGAGCACAGCAGCAAATGATTTACTCCTGGATCTGGGACTTAATGCCCTGTCACTTGAGTTCAATTCGATGTTGTCTTCATGTACCGATGACCGCCTGCAAACCCTTAAGGCCGAACACCTTCACAGGCTCTCAGTTTATGAAGACCTGAGAAGATTTCTGACATATTACAGGAAACACCCCGGACTGGAACATAAAGGCGGGGTACCTAAAGGGGGTACTTTCGTTCTGGTTTACCATACAAATGAAAATAATTCCCTGAAAATCAATGTAACAGCAGAAACAAAGCTCGATACAAAAGAAGAAGCTATACCTGCAATAAGTCTTTCTTCTAAAATTGCAGAAAATGTAAAAAAAATCGGAATCACTGAGTTAGAGACGATCCGTACTTTTATTGATGAGTGTAGTGGGGCTTCTCAAGCCAATAAGCGTAAGGTAATCGGAATTATTGATACCATTGATCCCACGCGAACTTTCAGAAAATACAGTATTCCGGATGGAGCAGTGATTGCAGATTTTTATCTGCCTTATCTCTGCTGCTCCGAATGTCCCCCGGTGGCTTTTATTTATGACAATCCACCATCTCCTGATGTAAACCCGACCATCGAAGTGGCGCCTTCAAAATCCACATCAGATCCGAAGGACTTTTGCCCGGAGGATTCAAATCAATATAAGATCACAGGTACACCGGAGAACGGAACTTTTTCCGGCGACGGGGTGACCAAAGGTTTCTTCATGCCGAAAGGCCTGCCCGCTGGTCCTCATGTGATCAAATATTCCATATTGGGTCATGAAGCAACAGTAACAGTCACGATCGAGGCCGCAGCAGTGGCTGACTTTAATTATAACCAACAGGTCAAAGAGTTCAGACACAACGATCCGGAGAAGAACCTTTCCATAAATTTCCTTAATACCTCACTAAATGCGAAGGTCTTTAAATGGGATTTCAGTGATGGGGCAAGCTCGATGGATACAGGCACAACCATAATCCATTCATATGAACCGGCATTCATCCATAAGTATAAGGGGAGTTTTAAGGTTAGTCTCACCGCCGGGAATGGGATCTGCAAGGATTCCCAAAAACAGGAGGAGATCCTGCTTTGGCTGGATGTGTATTTAGAGAATAAGGTAAATGATGTCTTTTGCAATAATGACAAGACTAATTATCATATCAGAACCAATGTTCCGGGAGGAACGCTCACACTCGACGACCTGAAACCGGAGGGATTTCTGCCAAAGCTTGAAAACCAAAAATCAAATGTTACTACCCTTGCTCCTTCAAATCTTAAACCCGGTAAACATCAATTGAAATATTCCTTTAAAGGACTTACAGCGATTTATGATTTTCTTGTGGAATCCGCTCCTGACTTAAAATTCCACAATAAAGTAATCCAATATGCCGAAGAGGAACTGTCGGTAGAATTCACAAACGATGCCATGGTGCCCAAGGTTATCTATTCGTGGGATTTCGGTGATAACCAGAATACTAAAACTGCTGAACAAACCGTTTCAAACAGATATTCATGGAAAACGATTGTTAAGAAACAAGGCTTGTTTACCGTTGCCTTGAAACCGGAGAGCTACCCCTGCCAATCTCTTGTGAAGCAAAATATTCTTTTATTCCCCCTCAACAAAAACACCTTTAAAAGTTCAGATGGTTCTGTCAGGATCTATGCCTCCTCCAAATGCAGAATAGAAGTTCAACCTGCCGGTTGTCAGCAGAGCGTGAAGCAGGCAACCAATGGTACATGGTCATTTAATCCCTCTTACGTTCCGTTCATGGAGAATGAGCTTGTAACAACAATCCAGATGAAATGCATCCTGAATGATCTTAATTCAAATACTGTAAATGTAAAGATCATCAAATCTCCATCCGGTGATTTCACTAATGCTACAAAGGTTAAGTAAGGATCGATGGGAGAACACATAATCCATAAACAAAAAGTTCAGATCAAGTTATCACGGGCAGTTGACTCTTTTGCGATTCAAAACCGCGTCAGCCGGGTACTCAGAGATGAACTCCCCCAGATTCTTGAAACCTTGTTCGATAAAATTTCTCCAAACGGAAAAAGTCTGCGGATCGACAAATTAATCCTTGATCTTGGAATTATCAGCGAGCAAAATCTTGAAAAAGAGTTTAAGGAAAAGGTACTGGAACAACTGTCAAAGGTGCTGGTCCATGCTGAAGAGATAGCAATGGCGATGGAGTCCCCGGAAATCTCAGGAGTCTCAGAGGTTTCAAAAGAGCAGTCCCTGGTTGAAGCGCTTATCTATTACCTTGAGAACGGCTATCCACCCTGGTACAGCACGGTAAAGGATTTTCGGGTTTGGGAGAACTCGATGCTTCAGTCTTTTACAGGTGAGGAATGGAAGAAACTCATTCTGGCGCTGAAGAGAAAAATAACGATAAGCGATACCCCGGTAAGACGTCTGACGCTGCAGTTTTCTGAAACATTCCTTCAAACTTGCTGGTTGAGGATTCATGAAACCTTACTCAGGAACTGGAACACGATATCCGATGATCTCATGTACATCCTGCAGGACGTAAAGGCTGGCATGGAAATTATGACCCCTGGATCGCAGTCCCGGTTTTACCTTTCCGCCATTACCGCTGCCCTTTTGGCGAACAATGATGAGGAGTTGATTTTTGAATTCATGGTGAGCATCCTTTTGAAGTGGGATTTATTCCGGGTTCAGAATGAGGGATTGATCCCGCCAACTCCTGAAAAAATTACACCTCTGCCTTCATCACTTAGGAAAAAGCTGCTGCTGAGAATTCAAATAATCGAAGGAAAAATCTCTTCGGAGGAGATCCTGAATGTGCTTAAAAGATTGCATCAGTCAATAGATGGATCATCTTCTATCAGGGTTGATCAGAAAAAGCATGTTGACCGGAAAGAAGATAAAAAAGATGAAAGGAATGGCTCTTTGCCGGAGGAAGATAAAAAAGTAGAAAAAAAACAACCTTTGCCGGAGGAAAACGGGATCTTCTGTGAAAATTCAGGGATCGTGATTCTCCATCCGTTTCTTCAACTGTTTTATACGGAATTGGGATTCTTCGATGGCCATTTTTTTAAAGATGAATGGTCACAGCATCGCGCCATCTTTTTATTGCATTACCTGGCTACCGGTGAAACTTCAGCCATCGAAACCCGGTTGCTTTTACCCAAATTATTGTGTGCAACAGATTTCGACGAACCTTTGCCCTTTGAATCTGATCTGACAGAAAGTGAAAAAGAATCGTGTGAAACTTTACTCAGATCCGTTCTCAGCCACTGGGAACCGCTTCGCACCACTTCCATCGGGGGGTTGCAGCAAACATTTTTACAGAGGGAAGGGAAACTGGTGAAAACCGAGACCGGCTGGAAACTTCATGTTGAACAAAAAACAGTCGACATTCTGCTCGATAAACTCCCATGGGGTTTCTCCACCATCCGGTTACCCTGGATGGAACAGATCCTGAATGTTGACTGGTGTTAACTAAATACAATTGATCGGATTATGGAAACAGCAGAGTTACTTCCCAAAAATACCAAAGATGTACAGCGGAAGGAATCATCAAGGCAGGGATTTTTTTTTCAGCCCCGACTTACAGTCAATGACCCCAATGACGCCTACGAACAGGATGCAGATGATACAGCAAACAAGGTGATGAGGATGGCTGTCCCTGTCAATGAAAACTCTTCTTTCCCTGCGACAATAGCGCCTTTACAACGTAAATACAATTCTTACGAGGAAGAGGATAAGCCAATCCGGCGGAAAGAGAATCCGGACAGTGAAATCCCTGAAAGCAGCGAATTGTACCAATATATTTCTTCTCTTTCCTCATCGGGACAACCGCTACCAGATGCCTCCCGTCACTTTTTCGAACCCCGGTTTGGACAGGATTTTTCAAATGTTCGTATTCATAACGATTCAGTTGCTGCAAAATCAGCTCAATCAATAAATGCCCTGGCTTATACATCAGGTAGTGATATCGTATTTAATCATGGACAATATTCACCCGGCACGGAATCCGGCCAGCGTTTACTCGCACATGAACTGACACATGTATCTCAGCAGGGAGAAATGATAAGAAGATGGCCCAAAGATCCCTTTGGAAGACCGGTGGGTCATTTTTCCACACCTGAACAGGAAATGTATGATAAAGAACTTTTTAAGAGCAAGGAATGGTATGGAGCTCTTGACAGGCTCGACAAAGGAGAACTCGATGACAGGGATTTGGAAATCGAACGATTGCGCATCAGGCTTACTGGCCTTACAACTAATGAGATTAATGCCCTTATTGCGAAAATACAAAACCATCAGAAGAAGAATCCCAAATTGAGTGTGGTTCGCATAATAGAATGGCTGGAAGTAAGAAAAGAAATTTCGACTCCCATGCGGGATGGCGCTACTGTTATCAGAGACCCTATTACCAGGTCAATTGAATCATATTCCTTTAAGGTCAATAATGTCAGGGTTACAGTTCTAAAAGACACTTATGGCAATACAAAAAATGCAACAGGGCTGGTAACAAGCTTTGGAAGAAATTATAAATGGCAATCAAACAGCAAAAATATTATTAACAAATTAACGGCTGATACCGACAATGGAATAGTCGCCATTAATCCTACCTCATTTGACGTTATCATACAAACCAAGTATCACGACAACCCAAATGATGAATCCGGTTATGGTAAAGGGACAGAGGAATCTGATAAAACAGAAAAAACGACCACCCTCCGTGTGCATGAAGGAAAACATGGAACTGACTATATAGATTTTATCAGCAAAAATCCCTTCCCTGTTGATATTTCTAATGGAGTGGTAGATGTTCTGACTGTTGCTGAAATGAAAAAAGCTGAAAAATACATTAGCGATATTTCCAAAGACACAGTGAAATTAACAGACCAGGTGGGTTTTACTATGAATGAATATCTGAAAAAGGAAGCCGGAGGCAAATAACCTGAAAAGATAAGCTGTAGAAATAAGGCTAAAAGGACAATGGGATCAAAATGTCGGTCCTGCATTTTGCTGTGACCTTGGTAAACAAAAATACCCGATCAATGGAACCAGTGAAGTTTACTGAGAAAACTACCAATAATGACCATTGTAAAGGGTCATCTGATTCCAGTATCTTTTTTCAGCCCAAGGTTACGATCAATACTCCTGACGATGTTTATAAGCAGGAAGCCCATTCAATGGCTGAGACGGTCATACAAAGGTCTGCTCCTTCAGATCAAACATCATCGGGAAAAGATCGGGCTAAATTTATTGTTGAAGACAACCTTGAGCCTGATGCAGGGCAAATGCGCAAATCAGACTTTCTCGAAAGGCTAAATACTGAAATTTGTACAACTGTGGATGAAACCCTGCAAGGCACTCCTTATTCATCACATAATTGTCCTTACATACGAGAGGCTTTTGCCAGGCATTACAACAGCGCTCCAATGCAATTGCAGCAATTAATTGAACGATATACGCCTGCAACTGCTTCTGCACAAAGCATCGATGAAATGATTCAACTGGTTAAAGTACGTGTTGCTGTTGCTGCTGCCCGATGGTTAAACAACGGAGGTAATCTTTCTGAACTTTCTGATGAAGCATCTTCTCTTGTTCCTGGAAACCCGCCTGATGAGGCTGCAGGAAGAATGTTTTTTAAATCAAATACCGGGGAAGCGCATACAACAGAATCTCCGGTATCAGTTATGAAAAGTCTGGGTAGAGGAAGCCCGATTGATGGAGGTACACGTAGTAAAATGGAAAGTGCTTTCGGTACCAGTTTCTCAGATGTTGAAGTGCATACTGACAACCATGCCTCAGCTTTGTCAGGTAAGATGAATGCACGTGCTTTTACTGTCGGTAATCATATTGCATTTTCCAAAGGTGAACATCAACCTGGTACGTCGGTTGGAGATGCATTGATAGCACATGAATTGGCGCATGTGATGCAACAGAAGGGAATGAATATTTCAAATACTCATTCTGACAATGCCCTGGAAGAAGATGCTGATCAAACAGCGATAGGAATAATGACAAAAACCATTGCTGAAAAAGATATTCATTTATTCAGAAAAGGTATCCAGGGGTTAAAAACAGGATTAAAAATCAGCAGATGCAGTGGACGCAACATTGAAGACATTGCACAACAACAAAAGCGCGACCTGGAATCAGTTTCCAACGATCCCGAAAAATTAACGGATGCCATAGAATCAATGTCTATTGACGATTTAGAAGACATAAAACTAATTGTTGGACAGAATGAACGCCTTGGAAATGCAATTGATTGGGACATTGCATTTCGAAATCGTTCATGGACAGATTTGTTGCGTTTACATAAAACTGACCATCAGTCTGTTTTTCACAGATACGCTGACAGAATACAAAATCTAATTTTTTCCGGAAGCACCAACATTCATATACAAGCAAATGGTTCCACACAGTTTGAAAGTTTAATTGACGAACAGTTCAGTAAACTTTTAGAACATGAAAATGGTTTTAGACTGACAGTTGAACTTTTAATAACCAATCAGACAATAACAATTAAAGAAGATCCTGCCAAAGATATTCTAACCGATGTATCCGGTGATCCATTTGCCGGAAGATTAATAACAACAGATGCAGATAGTAAATTGCTTCCGTTAAATAAACAGCATCCGGGAGCAGGTGCAGGTTCTACTGTCTCAATTAATCAAAGTCTTCTTTATAACCAATCCGAATTAAGCGGAAGTCGTGGTAATCTGAGTATTATTGCGGCAGATCCTACTGTTACATTTGGGCATGAATTAATTCACGCTTTGCACTTTGCAAAGGGCACGGGGTTACATTATCCAGATCTTGGTCATATAAATGCTCTTATAGGGAATCCTGCACAATCTATGGTACAAGATCCGGCAACCGGCAGCTCAGCCGACCCGGAAGAACTTCATACCATTACAGGCCAAAAAAATTTTCAGGCTCCGACTGAGGGCATATTGATTAAACCCAATTGGGCACTGAGTTTTAATTTGCCAGGTGACGATGTAACTGAAAATATGCTTCGGGAGGAGCGAAACTTACCTAAAAGAGCAAGTCATTTTGGCGCTATTCATTTAACAATCATTCCAATAAATCATGGCGAAACAGTTGAGCAAATGCTGGACAGATATTTCTTACCGGCTAATTTAGTTATGACTCCAATTCTTAGATCAACAATTCGGCAGTTATTTATGGAGTTATATCCTTATTTTAAGGACCATTCCTCTCCACCAGATGGCATTAATGATATTCAGATTGAATTTCCAACTGCTCAATACATCTTAATGTATTTAAGATTTGTAAAGAATCTTCCTGCAGAGGCTGATATTGCTAAGAAATTAACACTACGACAGTAATGCTTAAGATATTATTACCTGACAAAATGCCATCTCCAAAAGTAAAGATCCGGTTCTTCAACAAAAAAATTCATTCTTTTCATTTCTTCGGAGTGCTCGGATATATACTTGGATCTTTGCTTGGTATTTATTTATGCTATTTATTAAAACTTCAAATTAATATTATTTTATCAATGAGCCTGATGGGTGCAGCAACTTTTTTTGCATTGGCTTTTCTTGCTAAAATAATTGCAGGTAAAGAAACAATCGTTTACTATCATCATGAAATAGCAATACTGATAATATGCGCAATTGTTTTAACGCTTTTTCATATGCCGGTGCTGAATTATCTCGATATTACCATACTCGGTATCGCTACTTTTCTGGCCTTCGGACGGATAGGATGCTTTTTAGTGGGTTGCTGTTACGGTAAGCCGGCAAGAAAAGGAGTGGAATACGGACATACACATGTTGAAGACGGATTCCCCTTTTATTTGGAAAATGTCCCTCTTTTTCCCATTCAACTTGTTGAGTCTGCTTTTGTTTTTATGGTAATAATTTCAGGTTCTCTCATGCTTTTCCAACATTTGCCCGCAGGTTCTGTATTAATTTTTTACACTGCTGTATATGGCGCATTTCGCTATATCATTGAATTTTTCAGAGGCGATGCAGATCGTCCCTATTATAGGGGCCTTTCAGAGGCTCAATGGACTACTATATTCTTGATGTCTGTCAGTTTAGCGTTCAGCCTTATGGGTTTTATTCCTTTTTATTACTGGCATTTAATTACCACCATTTGCTTAATTGCAATCTCATTATTTGTCATCATCAAAAATAAAGAGAAAAAAAGTATTTTTGACCCGCATCATGTAATGCAGATTGCTTCCGGATTAATACTATTGAATGATTATTTAAACAAAAATGTACCCCAAAATATCATAAAAACGTATCAAACCAATCTTGGTTTGGTTTTTTCAAAAGGACAATTTGAAACTACTGAATCGTTGATAACTCATTATACTGTTTCCTCCAAAACCAAAATCAGGTTAAATTTAAAAATTGTACAAAAATTAGCCTCGTTAGTTAAGAAGTTACAAAAACATACTGGTTCATACCAGGTTGCTGAAAAACAAAATGGAATATTTCACATTTTATTCAGTGAAAACCCATCTTAAATTCCCGGCCATTAACATAATTAATCCCGAAATGAAAGCAGGAATACTTCTTTAAAAAACAGAACTTATTACATCGAACTCCTGTTAATATAAGTTTGCGTATCATGATCAAAGATATTGAATTGTTTCTGCCTTTCTTCCGCGAGTTTATCATCCGGAGGCTCAGTATCCATTTCTCCAAAAAGGATGAGGAGGTGGATTTATCAGGGATCCTGACGATTGATCCTGGAAATGCTATTTTCGTGAACTATTCACTGACACAGAAAGAATTTGTTGTCATTCTCCTTTCCTTCATCCCTCACCTTTTTCCCAATTTCTTTGATTCCATCATCCAGGAGTTCCTTCCCCAGGGAGGAGAGTTCCCCGAATTTGGCGGAATAAAATCGGGGAATCACAGGGGGATGATGCCGACCGGAGAGACTGCGATATTCCTCTTAGCGGGAAATAACCTTCAACACCGGTTGGAAGTACAGAAGATCTTTTCCGAAGAGCATTTTTTCAACAAGCAGAAGATCTTATGGCTTGAGGAGGTCAGGGAAGGAGAACCCCGGATGAGCGGTCGCCTCATTCTTTCGGAAGAATGGATTGAAAAATGGATGTATGGCAGGATCTCAAAACCACGATTCGGCGCCGACTTTCCTGCTAAGAATATCGAAACCAGGATGAACTGGGACGATGCAGTGCTGAGCCCGCAAACATTGCGACAGATCGAAGTGATCGCTACATGGTTGCAGCACAATGAAGAACTGATGAAGGATGACAATTTATCCAGGAAACTAAAGCCCGGTTACCGTGTGCTTTTCTATGGATCCTCCGGAACCGGAAAAACACTGACCGCTTCATTGCTTGGCAAGCAGTTTCGAAAAGAGGTCTACCGGATTGACCTGTCACAGGTCGTTTCAAAATACATCGGCGAAACGGAAAAGAACCTGGAAAAGGTGTTTAGTAAGGCTGAGAATAAAAACTGGATATTATTCTTCGATGAAGCTGATGCCCTTTTTGGAAAGCGAACCAGTATACAGAATTCGCACGACCGCTATGCTAACCAGGAAATTTCTTATCTCCTGCAACGAATAGAAGATTTCCCGGGACTGATCATTCTTGCTTCAAATTTCAAATCCAACATTGACCCGGCCTTCATCAGGCGGTTTCACCAGATCATCTATTTCCCTGCACCGGATAACTCAGAGAGGTTGATCCTGTGGCAAAAAGCCATTCCTTCAACGCTTACGTTACACCCCGAAACTGATCTGACTGAAATTGCACGACAATATCAAGTCACCGGTGCAGCCATTCTCAATGTGATGCAGTTTGCCTCCCTTCAGGCAATCAAACGGAAAGATCACCTGATTCATGCCAAAGACCTTGTGGAAGGGATACAACGTGAATTTCAAAAAGAGGACAAATCAGTTTGATCTATGGCACGATGGGCATTAAATGTAAATACGATGCCTCTTTATGGGCCTTATTTTTTTAATCGTTTGTGTAAAACTATTTTAGATGTTTATTAAATAGTTGGTACTTTTATACATCTGAGAATTAATGAAAAATCATGAGAAAACTTCTGTTAAGACCTGACAATTTCTTTGCAACATTGTTTATCTTCATTTCTACTGCTTTGCTGGGGCTGATCATCATCAATATCAGCCCGCTCGATCCCTTTGAAAGCGCTTTTAAAGATTTTCAGTATTCGGATATTCTTTATTCAAAGATCCGGAGCAGGCAAAACCTGCTTGATACAAATATTGTCCTGATAAGCATCGATACGCTAAAACGTGAGAGTATTGCACAGGAACTGAAGAACATTAATAAATTTAGTCCAAAGGTAGTTGGACTGGATATTATTTTTGAGCAGTTGAAGGATCCGGTTTCAGATTCCCTGCTGAAAATTATATTAGCCCAAACTCCCCACCTGGTAATGGCTGATTATGCAAAAGAGAATGAAAAAGGTGAGATTGAAAAATTACAAACTTCCAATCCATATTTCGGTGAATACCCTGCAGGACATGTCAACCTCTCGGGTGCAGATCCGGAAACAACTACAATCAGGACTTTTCAACCACTTTTGTACCTGAATGGAAAGGAGATTCCTTCTTTTTCCGCGGAAATCCTCCGGCTTTACAATCCCTACGCAAGCAGCAAACTTCTAAGTTACAAAGATAAACAGGTGATCATTAACTATATAGGAAATTACAATTCTTTCCTTCACTTTAGCTCAAATGATGTTTTAAATAATGGACCCAACCTCACAAGGATAAGGGATAAGATTGTCCTGATCGGAAATTTCTATCCTGATTCCCTGAACCTGTCCCTCGAAGACAAATTCTTTACCCCGCTGAACAAAGAGATCAGCGGTCGGTCCTGGCCGGATATGCATGGTATGGTGATCCATGCAAACATCATTTCAATGGTCCTTAAGGATAATTTCATATATGTCATCCCTGCATGGGTTGGGATCCTGATCGCATTCCTGATTTGTTACCTGCATATTGCATTTTTCCTCTATTTCTATGTAGAAAAACACAAATGGTTCCAGCCGTTAGTAAAGGCAATACAGCTTTTTACCATTGTGCTGATCATGTATCTTGTTTTCCTCCTTTACGAACATTGGAATATCCGGTACGATTCAACCCTGCTGATTGTTATCCTTATCCTCTCGGTGGATCTCCTGTATTTTTACGAAGGACTGATAAAGATCCTGAACAAATGGTTCGGGATAAAAAGTTATCTTTTATCCAAACATAATTGAACCATGAAAAAGATTTTATTAACGGGTATTTTCATCCTCCTTTTTTGTGGCTTTACCTTCTCACAATGCAATTCCTTTAAGGTTTTTCATTACTCCGGGAAAGTATATGCAAGCCATACGAACAAAAAGCAACCGGTAGTACTCGACCAGGTTATTAAAGGCGGAAGTGTTTCCCTTGAAACCAGTGCACAGTTAATCATGTTCGATTCGACAGGTAAACCGGTCGTTCTTGACCAGAAAGGCAATTATTCCTTCCGGCAGTTACAAACCAAATGCGCGGAATCAGATAATTCGATCACCGCTAAATACTTTCATTTTATCTGGAGTTGTATGTATGAGGAGAAGAAAAAAAATCGCAATACCCCCAATGCTTCAGTCACACGAGAAGAGAATTTGCTGATGATATTCCCTATCGATGGATCCCTGATAATTGCTGACAGTGTGACTTTTCTCTGGAACAGGAGACCCGGCATTACAGAATATTACATTACCATCCTGGATCCGTCAGGGAAAACTATCACTGCTTCAACCGTTACCGATACAATTTTTACATGGTTCCCCGAAACAGGCAAACTGGTCAGTGGAAAGATGTACCATTGGTCAGTTTCCGTCGATCGGTATCCCCCTGTTGATCCAGTAAGATATTCCTTCTCTCTGGCCGGTAATACGCAGAAAAAATCATACTCAGCCGAGTTGAATAAATTCAGGAAACTGCTGAATTATACCCCGGCGATCAACTCCCTGTTACTTGCGGGCTTTTACGAGCAAAAGAATTTGTTTGGGGAAGCATATAACTCCTACCATAAAGCACTTGTTGCCTCCCCAGGTGACTCAGTGATACGAAAGGTTGTAAATGATTTCATGAAAAGGCAACCCTGATAACATATTCATCTCTTTACCGGGATCCTTAATCAATTGGTATGAACCCCAGGGTCCCGAATACTCGGGAGACCTGAATTCCAGGGCAAGCCCCGGGGAATTTACCATGCACCTCATCCCCTGCACCCCTTCTCCTCTTTTTCTGGTAGTGGCATTTTTCCTTGTTGTTATCTGTTTGGGATTCACTCTTCTCATACAAACTGCCTGCTGATTGTCAATAACTCCATTCACGATCAGCAAAGATCAGGAATCCACCTCTCTGAAAATGATCAAAGAAAATGTGGATGTTGTTATGCCTTAGCTTTGTTATAATTAAATTGGCTTACCTCTTGCAATCCTCAGCACCGATAACTGATGCAATGATTGACCGCACCCAGCCAATAACTGTCAGATTCTAATTTTTATCATGTTCAACCCAGATCAGAGCTGATGTGTTAAATCCCAGCTTTTTAGCAACGGCAAGGTAGTTCTGTTTAACATCTTCTGGTATTGTAGTCTCACGAGATAGTATCCATAGATAACTTAAGTTTTTTCCTGCAACAAGAGCATATTTATACTCAATGTCTAAAGCGATGACATTATAACCAGAATAAAAAGGTCTAAAAAACGACACCTTTAGCATTGCTACATCTGGTTTTCCAACAAATTTCGCAATGCCAATAGCTTCTTTCCATTTCATTGTTTTATAATTAAAACCCCGATTATCAACTTTAATGGTGCCATCACTATTGACTGAATAGTTTGCTGTGGTATTATTCAAGTTGCGTTCAAATCGGAAATCCATACGGGCTATTTCGTACCATTTTCCCAAATACTTCGAAATATTAAAGGGTTTAACTGCCGTCACTCCTTCAGGAATGGTTGAACATGAGTTAAAGGTGGTTAAAAGGTAACTGATTATAATTTTCGGAAATGTCATAACCTTGGGGTTTTGTTGATTGATGCTAAAGTTAAAAAAAGGGAAACTTTACAAATATAACCCTAAATTAATTGAAGCCGCTTTAGGGCTACCCATTTTCTGTAAATTTGCCCTATATTCACAATTTTCATGAAGAATACAGGAGGAACAGAGAAACAGGTCATTACCCCCGATATAAGACCATTTATTGAACTTGATGAAAAGATCAAGGCTGAGTTACTCAATCAGGTTGAGGAGCAAGGTACGGTCATTGTCCACTGCTCATTTTCAGCCCCAATTGATATTAGCATACGCATATGGAACTCAACCTTTCTGGTTGACAGGGTTTCAGGTAGTAAAAGCCAACTCTTGCATGCTCTTAATATTTCTTATGCCCCTCACTGGGAACTTGTTAAAGCGGGAACCACAAAAAGGTTTATCCTTATCTTTTCATCCCTTCCCAAAACCTGTGAGGTCTTTGATTTTATTGAAGAAGTTCCTGACTCATTTGGATTTGAGATTTACGGGATCAAACGAAATTCCTCCGATGTTTACAATGTCAGCATTAATGATTCGGTATTTTAATATGGGACTTTTAAAACGGAAGCCTAAGGAGATGCCAAAAACTATCCTGAAACAATCAAGGAGATAGATTTAGAAAAATGTGTGAAATGGATTGCAAAATGTTCAATATTATAAGCATTGAGGGTAATGGGACTTGGTTCATTGAAGATAATCCACACGAAGTTTGTGCTGGTGACGTTGTAATTGTTCCGCCCAATACAAGATTCTATTATAAAGGTTCCTTAAAACAGATTTGCATCACATCCCCAGCATGGGAGCTTGAATTTGAGCATCATGTCAGAGATATTAAACTTGCTGAATAAACAACCCATCCTATACAAAAACTATAAAATTTAGAAACATGTTTATCGGACATTATGGCGTTGCATACATAGTCAAGACAAAGGCTTCAGACATTCCACTCTGGCTATTATTTACATCCGTTCAGCTTTTGGATATCATTGCATTTACCCTTGTGCTATTGGGGATCGAAAAGGCTTCTTTCGTGCCCAGTGATAATCCCTTCTTCAGGAACTATCTGGATTTGCCCTATTCTCATTCATTGAGCGGGACATTGCTAATATCAGCGATTGTACTTGTGATCTTTTGGGCAATGGATAAGAAAACTTGGGCATGGATTTTAGGGTCGTGCGTCCTGTCTCACTGGGTCATCGATTTGATTGTTCACACACCCGACCTAAGTCTATTCTTTGGCAGCTCCAAAGTCGGACTGGGTCTGTGGCATTACCCAATTCTGACATATATTCTTGAAATAGCATTTGTCGTAATTGGATGGATGCTACTGAAAAAGAATTTGTACTCTTACCTTCTATTATTTTTAATGGTTGGTGCTTTTACAGGGATGGTATTTGCAGAAGAACCACCAATTTTCAGAGAACATTATGTGCTGAGAACCTCTATCGTACTAATAGCTAATTTGTTATTTATTTTCGTTGCCTATTTATGGGATCGGGAAACCAAATCACAAAGAACAGAATCAGGATACCGTGACAGTAGATACATTTACAAAACTGAATAAATATATGGAAAAAATGAAAGCAGTAGTCTATAACAAAAAAGGATCACCCGAAAAGCTGATCTATTGTGATGTTGACAAGCCTGTACCAACCGACAACGAAGTGTTGGTAAAAATACATGCAGTGTCAGTAAATGCAGCAGATTACCGTTCTATGAAAATGGGGCTTATACCGAAGAGGAGAATTTTTGGAGCCGATATAGCAGGTAAGGTGGAATTGGCAGGGGAAAATATCACTCAGTTTAAGGTTGGGGATGAAGTAATGGGAGACCTTGCCAAGTTTGGATTTGGAGGTTTTGCCCAATATGTTACAGCTCCTGAAAAAGCCCTGATAATTAAACCTGCAAAGATTTCGTTTGAAGAAGGAGCAGCATTGCCTATGGCAGCATTAACTGCTTTACAAGCAATACGTGATAAAGGCAACATTCGCAAAGGACAAAAAGTTTTAATTGTTGGTAGTGCTGGCGGTGTTGGAACATTTGCGGTTCAACTTGCCAAATATTTCGACACAGAAGTAACTGGAGTGTGTGGCTCAAACAATGCGCTACAAACGAGTTCTCTTGGTGCTGATTACGTGGTTGATTACACAAAAGAGGATTTTACAAAAAGCAACATGCGTTATAATCTTATCATGGCTGTTAATGGAGGTTATCCAATTTTTGCTTATAAAAAAATCCTGACTCCAAATGGCGTATATGTAATGGTTGGTGGTTCCATACCACAAATTTTCAAATCACTATTATTTGGATGGTTGTTGTCATTTGGCTCGAAGAAGATGAGAACTGTATCTGCCAAAGCAAATAAAAAGGATTTGGAATTTCTTACAAAACTTGTAGAGGATGGCAAGATCAAGCCAGTTATTGACAGGCGATATGCGCTTGATAAGACCGCTGATGCCATGCGGTATTTATCTGAAGGACATGCACGTGGGAAAGTTATTATAAGCATTGAGTGATAAAAAACACCATAGACGCTCAACATTGTTCTTAGAGAGGGGAATTGACTGATTTTAAGTAAAATGAATCCAATCGTAAACCAACCAGATATTGAAAAACTCCTCAGAGCAGATAAGGTATTTGGAACGATCCACGCTTTATACGGTTCACCACCTAACTGGAACAGACCACAAGGATTCAGTACATTGGCTAAGATCATTCTGGAGCAACAGGTAAGTTTACAATCCGCTAATGCTCACTTTAACAAACTCAATGATTACTTACAAGCATTTACCCCTGAAGAAATCCTGAAACTTTCAGACGTAGAGATGCGTCAGTGCCAGATCAGTAAACAAAAATCAAAATACCTGAAGGAACTCTCAAAGGCTATCCTTGATGGAAAAATCGATTTAGCTGGGTTGCCAGAATTGACCGTTCTTGATGTAAGAACCCAGCTAAAAAATATTAAAGGGATCGGAGACTGGACTACCGATATTTACCTCATGTTTTGCTTACAAGCTAAGGATGTTTTTCCAATCGGTGATGTCGCTATTATAAAAACCGTCAAGGAACTGACTGGTGCCGTTTCAAAAGAAGAAATTACTGGGCACTCTGAACGGTGGAAGCCCTATCGTTCACTTGCGACATTTTTCCTGTGGCACTATTATCTCAGTAAACGAAATCGCAGTTAAGGTTGGTAATGCTAAATTTGTTGTCAATTAGGATAAAATCATAAAAGATAAAACTTTTCAAAATGGCTTCTGATAAGAGTTTCGTTGATTTCATTGTTGACCAGATCGAGAATGCTGGTCAGATCACCTATAAAAAGATGTTTGGAGAGTATGCCCTCTACTGTGAAGGGAAAGTTGTTGCGCTTGTATGCGATAATCAACTTTTTGTAAAACCAACCATCTCAGGAAGAGCATTTATTGGGAATGTCATTGAGGCTCCACCCTATGTAGGAGCAAAAACAAGTTTTCTTATCGATGACAGAGTTGAAGATCGGGAATGGATCAGTAATTTGATCAGGATCACCTACAAAGAACTGCCTGAACAAAAAATAAAGAAGAAGAAAGAATAGAACTATATGAATTATTCATCTATTATAAATGAGCCATGAACATAACGATAAAAGGTAACCTTAAGGATTTTGTCACTAAAAAAGTCGAAGAAGGCTTATATGAGGATGCTGGTGATTTTGTCAGAGATGCGATCCGCAAGTTTGATCGATCTGATCCTGTAAATGGAGATTACATAGAAAATTCGGGTACAAGATTATCGTACTCAAATTGGAGTGTGCTTGGAGACCTCAATGGCGGGGATATTGAAGCAATCGCTTTCATTGTACTCCAGCAAGCCTCAAAAAGTGCCGAAGAGGATTTGAAAGCGATTATGGCACACATAAAAGCGATAAATCAAGCAAAAGCTGCCTTACGCAGAGCTATGGAAAACATCGGCAAAGATATTACAGCAAATGAAGGGCAGAAGAAAAAGCACCCGCCACTTGATTTTTCTCAAGGGATGGGGAATGAGGCTGCATATCATCATGCCTTGATGCCAGTTGCTAATAAGGATTCCAAAGGTGAGGTTGAATTCATTATTACTGATCTTTATAATGGTCATATCGATGATATCGCTCAAATCAGAACCATTCAAGATGATCTTAAGAATCAACTTGACAGTATGAGCGAATTGGGTGAGATGGAATCCCTAAGGCTTCAGATGGCAATGGATCGACTTTCAAAATTGATGTCAACATTGTCAAACATTTTGAAAAAGATTAGCGACACTGCCGATGCAATAACACAAAACATGAAATAATTTGCTCCAAAAAAGTCAGCATACTTTAACCAACTACAACCCTAATTCCTATCTCACTCTTAGTTGCACCGATTCAACTGGAACCTCTGGACTAACTTCTTCTCCTTCATCACTGTCTGGAATATACTTTAGCAGGATCATCCCATCCCCTATGGTATCAACTCCTTTGGAGTGGATGAATGTTCTGAGGTTCGGACTGATTGTAAACTAAACAAGAGAAAGCTGGAAGCGTTATTTAAAGCGGTTTGGGGTTAAGTTTTCTAAGTTATTAATAGTTCCCAAAGTCGCTCGATTTTGAGCGAAGTTGGGAATGTCCCGCATTTAATTCATGAAAAATTCCAACGCAATTTTTTTGAGTGAAAAACAGCGAACCTCAACGATAGAGTTCTTCTGGAACAATGCAAAATCTGGCATTGGTGGGTTTTTAAGTGCCAGCATAAACAGAATTCCTAGTGTGGATAGAGTCTTTTTCATTGCTTTTATGACATAGCAAAAGTACGAAAAGTAACTTTCAATAACCATCTGGAATTAATGTTTAGTAGGTACTAATCTTTTTTATAACCAACGGGATTATTCAACATCAAATGTTGAGAATCCTTTAATTTAAGAATTTCCCTTAGCTTTTGCTGATCCATGGTAGCTCGTGGTCTGGTAGCAAAGCCAGCCGATGCACAAAAAATGGAAATGTTTTGTGATACGATACCAGCATCATATGCTGCAATGACCAATTTAGAAGAATCATTCCCATGCTGGAATTTTGAAATATCTGATACCAACAGGCAGATCAGGGGTGCTTTTGCAAAATTTTCCTGCTTTCCCGCAACCAATGCCCGATGGTCACCATCGATGATGAATTCAAGGCAATGTTTCTTCGCATTGTAAAGATAAACGCCAGATTTCATAAATGCGTAGACATCGATATCCTGTGCGTTCATTGCTGACGGGGCTGTGCGCTTCCCACTTTCAGGTCTGTTTATCCCGTTTGCAGCCCATAACAAGTCGGAAATATCCTGCAGTTTCAGACTTGTTGTATCAAATTCCTGTGCCGATTCACGTAATGATAAAGCCTTCATCACTGGGAACCCTCTGGTCTTGTCAGGCGGGTTCAAAATGATTGTCTTTGGGACTTGTGCAGAAAGAGAATTGATAATGATTGCGATACATAAATTAACGATGATCTTTTTCATAGACGTTTTGTTATAAAGTTAAAATGCAAGAAATAAAGAACAGCAAATTACAGAATGGTATATTGGTTCACTCCTTCATCGCCTCATAATACTGATCGACAACTTGTTTTGTTTTCGGTATTGCCTGAAATGCTGTTCATTTATTTCCAGTTCTGCCAACCCTCGCCCCAAGGATTGATGCAATTATCGACAGAACCCAACCGCTGCAAATGAGCATCCATAATGATGTATGCCAGAAAGTTGGTTCAATTATAGCGGCAATAATGCCAACCGCATTGCAGATAAACGGAACATACCATACGCACTTTGGATTCCATTTGACCATAAAATAACACCCAACTGCAACCAGCACATCAAAGATGATATACGGGATAGCACCAGCAATATTCTCATTGATTTTTAGGATATTCCCCACCCCTTCGCCAAGACCAAATAATACAATAGTGGAAGCGAAAACCCATAGAATGGCTTGAAGCCAGCTTGGCAAACCATACAAAAATGACATGTTCCCTTTTGTTTTCATTGCAATTCGGATTAGATATGAATGTCGTAATTCCCCATAAATTACTGCACTAAAGATAAGACATTATTGACCCAACTGCGATTGTTTTCGTGCCAACATACGGTGAAAATACCAACTTAAAAGATACAATAAGCTGGGCACCAGCATTAAATAGAAGTAAGTCAGATGTGAATGACCCTCGGAAGCAAGGATAGCGATTTGAGTGATCATAAAGACAATGCTTATCAGCCCACCCAAACCTTCCCGCCACAAGCCGATAACCAGACCGACAACATAAAAACCGAAAAGGGAAAGAAGTGCATAATCTCGAAACCCCAGTGGTAAGTTCTTGGGCTGGCTCCAAGTGCCGCCCTCACCGATGAACATTCCCAGAATAAAGACGATGAAAAGAATGGTAATGATCCGAGCGCACCAGCGGAGAATCTTCAGCCACAACGGGTTGGCGTTTACTTTTGCGTTCATAAAATATCAATCTTTAAGTGTTCATAAAGGTAGTCCAGCAATGTGCCAAAACCAAACTAATTTGTTGAAAATATCATTCCGTTGATCCAGATTCCAATTAACTTTACAATAAAGTTGGATTATATGTCCCCCGTCCGATACATTGATCATCACGGGAAGCAAATCCTTGTTATGGATTTCACCACGTCCAGTTCAACCGCCGAAGTTACCCAGACATCGGAAGAAGCCAAAAAGATCGTGGCGTTGCGTAAACCACAATCATTACTGGCTTTGGTGGACTTCACTGGGATGAAAATTGACAGGGAAAGAATCAGGATCATTCAGGGTATGGCTGCCCACAATCGTCCCTATGTCCGATTCATTGCTCTTGTGGGTCTGGGTTTCTTCAGGTCAATTGCGTTCAGGGTGATGCTGCGGATGATGGGAAGTTTAAACCACAGGGTTTTCGGGAAAAGGGAACGGGGGTTGGAATGGCTGGTGAGGAAGGTATGATTGTTTTTCTTTTTAAGATATTATCTTTTGCATCATACTTTCAATTTCACAAATGTACTCGGGTGGAAAATCATTCTATTGCTTACCCACGTTCATATTCTTTCAATGTTTCGACATCTTTTTCGTCGATCTCATAAACAATGCCATAAACATTCTTCCCTTCCTTTGGAATTATGTTTGCTTTCCCAGATTTATTTTTTTGGGATGGTTTGTTCAAAATAATATTATAGTCGGGCAGAACGGCTCCCACGAACCTTTTTGCCAAATCGACCTGAGGTATTTATTACTGGTTACTTTAGTGCTGATACTATCTCATTTTTCCCCATTTTTCTTCGTTTTAAGACACGATCTCCTCATATGTGCACTCCCCTGCCAATTGACCACAGATTGTCCATGTAAACCTGGAATTATTCTAAATAAGATAATTCTTCTCTCTATTTGTCAGGATGTTCCATCATTTGACTAATTTTGATAATGAATTCTTCCTAATATGTACCGTTTTAGGATCACAATCGATGAAATTACACCTCCAATCTGGAGATTGGTTGCAATTCCAGAGACCTTTTCACTCAACAAACTTCATCATATAATCCAGATTGATTTCGGCTGGACAAATGTCCCCATCTATTGTTTTTTGGATGGCGATCCACCCATTACTGATCCTCGTCTATTAAGTAATGGCACTACTCAAACGGACAAACAGTTGAATCCTAAGATAAATTAATTAGAAAAAGAGATATGGTTGAAATAAAAACATTGATGGAAATCTTTATAACAATAGGGATATTCATCCATTTTTTCAATACGTTTCCAAAGTTTGTCATTTCCCTTAAAACGAAATTATATCCAATATTCAAAAGAAAGCAAATTTCCCCCTTATTAATTAAAGATGAGGTTATTAGGATAATAGGAATTTCTTTGTTATTAAATGCAATCGGATTCTTAATATCTAATAAATTTCTAAATATTCTTTTCCTCGATATGATTGGCACAGCATTTTGTGCCTATCTATTAGGGCCAATCTGGGCAGCAATTGTAGGATTGTTATCAAATTCTTCAATAAATCTGATGTTCTATTTTTATAAAGACCCTACACTTTTTGTTTTCCCATGGTCAATTGTTAACATTGCTGGAGGTATCTTTTGGGGATATATGGCAAAAACTATTTTTTTTAAAAACTATTTGAAATCACATCCTTTATCTATTGTCCCTCATCTGAAATTTTTATTTCTCTTTGGATTCCTATCCTCTTTATTCATGAACATCCCAGGAGCATTTATTCCAGATGCTACTCATAGTTGGAAGGATGCAATGCCTAATGATGAATTAGGTCAATCGATAGGCAAGATGATCCCTGCCATAGGGGGGAAAGATTTTATGAATGTGCTCCATTATACATATACTTGGATATTATTAGGTCTATATTCAATCCCTGATAAAGCTATATGTGCCTCACTTGGTATAATTATTCTAAAGGCGGGATTCCCAATATATGAAAGAAAACTTTTATCTGACTCTTTAAGTAGTAAAATACCAAAAAAAGATAACTGGTTTAATAGTCTTCTCTTATTTCTCTTGTATATCCCATCTTTTGCAGTATTCATTTTCGATAAAAGATACAATTATTCCTCTTTTTCAATTCTATGGATTTCACCTCTAATTGTTTCATTATTTTATTTCATGTATTATTTTATAAACAACAAAGTCTCAAAATTTGAATTCAAGGAAAAGATGAACCGAAAAAGAATATATGAAATAACAATCAATATATTACAGGAAAATCCTTCATACCGTTTTTTTCAAGGGATGGCGCAAATAACAATTGGAATATTTTTAATATTTTTTATCTTTATCTTATTATTAAAGCAAGTATTTCCATCATTGGTATTCAACTATGTTTTTGTAATTTGGGGAGTACTTTTTGCAGTATATACAATTCAATTTTCATTTGCTCAGAACATGCAACTTTCTTTCCCACAGGTTGAAAAAATACAATATGACCGATCTGCCCAAACATTTGGTAAAATGGAGAATATAGGTACAAATGAGTTCAATTTAAATTTAAAACAAATAAAACGTGGGAAGACAAAAGTCATTTACGAGCACAATAAGAAAATTTACTTATTTTTTAGTGATCGAGTTATTGCTTTCGATAGGGAACTTCCAACTCCTATTCCTAATAAAGGGATTATTTGCAAGAAATTGTCAGCTTTTTGGTTCCAAAAACTAAATCATATTGTTAATCATTTCATAAATGATAATATATCATTAAACGAATTAAATAAAAACTTTAATTATCAACAAAGAGGAATTACAATTCAAAGGTTAAATATGTATCCTGTTGAATGTATAGTTCGTGAATATTTAGTTGGCTCAGTTTGGGAACAATACTCAAAAAATAATAAAGTCCTGAATTTGAAACTCCGATCAGATTTAAACAAATATTCAAAGTTTGAAACTCCCATATTTACACCCAAATATAAAGATCAGGAAGGAACACTAACTACTATTACATATAATGAATTTGAAGATATTGTTGGGAGGAATGAGGCTCAGCAAATTAGAAGTATTTGTTTTGCGATTTTTAAAGAAGCCTCGAAATTTTGTGAAACCAAGGGTTTAATTCTTTGTGATTCCAAATTTGAATTTGGAAGACAACCAGCTTCAAACCTATTAATGTTAGCAGATGAATTACTCACGCCTGATTCGAGCAGATTTTTCAAAATTGATGATTACAAAAAATATTTTAATTCTCAATCAATTCCATCGTATGATAGACAAATTATAGAAGATTATTTGCGTGAACTTGTTTGGGAGGCAAATGACCCAATGCCTATAATTCCTTATAATTTAATCCAGTTGACTTTTAATAGATATAAGGAAGTTTACGAATTATTAACTGATCATACTTTTAAACCGTATGAATTATGAAAAGTCCTTATCGAGTTTCCCTGTCAGGAACATTTTCAACAGGTAAATCAACTTTGGTTAAAAAATTAGCACTTTTGTTAGACTCAAAACAAGTAATGAAATATTACATAATTAATGAGGTCGCAAGAAAAGTTTTGCAACAAGGATATAAACTTGATAAAGAGGCAAATATTGAATCGTATTTATTCTATATCTTTCTTCAATTACAAGAAGAGAGAATAGGCTCTCAATTTGATATTTTGATTTCTGATAGAACACTGATCGATCTTTTAGCTTATGTTAGAGTAAACAATGACCAAACAATCCCCCTAATGTTTACCAAACTTTTACAAGAGATCATTTGGAGAGGCAAACAATATTTTACTCATTATTGCTACATTCCCATTGAATTTTTACCTGTTGATGATGGAGTTAGATGTATCGATATCGATTATCAAAAATTAGTCGATCTTGAATTGACTAAAATATTTAATGAATTATCCATAAATCCAATTATTATTAAAGGAGATTTAGACAAAAGAATTGATACTGTATATGAAGTTATTAAAAAAGACCAGGTTTTAAACTGAAATTTTAGTAAGTTATTAACCTATGAAATGAATTGTAAACAATCAACCTATTCATTATAAGTATGACCATCCTCTCCCTTTCAACTCTCGAAACTTGGCTCTGGGACTCTGCCAACATTCTACGGGGCTCTATCGACTCCTCCGACTTTAAGAATTACATCTTCGGGCTGCTTTTTCTCAAAAGAGCCAATGACGTTTTTGATGAAGAGGTTGAGAATATTATGAAGAAGGAGAATCTCAGTAAGAAAGACGCTGAAGAAGAACCTTATTTCCGAATCCCTGAAGAAGCCAGATGGAAAGCTCTCACCTCTAAAACCGAAAACATTGGTGAAGCTCTGGATAAGGCATTTGCAGCTATTGAGCGGGACAACACCCAATTGGAAGGAGTAATGACCGCTATCAAATTCGGAGACAAAGAGAAACTTTCTGATGCTGTTCTTCAGAGACTTCTCAGACATTTCAACCAGTACTCCCTGAGGAATTCCGAACTCTACACCCCAGATGTTCTGGGTGATGCCTATGAGTACCTGATCAAAATGTTTGCCGATGATGCTGGAAAAAAGGGAGGCGAATTCTATACACCAAAAGGAGTTGTAAGATTAATCGTCAGGCTTATTAAACCCCAGCCAAAGAATCTGGTCTATGATCCGACCTCTGGTTCTGGTGGTATGCTCATCGAATCTGCAAAATACATCGCCCAGCAACCCAATGGTAAGATTGGAAATAATATTAATGTCTCTTTGTTCGGACAAGAAAAGAACTTGGGTACATGGGCGATCTGTAAGATCAATATGATCCTTCACAACTTCATGGATGCCGATATTCGTAAAGGTGATACTTTGGTTGATCCCAAGCATAAGGACAATAAGAATAACCTGATGTTGTTTGACCGAGTGATAGCAAATCCACCGTTTTCACAAGATAAATGGTGGACTTCTGCTGAAACCAATATCGAAAAGAAGTTGGATAAAGACGGCAAGGAGAAGGAGATCACCCCTAATTACAACAAGGTTGTTGTGGACAAGTTCGGACGGTTCCAGTATGGTATTCCACCCCGTAGTTATGGCGATCTTGCTTTTCTTCAGCATATGGTTGCGGTTTTGAAAGAAGACGGTAGAATGGGGATTGTACTGCCGCACGGTACCCTGTTCCGTGGTGGTACCGAAGGAGCTATCCGACAAAAACTGCTGGAAAAGGATATTATAGAAGGAATTGTAGGACTACCTTCTGCCTTGTTTTACAATACAGGTATCCCAGCTTCAGTGTGGATCATCAACAAATCGAAACCTG
This sequence comes from Bacteroidota bacterium, assembly GCA_026391355.1. GTDB lineage: Bacteria > Bacteroidota > Bacteroidia > Bacteroidales > FEN-979 > CAIYUC01. The sequence goes on along the minus strand of JAPLDH010000023.1, from coordinate 37,667 downwards.
AAAGACTCAAAAACAAGGTGATCATTATTGATGCATCCAGTGAATTCAAACAGGGGAAGGTGCAGAACCAACTGGAAGAAAAGGATATCGCAAAGGTTGTTGATTCTTATGATAGTGAGGTGGATATCGATAAGTTCATAAGGGTGGTTGGGATAGCTGAGATAAAGGAGAACGATTACAACCTGAACATCTCAAGATATATCGACACTAATGAGGCTGAAGAAGAAATTGATTTGAAAGATGTATTGGAATCAATTGCTAACCTTGAAGAAAATGAAAAAGCAATTGATGAGAAGTTGAACCAGTACCTGAAGGCACTTGGATTATGAGAGAAGGATACAAGGATACGCCGGTTGGAACGATTCCAGAGCATTAAAAATTAAAGCAAGAATGATATAAAATTGCAATTAGAATTGAAAGAATCAGAAAGCATAGAATTTAAAAAATCTACCGCTGAATTGAAAGAAGCCGTTATCTTCTTCAGACCGGCATGGGATGAAGAGTTGGATCAAAGGAATAAAACTACCCAGAAAACTACCCAGAAAACTACCCAGAAAACTACCCAGAAAACCGACTTGAAAATACTTCTCCTGCTAAAAGAAAGACCCTCACTCAACCGGAAAGAAATAGCCCGGATCCTCGGAGATATTTCCGAAAACGGAGTAAAATATCATTTGAACCAATTGGTAAAGAAAGGGTTGATTAAACGCATCGGAGCCGATAAGGGAGGCCATTGGGAGGTGGTACTGAATGAAATATAAACTCATCCAATAAATCTATGAGAGAAGGATACAAGGATACACCGATTGGAATGATTCCTGAGGAATGGGATGTTGTGAAATTGGGCGAGATTGGAGAATTTAAAAATGGCATCAATAAATCGAAAGAAGATTTTGGATATGGGTTTCCTTTCATCAATTTGATGGATGTATTTGGAAGGAATGTCGTTTCTCCGACAAACCTTCAACTTGTTAATGCCAGTGAAAACGAATTGAAAGAATTCAATCTCATCGAAGGAGATGTGCTATTTGTCAGATCATCAGTAAAGCCATCAGGTGTTGGATTAACTGCACTTGTGAAAGAGAATTTAACAAATACAGTATTTAGTGGGTTTTTGATTAGGTATAGAGATGATAATATTTTGAATGCCGAATTTAAAAGGTATTGCTTTTATGAAGATGGATTTAGAAAACGGTTAATCGAAAAGAGCACTGTAAGTGCTAACACAAATATCAACCAAGTGGCTTTGAAATCTTTATATTTTTCAATTCCATTACCAACTGAGCAATCCAAAATAGCATCCATCCTATCCACCGTGGATGATAAAATCGATACCATCAATGAAAGAATAACCCAAACCCGGCAGCTCAAAAACGGCTTGATGCAACGGTTGCTCACCAAAGGCATCGGGCATACCAAGTTCAAAGATTCACCACTTGGGAAGATTCCGGAGAGTTGGCATGTTATTAAATTCGGAGAAACCTGTAATAACATAACCGAAAAATATTCCTTACCAAATGGGAAGTGTATTGATCTTGAGAATGTTGAACAAGGAACAGGAAGAATCATTGGATACGATGAGATTTCTGATAAGTCCAGCATTAAGAACCATTTCAAATCAAATGATATTTTATTTGGCAAATTACGTCCTTATCTAAGAAAGTATTGCCTGACTGAATTTGAAGGTGCCTGTACTTCCGAATTTCTGATCTTCAGATCAAACAAAAATTATGATACACTTTTTCTGTTTTTTATTGTTCAACAAGATCAATTTATTCAAAATGCAGTAAGTAATTCATTCGGCACTAAAATGCCAAGGACAAATTGGAAGACCGTTTCAGATTTTTTGATAACCGCACCTCCTATCTCGGAACAAATTGAAATTGCAGATATTTTTAACACAATCATTGAAAAATTAGATGTTCTTCTTGAAAAGAAAACAGAATACGAACAATTAAAGAAAGGCTTAATGCAACAATTATTAACCGGAAAAATAAGAGTAAAATTGAATTAGGAATTGATTTATAACTTTTTTCACCGCAAAGACGCAAAGACGCAAAAAAAATATTTTCAACTCTTAGCGCCTTAGCGTCTTAGCGTCTTAGCGGTAAAATTTTTAATGGGAATATTAGAAGGAATTCGAGTTTGGATTACTAAAAAAAAGACGCTGATTACTGGTTCAGCGTCCGAAACCTTTGTAGATTCCAGACCTTAGGTAAAGAACGATGCAAAGATAAACAAAAAAATTGAAATGTCAAGTTTGCTTTGACTTTACAGACAAAAAATGAACACCACCCCCGAATACCTCCACTCCGAACTCCCCGCCATTGAACTTTTCAGGAAGCTCAACTACGAGTATTATGATGGCGAACTCGAAGATGAACGGGATGATATTACCGAGGTCATTCTGAAAGAAAGACTGATCAAAGCCATTAAAAGAATCAATACCAATAGCGAATGGGAAATCTCCGATAACAATGTTCAGAAGGCATACAATGAACTGACGAACATCTATTCAGCGTCTTTGATGGAATCCAACCAAAAGGCTTGGGAACTGATCAGGGGAGCCATTTTCCCGGTTAAACAGGTTATTAGCGGCAAAGAAGAGTATAAATCCATTTCTTTCATTGATTACAAAAATCCTGAAAACAACGATTTTCTGGTGGTCAACCAAATGAAATTCCACGGAAGATTGATGAACTCCATTCCCGACCTCACCGTTTTCATAAATGGAATTCCCATTGCCGTCATCGAATGTAAATCACCCAATTCGCTGAGTGCCTTTGATAAAGCATTCGAAGACCTCAAATACTATCAACAAAACTCCGAAAAACTCTGCTGGTACAACCAGATTTGTGCCGGCATTTTTAAAGTTGGTGGACGATATGGAGCCATTGACGCCGGGAAACCCCATTATTCTTTTTACAGATCAAAAGATATTACTGATCTGGCAGCGCTATTAGGTGAAAAACCCACTGACCAGGACATCCTGATCTACAACCTCTTCAAAAAGGAGAACCTTCTCGACCTGATCCGTCATTTTGTGATCTATGAACTGGATGAAGGGAGAACCATCAAGAAACTCCCACGATATCCCCAGATCAGGGCAACCAACAATGCCATCAAAAAGTTTCAGGAACACAATCAGGGTGGTGTGATCTGGCACACTCAGGGTAGTGGAAAGAGCCTGACCATGGCTTATATCACCCGTAAACTTCAGGCGGAAGAGTTTGGCTTTAAAAATCCAACTGTCATCATAATGACTGACAGGATTGATTTAGATAGGCAAATTACCAATACTTTCATCAACTGCGGTTTTAAAAATGTCAATCAGGCATCATCAGTAGTTCATTTGGAAAAGCTGCTCAAAAATGATTACGGTGGAATTATTACCACTACTCTTCAAAAATTTCAGGAACCTGATAAAGAATCCTCAATATCCACTGACCTGACGGAACAGGAAGAAACCCGAAACCAACTCATTGAGAAAATCATCAAGGATGGAGTTCTGACCAAGATCACCAAGATTCTGCAAGAAGGCAAATGGGTTGAAATTAAAAGAGATGAGATTCATCTGGAAGAGCTATCCACTAAAGAAAATTTGTATGTGATGGTGGATGAAGCACATCGAAGTCAATATGGATTTCTGGCAGCATTTATGAGAACTGTCCTACCAAAAGCTAAATTTCTTGCATTTACAGGCACTCCCATTTCAAAGGAAGAAAAATCAACTTTGGGTGAATTCTATGGCGGTTCTTACATTGATGTTTATACCATCAAGGAATCAGTTGCAGATGGAGCCACGGTTGAGTTGTTGTACGATGAAGGTATCGCCCGACTGGACGTTAAAAAGGAAGAACTGGATAAACAATTTGAAGAAGAGTTCGGGCACCTTTCCGAGGAGAAAAAGGATAAGCTAAAAAACGAAGCCCTTAATAAATACCAGCTTTCTACCGAGAGGATTGAAGTCATTTCCTGCCATATCATCGACAATTACACCAGCAAAATCCTCCCTGACGGTCATAAAGCAATGATTGTTTGTGATGGCAGACCGATGGCTCTGAAGTACAAAGAAACATTTGAAAGGCTGAAATCACAGGGAGTTCATAACCTGAGCACTAAAGTAGTGATCAGTCTGGGCTCACCTAAATCAGATTTCATAGCCAGAGAGGTTTACGAAGCACTTGATTATAATAAGACTCATGGGGATAAGAAACCAATTCTTGCAGTACTCAATGAAGATATAAAGGATACCATCGAAAATTTCAAATTGCCCTTTGGAAACGAAGCTGACAAAGAGCTATCAGGTAAAATAAGATTCGATAACACTGCCATCCTGATCGTGTCGGATATGCTTCTCACTGGTTATGATGTTCCGATTGCCTCATGCCTATACCTTGATAAGCCACTCAGGGAACATAGCCTTCTGCAAGCCATTGCAAGGGTCAACCGATCAAGAGAGGGTAAAAAGGCGGGGTTCATTGTTGATTATTTTGGGATCACGGCATTTCTGATTCAAGCCTTGGAAATCTTCTCTGGTGATCTGAAGGCATCTGATATCATGAAGAACCTCGCCGAGGAGCTGCCACGGCTTGAGATGAACCACAATAAACTGGTCAATTTCTTTAAACCACTCGGCATTGATCGCCAATATGAGCGGAATAAGTTCATCGATGAAGCTATCCGATACATTGAGCCCGTCAATATCAGGGATGAATTCAAAGAACTTCTCAGGAACTTTAATAAATCTATAGCCATTGTTCTTCCCAATGTGGCTGCCAGAAAATATGAATCCGATTTTAAGCTGTTCAATGAGATCAGGATCAGGGCAAGAAATGCCTATCCCGATGATGAAGAGCTGAAGATCACAAGAGATGAAAGCCTGAAGCTCCAGCTAATGGTCGATGAACATCTGAAGGCAACGGGAGTTGATAATCTGCTTCAGGAACCCATCTCAATAATTGACAAGGATAAGTTTCGGCAAGAAATCCTTAATGCCTCTCCAGCCACGAAGGAACTGAAGATGCGCAACAACCTTAAGCATATCATCAAAGTCGGATTGGATCGGAATCCTGATTTCTTCAAACCCCTCGCCCAACGGCTTGAAGAACTTATCAAGGCACGTGAAGAAGATCGGATCACCCAGCTCAAACTGCTGGAAGCATTTGCCGAGATACAGGATATCATCATCAATGAAAATAAAGAAGGAAAAGAAAAAGGGTTTGAGACTGATGACCAGATTGTGGTCTTTAATACCATGAAAACCATCTTTGAAGATAAAGCGGATGATGCTACCAGAAAAATTTATGAAGCAATTGATGATGAAATGACCATTGTAGGCTGGCAAGATAAAGGAACGGTGCGAAAAGACATGGAAAACAAGATCATCAAAGTCTTGCAGACAAAAATGGAGCGGGTGGATGCCCGCCAGAAAGCAAAGGAGTTGGTTGAACTTATAGCAAAGAATAAACATGCCTGAAGTGAAATATGGTGATAGGACGATACAATACTCGATTCAGGAGCGAAACGGGCTGAAATCGCATTATATCGTGGTAGAAAAGAATCATGGAGTGATTCTAAAAGGAGCACCCATCTCTGAGGATCAGGCAAAAAAATACCTACTGAAGAAAGCCCGCTGGATTTTGGATAAACTAAATCTGGTGGAATCTGTCAAAGAAGGTGATATCGTGACAGGTTCAAGAATCCTGTATCTCGGAAAGAAATATTACACTGAGGTTTATTACAACGACAGCATTTCGGAAACAAAGATTGAATTCAATCATTCCAGATTCAAGATCACAACCGGTGGGAAGAATACTCAGATTGATATTCAGCATGCTTTGGATGAGTTCTTCCGAGAGAAAGCAGCCGAAAAGATCACCCCCAGAGTGGAACAATTGTCAAAGAAGATGGGGACAGAATATGCATTGCTACACTTTCGAAAACAGAGCAAACGATGGGGAAGCTGCACGCCACGAAATAATATTGTCATCAATGCTGAGGCTATAAAACTGCCCTTTTCACTGATCGACTACCTGATTGTTCATGAACTATGCCATGTGAAGTATAAGGATCACTCAAAGGTTTTCTGGGCGGAAGTCGGTAAGTATTTGAGGAATTGGAAGGAGTTGGATGATAAGATGAGAGGGATGAGAATGTAAATAAAGATTAAGCGAATATTTTTTGTAAGTAATAAAAGGTTAACTAAGTCAGAAACAACTCAAATTCAATCTATGGAAGGAATATTCAAATTGTCTAAAAGTATTTTCATCATCATTGTTTTTTTTGTCTTTATGATGTTATCTCTTCAATCCAGTTACCCACAAACTTTCAAGACCGTCAAAGAATGGGAACACTATTTTAATACAAGAAAATACAAACTTAATCCTATTGAAGGGATATGGATGAGTTCAAATAAGGTTAAATATTTCGATGAAGGGAAAGTAATTCGAATAGATACAAATAAAAATATTGGGAAATATGCTATTTATAAAAATGTGGACACATCTTTCAATGAAAGGGTCATTTCTTATAAAACCTATTGTATAGAAAAGGAATCTCAATATTTGCAGATTACATTTTATAAAGAAAAGGAACCTAATGAATATTCTCTTGTATTAGAATACCTAAAAACAAAAATAAGAGTTTATGATACGGCATATTTAAGAGGAAATACAATACTAAGGTTTAATTATGAAAAACCCCGTGAACAATGGAAAAATGAAATGGAAACTATATTACCAAGCGGGAGGAAAGCACGAATTATGATGTTTTCAAACCAAGCATTAATGAAGAGTAAACAAATCTGGGAACATAACTGGAAAAAACTTTATCCCAAAATAAATCAGAATTAGATTAAAGGAACAGAAGTATACCAATCTGGTCAATAGTAAAATCCGCATAAGAACCATCGATAATTTCAAATTGGTCACCATTAAGTCCAGCATGATAAAAGGTGAAAACATCTATTTGAGAGGCTTTGGCACGTTTTTATTAAAAAAACGTGCAGAGAAGACTGGAAGGAACATCTCAAAAAACACAACCGTGAAGATTCCTGCCCACAACATACCTGCATTTAAGCCAGCGAAGGAATTTGTTGCCCAAATAAAGACTAAGGTTAAGGTCAAATAGTTCCATCATGTCTCTTTATGATGGAATCAGTGTCAGTTGAATCAATAAGTTTTGCATTTCATGAGAAAGAGATATATCGTGAAAAAAAATGATCAAATAATTACATAAACATTAAACCCACAGAAATGGCAACACTGACACAAGAAATGAAGGACATGATTGCAACACAGCAATGTTTTGTCGGAACAGTAAATGCTGATGGAACACCCAATGTAGCACCAAAGCGGTCAACCCGTGTATTATCTGATGATTCACTCATTTTCACTGAAGGGACTGGCGGTGCGACCTATGAAAATATTAAACGAGGTTCAAAAGTTGCAATTTCTATTGTCAACCGTGAGATTTTAGATGGATACAGATTTATTGGGAACCCTTCATTACAGGAAAGTGGAGAGTTATATGAGCAGGCAGTTGCAATGTCTGCAAAAATAGGGATGCCTAAACCCTTTGGTGTTGTTGTAATTCATATTGATGAGATTCATTCTCTCAAACCTGGAGCAACGGCAGGTAAAAAAATTGGTTAAAACTTAACAATAAAACTGATAAGCACGCAATACCGAATCTTATTGCTGTTTATGCTTTTTAATGCCGAGAGAAATGCAGTAAATTCGGGAGAACTCTCTTAAAAATAGATAAAAGAATCTGCGGGATATGTATTGCCGTTTGCCCGATTGGTAGGGAAAAAGACCGGATATAGACTAATAATTAATTTACCACATGATTGAAAACTAAAAAACGGAATATGAACATTATTGAGACCATCAAAAAGCGAAAATCATGCAGGACTTTCACTCCAGCCGCATTGAAACCTGATGATAAGAAAGACCTCGAAAGCTACATCGTTGAAAATAATACAGGTTTAGAAAATGAGGTTATAAATTTCAGAATCATCGGAAAAACCGATGCTGACAAGCAAATGAAACTTGATTATGGAATGATTAAAGGACAGCATACCTATATTCTGGGCACATCAAAGTCTTCAATAGATTCAAGAGTGAATTATGGATATTTGATGGAAAAGGTGGTATTAAAAGCCACTGAAATAAACATATCAACTTGTTGGGTGGGATATTTTGATAAAACTTATTTTAATGAAGCACTCATTGAAAATGGCTCTGAAATACCATCTATAATAATTATAGGATATTCTGAAGATAAACAGTCATATTTAGACAAATATGTAAGATTCTTGGTTAACGCTTCAAAACGGCAAAGTTGGGAGAAAATGTTTTTCAATTACAAATTGAAAACACCTCTTAGCCCAGAGTATGTGAAGAAATATTCTGATTCGTTAGAGATGGTAAGATTAGCTCCGTCCTCAGGAAATACTCAACCTTGGAGAGTGTTTTTTGATGACGTTAATAACGAATTTCATTTTTTTAAAAAACCAATAAGTAAAAAATACGAGGCAAGAGGATTACACGATATTGATATGGGTATTGCATTATCTCATTTCGAGTTAACATCATTGTACAATAATCTTTCTGGTCGCTGGATTAAACTTACAAATGAGAATATTGCCTCGATTGATGATTTGCAATACATAAGGACTTGGAAATGTGAATAAAATGAACGAAAATCAAACGAAAGCTCATCCGATGTAGGTTTTGTAATCAATGAAATGCAAAACTTTTATGTGACATGAAAATCCTCACAAAACTGCTGACCCTAAACTTTGACTTTGGGTTATTCGTGTTACTGGCAATCGGTTTTATTGCCTTCACAATCATTGGAACGGTCTCACATGAGTCTGGACATTATGTAGTTGCCAGATGCCTTGGATATGAAGCAGGAATCAATTACAAATCCACATATTTCTTTTTGAAAGACACAAACGATGAAGCCTTCATCAAATCTCATTGGCAACTCAACAAAAAACAGATCAAAGCGAAACAAACGTTCCCTGATCAAGAAAAGTGGGATAGTTTGTTGTTGAAACGGCAACATGACAGTTTCTGGATCACACTCGGTGGAGCCATGCAAACAATGCTCACAGGAACTATCGGGTTAATTCTCCTGTTTTTCTTACGAAGGCGATACTTTTCATCTCAAAAATTGCCTTTCTTCCTATGGGTATTGATTTTTGTCACATTGTTCTGGCTTCGACAGGCGGCAAATTTCTTCGTGGGGGTTACCAATTTAATGCTTCATGGATCAATTAGATCACATAGCGATGAATTTATCCTTGCGGGATATTTGAATTTTCCAAGGTGGTCAATTTCAATTATTACCGCTTCAATAGCTTTGATCGTTCTTGCCTTTGTAATATTCAAATTCATCCCTCAAAAACAAAGACTTACATTTATTCTGGCTGGATTAGTGGGTGGGGTAAGCGGTTATCTCCTTTGGCTTACTTTCTTTGGGAAATTCATAATGCCATAAATTTTAATTTGGAATTTATGCAAACCAGCTATCACCAAATACTCATCAAAGCAACGCTTGAAACCGTCTTCAAAGCAATAACGACCCAAGAAGGGCTTTCAAAATGGTGGTTATTAATCATTTAATCCTTTTCCATTGAGAATTAGTTGCATACATTTTTCAATTCTTGACTCCCGAGTTCTGGATTGTTTTGGTTGAGAAAAATAAAAAATATATGCTCTTTGTCGTCCAGGTGTTAATGCCTCGAAGGCAGTTTTCAAGTCAGGTGTTTCATCTAATTTATTTTGAAATTCTTCAGGAATGGTATATTCAGAGGTTTTTTTCAATTCCACTTTCAAACCCGCTTTTTCAACTTCGATGGCTTCATGAATATAGGCTTTCAAGATGGGTGCCAACTTATCTATTTCTCGAACATTGGTGAACCGAATTTGTCGTGACGCCTGCACATTTTCCGTTTGCTTTATTAGAATGCCTTTGACATCATGTAATAATGCACCTTTGAAAAACAAAAGCGCACAGTATTCTTTAAATCCATGTATTAAAACTACGTTATTATTTTGAAACGTGTAACATGGACAACCCCACTTCAATTCTTCGGTCAACTCACAGTCAAGAATTATTATTCTCAATTTCTCAACCTCTTCCTGCCACTTTTTGGCTTTACTAAAATAAAAATCAACATTAGGATTTTTTTCTCTCTTTGCCATGGTGTATTATTTTAATTTACTTACAAGACCTTCATATTTTTACTATTAGTTGTGTGTCTGCTTTGAATTCCGATACAATGACCGTTAACGGCTGCGGCTATGCCCAGTGCAAGATTGCGTGGGTACGTCTGTATCACACGATACAAGCCTTGCCTACCTCTGAAACCCGAATTGGGTATGAGCCGTTACTGGCGGTTTGTTGTTTATTTTAAATATTCCTCAATCACAATCTTCTTCTGCGACATCATTACTTCCCATGAATTGGGTTTACTCATCAGTTCACCAAAATTCTCAGGCAACACTTGCCAGCGAAGTCCATATTTATCTATACACCAGCCACATTGTGATTCTTCACCATCGTGGGTGAAATAATTCCAAAATTTATCAATCTCTTTTTGGTCTTCACAATTGATAGTCAACGCTAATGCGTCATTAAATGGATGATGTTCTTTTTCAGTACTCATCAACGAATACTTTTGTCCAAAAATTTTCACTTCACAAATTTCAGTATTTCCACTGGGTGTCTCGCCAAGAGGCACTATGTCTCCTTTTTCAAAATCGCTGCCAAAAATAGTTTTGTAATAATCAACAACTTTTGAAATGTTGCCACCATCATTGCTAAACCAAAGGCTGGGAATAATTTTATTGTGATTCATGTTTGTAGTTTTAAGGTTAATAAATTTCAAAAAATCCCCATCAACAATCAATAATTTTACTCCGTTTTCTGCAACTGAACGATGCGAACTTAATTCATCGGAAACCACATAGGTCATCCCTTTTGTTAAAATAAATTTGCTACCATCTTTGAGTTCGCTCACAAAATCTCCTTCCAAACAATGCACAATATGTCCTTTCTGACACCAATGATCAGCGACATAACCCTTGGAATATTCAACTATTCTAATCCGTAGTCCTTCAAATTGAGTCGTCTGCCAATATGAAATTCCTGTTTCGCCTTTGTGCTCTGTTTTAGTAATGTCTGACCAATTTATGGTTTGAAATGGAATGTTTTTATTACTCATTTTTTATAATCCTCAGTTTTATCCGATGAATTTTCATTAACTTTTTTCTGTAGAAAGGGCAAAGGCAACAGCCGCTTTTGCATGAATTTCAAGGGTGTCGAACAATGGTATAAAACGAACCATATGCCTTTTCTCTCGTTCATGTTATTTCAATTATGGTGAGTTTTTCGATTCTGCCCTGCCATTGCGGTTGATTGTCAATATGAAGAACCGCAAACACTCCCAAACCATTGTGAACTATTGCGTTTTAAATCTTGTACCGTATACTTTCCGTGGGAAATCACCTTGTGCATATTCGGTTTTTCTTTCTCCCTTTGCAAGAGTTTCTTCCGCATACGCTTCTACAACCTCACCTATGAACAGGTTTTTATCGCCTGTTTCAATTATTTGAGTGACCTTACATTCCATATGAGCCATACACTCGTCAATAACAGGGGCTTTCACTTTTCGTGCTGGTTGGGGTGTTAATCCCGTTTCTTTAAATTTATCCACTTGATATCCCGAATGGTACCCGCAATAATATATTTGCGGTTTTAGCTCCACAAGCGGAACATTGACAATAAACTCTTTGCTGTTCTTAATCAGTTCGGACGAACAAGACTTTTTCCCAATGGCACAAGCAATAAGTGGGGGCTCTTTTGATATGGGCATACAAAAACTGACTGCAATTATGTTTGATTTCCCCTCTATGTCACCGCACGTTATTAAGAAGTGCCGCATCGACCACATAAATTCCAGATATTCTACATCTACTTTCATTTTATTCTCACTATTTTTCGGTTAACATGTGTAAAGGTAATTCCCATGCTTCCATTAATTATTAACTGGTTATCAATGCAAATAGAACCCGAATAGAATAAGTATGATGATCAATCCCAACATGGTCAGATACGAATATGGATGTGCAAAGTTTACTGTCCACCCAAAACCCATAATTCTTTTAGGCATGAAAACTCGTTTGTCCAGCTTATTAAAATAGAAGATGCCCAACTTCCAATTTGAGGGGTCATCATGCCAAGCATCGTACATTCCCTGATTCGGTTTATCTTTTGGTTTCATGATTTTTCTTGTTCCAGTTTTATGTCTTATAATGTGGTACAACTATACACAATCCCAATTTATTAGACAGTGTTTCACGTTCTATTTTAGCTGCATCAAGCGAATCTGTTTTTTTGATCTGCATGATCTCTTTGTTGTCAGAATCAAAAAGGATGAGCCTGAAATCTTTAACAATAACATCAATAGCCTGATTACTTGCTCCGTATGCTCGCCAGGTAACATCTGATTTTTTAATCCCAATCTTCATATCGGACTCGATATTAATCCATTTGCCAATCTTAATAATCCCGAATATATCGTTTGAAAACTTAACCCGCTTTTTATCATAATCGATCAGCGTGCTCGTGGAAGTAAATCCAAAGAAGGCTCCAAGCAGCACCAAGATTAGTCCCGAAATGTAAAAGTATGTAATGATTACCCCAGCAATGAACAAGAACACCCCAGCGGAAGTTCCAACTGATCCAAATGATTTGTCAAGTTTGTTCTTTTTGATCATATAGGTCTTTCTTTCCAAAGTTTCTTGCTATTTGCAATAATTGAATTAGTAATGACAAAGGTATTCCGATTTTAGGTTTTTGCTGTTTTGATAGTTGTTTTAAATAATGAGTCCACTCCGAAAAGTCATATTTGTCTTTATATTTTGGGCTAAAGATTTGATCTTTCAAACAAAATACTATGGGGATGAAAAGGCAGATTGGGTTATGCATGCGGGGCGTTAAAGGTGCTTCCTCCAAGGGGATCCACACGATCTGATATCCGGTGAAAAGTGGATTCCTGATGAAACTTTATGCAAATCTCACAACCTGATTAGTAACATGTTTGTTAGTTACAAATATGTTAGCTATCTTTGTACAAAATAACAGATTATGGAAACACCTTTTATATTCGGGAAACTAGCCTCGGGGGACGATTTCACCAACAGGACCGAAGAGATCATCCGTTTGAAAAACAATTTCATGTCCGGCATCAACACAATCATGATCTCTCCAAGGCGATGGGGTAAATCATCCCTGATGCAAAAAGTCTCCCGCGTGGTCATGCAGGAGAATAAGAAAATAAAGATTATTTCCATCGACCTGTTCAATGTCCGGTCTGAAGAAGATTTTTACCGCAAGATGGCAGAACAGGTTATCAGGGGAACTACCACAAAACTTCAGGAAATTATTTCTTTCACAAAGGATTTTTTCAAACAATGGATTCCAAAGATCAGCTTCTCTCCCGATCATTTTCAGGAATTTTCCCTTGGATTGAATTGGAGTGAGGTTAAAAAACAACCGGACGAAATACTGGATCTTCCTCAACAGATTGCAAAATCAAAAGGATGGAAAATAATCGTCTGCATTGATGAATTCCAGAATATTGGATTTTACAATGATACAGTAGCTTTTCAAAAACAATTACGTTCTCACTGGCAACAACATCATGATGTGTCGTATTGTTTATTTGGAAGTAAACGCCACATGCTAATACAAGTTTTTACATCGCCATCTATGCCTTTTTATAAATTCGGGGATCTGATGTTCATTGAAAAAATTTCCACAAAAGACTGGGAAAAATATATTACAGAACGGTTTCATGCAACAGGCAAAGAAATCGCCCCTGAGCAATCCTATCGGATTGCAACACTGGTTGACAATCATCCTTATTATGTTCAGCAACTGGCACAATTGTGCTGGCTGCGATGCGATAATATAATGACCGGTCAGGTGATTGATCAATCACTGGATTCGCTCACGTTACAGCTTAGTCTATTATTTCAAAATCTTACAGAATCACTCAGTACGACACAGGTAAATTATCTCAGGGCTATGATCAACGAAGAACCCCGTTTTAGTTCAAAAGAGACCATCCAAAAATACCAGCTTGGAACATCAGCAAATGTAAGCAGGATAAAAACGGCTTTGATTGATAAGGAGATCATTGATACTATGCAGGGAACGGGTGTATTTCTTGACCCCATGTTTAAAATCTGGTTAAAAAAATATTATTTTCTTGAATAAACCTGAATCCCGATTGGTATCCTTTTTTTGATATCCATCGGTATAGAAATATCCCTCAGTGCCTTGCGGATGTAGATGGACACGCTAAAAATGATTAATACCGGCCTATATGGTATTAAATGTTCCACAATAGTACCACAATTGAAAAATGAAAAACCCTGAACAAATTGATAATCAATGTTCAGGGTCAATATTTTTGTGGCATCGACTGGAATTGAACCAGTGACACAAGGATTTTCAGTCCTCTGCTCTACCATCTGAGCTACGACGCCTTAAAATAAGGGCGCAAAAATAATACATTTTTTCAACTTATAAAAGGAATTTATAGACCTCCCAATTTTTTGAGGGATTTAAACTGCTCCCCCGGTTTGCGTTTATAAAATCTGAGAAAAATAATGATTAATACCTGATCATATTATTTTAGTCCTTATTTTTGTATAAAATAGGTAATTCATTTTCTTTATAACCCATATGCGGAAACAATTACAATTTGAACCCGATGAAGTGGTTCTTCCAAGAAGATCAAAAGTCAGGCATTTCAAGTCAAGAATATCCGGGGGAGTCAAAAATTTCAAGAGTTCATTTTCACGATATTCGGTTGTCTTCTCTTCCAGCTATGTGATCATTACATTGAACTCCACCCTGCTGTTCCTGCTTTCTTATTTCATCATCATCTTTTTCAGCCAGTTCGTTACTGCATTTGCTGCATCCTGGTTTAACATCCATACCATCATTCATTTTAACACCATTGATTTCCTGATTACAAGCCGGCAATGGAAAAAAAGATCGGAATTCGGGGTGTATGGGATCGGACCTGTATTGGTTTGCATAATTGCTATATTGTGTTACATGCGTTACACGAAGAACTGGAAATATTCAAGATACCAGCGGATGTTCTTCCTGTGGGTCATGTACCAGGCTGTGACATATATTTTGGGCGGATTATTTTTCGGCTCCTTTATCTACGGAAGATGTGCTGCTGCCATTGGGTTTGTTTTTCCCAACCGTCTTTATCTGTGGGCTCTTGGCTTGCTCACAGCCGGAGCAATGATCTTCCTTGGATCACGTTACTACAAAATGTTCCTCTCCTCGTCAAAGATGTATTTTACTGACTTTAACAAGGCCATCCACCGGCCCTATCTTGTCAACCAGGTAATTTTCCCGTTCATCCTTGGAAATATAGTGATCATCTTACTGTCATTGCCTGATTTTTCTGCGCTTGAAACAGGGGTAAACCTTTCCATGTTGCTTTTGCTGATTCCCCTGTGGATACGTGCAAACAATTATCCATCAGAACATTATGGTAAAAACCCCCGTGAGGTCAGCATTGAATGGGGTTGGCTGTTCTGGGGGACCCTTACTATGGTGATTCTTGGTATTATCCTAAAACTTAACATTGCATTATGAACCTGATCCTCGATCTTGGCAATACCAATAAAAAAATGGCATTGACAAATCCTGATGGTTCTCTTTATAAAGTTGCATCCTGTCAGAAAATTTCCTTAAAAATTGTTCAGTCTTTTGCAGCGGAAATCCCGGGAATTGAAGCCTGTATCCTTTCTAGTGTAATCCGGCATCCATTATTCCTGACCCGTTGGTTGAAAACTAACTTCCGGTTTATCGAGCTAACTGAAGAAACGCCGATTCCAGTGGTCAATCTTTACAGGACCCCAAAGGAGTTGGGGAAGGACCGGCTGGCTGCGGCTGTTGCCGGAGCTTCCTTGTTTCCCGGTGAGTATGTGCTGATCATTGTGGCAGGAACCTGTATAACCTATAATCTGGTCAGCGCTGAAAAAGAGTTTCTCGGCGGTGCAATCTCGCCCGGTATGCAGATGCGATTTCAGTCATTGCATACTTTTACCGGTAAATTGCCGTTATTAAGCTTTACCGGTAAAGAAGGCCTTGTGGACCCCCTGGGTATGGATACCAAAGAGTCGATAATAGCGGGTGTTATTCACGGAATAGTATCTGAAATGGAATGGTTTGCTTCTCTTTACCGGGAAAAATACCCTGGGTTAAAAGTCATCCTCGGCGGGGGAGATCTGATCTATTTTAATAAGTTGTTAAAAATTAGCATCTTTGCAAGCCCAAATATTGTCCTTCAGGGACTCCATGAAATACTTGTTTTTAATGTCTGAAATGGTTAAAAAATTACTCTTCTCATTCCTGCTCATATTCCCAATGATCCCGGTGAATAGTTTTGCGCAGATCCGGATCGCATCACCTTATTCCCGTTTTGGATTGGGTGATGTTGCGGGGAACAATAATGCCTGGAACTTCTCGATGGGCGAAACTGGTGTAGGAATGCGTAGTCCGTTACATATCAATTATTGTAATCCTGCATCGTACACTGCTTTTGACTCAACATCCTTCCTTTTTGAGGGAGCTTTCATCAGTAATTTTGTGACCCTGAATTCCACTCTTCAGTCACAAAGCCGGAATTATACCTCTCTTTCGCACATTCTTTTCGGGATGCCTGTAACACATTGGTGGAGAACCAGTCTGGGACTTGTCCCATTCAGTGACGTGGGGTACAACATCCTGAACCAGCAAACGATAACGGATGTGGGGATTGTCGATCGTCTTTATTCGGGTTCGGGCGGAATTAACCGGTTTTTTTGGGGAAACGGGTTCCGGCCATTTAAAAACCTCTCTGTCGGAATGAATGCGTCGTACCTGTTTGGTTCGATGAACAGGGAAGCAACTGTTCTTTATCCTGATTCATTATACCTGTCAAATTTTAAGGTTGACAATAATATCACCATCAGCGATTTCTATTTCAATTTCGGAGTACAGTATTCCTTTCGTCTCAAAGACGATTTGCACCTGATAGCCGGGGCTGTTTTTGCTCCCCAAACGAAAGTCAGGGCGAAAACAGATATGGTTGCCCAGACGTTTTTCCTTGGTGCTGACGGTACTGAACATGTCAGGGATACCATTGAGAAAGCCGAGGGTGAAAAAGGTACCTTTCTTATTCCAATGATGCTTGGTGGAGGCATTTCACTTGAGAAGACGGACAAATGGGTGATCGGTATCGATTCCAAATGGCAGGATTGGAGTAAGTTTACAGCATTCGGGCGGAGTGATTCGCTGATTGATAGTTACCAGATAAGCGTGGGCGCTGAATTCCTCCCCGATCTGAATAATTATAACAACTATCTGAAAAGGATCCGTTACCGGATCGGGTTTCTTTATGATAACTCCTACCTGCAACTCAGGGGAAAAATGCTGACCGAATATGCCATCAGCGCAGGTATCGGATTGCCGTTACGTGGAATGAAAACAGCGCTGAACCTCGGGATACAGTGGGGTTCGATGGGCACAACCAATAACGGCCTTATCCAGGAAACCTATTTCAGATTTGTTGTTGGTTTCTCCATATACGAAAGATGGTTTGTAAAAAGAAAGTATTTCTAACCCCGGGAAACCATCGGCTTTTTCTTCCGGTTCTGGTTTTATTCCTTTTCCATTATGCCATATTCTTCTCCGGTTGTGGAAATGACCTGCAAACGGTCAATGACATTGTGCATGAATATACAGCGCCGGTGATGTCGGCTAAGACCATTGAAGTAACTTTCAGCGATTCAGGCAAAATTCAGGCTAAACTATTCAGCCCCCTGATCAACCGGTATGAAGGGGAAGATCCGAGGATGGAATTCCCGCAAGGATTCAAGGTTTTTATTTATGATTCAGCCATGCGCGTGGAAACTACCATCACCGGTGCCTGGGGAAAAAGAATGGAAAATATCAAAATGATGGAAGCCAGGGGAAATGTTGTTGTGAGGAATGAGATTAAAAATCAGCAACTCAACACGGAGCATCTTTTTTGGGATGAGAAGAAAGCCAGGATTTACAGTGATGTAAAGTCAAAAATTACAACATCTGATAAAGTCTTTTATGTGGAAGGACTGGAATCGAATGAATCTTTCACAAATTATACTTTTACACATCTTACAGGTGAAATGACTGTCAGAAAGGATTCCATCTGATTTTCTCCGAAGCTTTTGTACTTTCGGGAATTTTATATAGTTTTGCAAACTATTTTAAATAACAGAATAATGGCGATTATTGGAAGAATACGGAAACATTCAGGATTAGCTGTAATCATTATTGGTGTTGCCATCGCGGCATTTGTGATTGGGGACTTCGGAAAAAAAAGGTACAAAGGCACCAATGATATTGGTTCAATAAGTGGAGAAGCAATAACATCCGGCGATTTCAATTCAAAAGTTGAACAAGCTCTGGCATTACAAAAGGAAAATGCAGGGAATGAAAAGATTACGGAAGAGCAGACGTTCAATATCCGGGAAAATACCTGGACCACTATGGTCAGGGATATCCTGATGAACAAGCAATATGATGAATTGGGGCTGGTGGTTTCTCCAGAGGAATTGTTTGACCAGGTACAGGGGAAAAACCCTCATCGTTATATCCTTCAATATTTTAAAGATCCGAAAACGGGATTATACGATCCTGGTATGGTACTTAACTATCTCAAGAACCTCGACAAGATGGAGCCCAAAGCCAAGGAACAATGGCTTAGGTTTGAAAAAGCAATCAAAGAGGAAAGGATCCAGGCCAAATATGATAATCTTCTTGCCAAGGGATATTATATCCCGAAAGCTTTTCTGAAGAAAGAGTACATCCGCCAAACGGAGGCACTGAAGATCAGGGATGTGGCTCCCAGTTACCAGGAGATACCTGACAATGATGTTAAATTGACCGATGCCGATTATCAGCATTATTATAATGAATACAAACAGTTTTTTGATCAGCCTGATGCTGCGCGCGATATTGAGTATGTAACATTTGAAGTGGCTCCATCACCCATTGACCAAAAAAGGATTTTCGAGGATGTCCAGAGCATTTATAAGGATTTTCTTTCTACTTCAGATGTTCCTGACTATGTTAATGCCAATTCGGATAAGAAATACGACAGCGCGTACATGAAAAAAGGACAATTGCAGGGTAAGCTTGATTCCCTTGCATTCTCTAACCCTTCAGGTTCTTTTATTCCTCCGTTCCAGGATAATATGAATTGGTATATGGCCAAGGTCATGAACATCCAGGATCGTCCGGATTCAATGAAAGCAAGTATGATCCTTATCACATGGGAAGGAACAAAAGTCAGCGAAAGTGTCAAAAGAACCAAAGAACAGGCAAAGAAAAAAGCTGACAGTCTGCTGGTGATCCTCAAGAAAGTTCCCGATCAGTTTCCCCAGGCGGCAAAAGTGCTTTCAGAATACCCTACAGCAAAGGATGACGGCGGCGACCTTAAATGGTTTGCTGACGGCAATGCAAATTACTGGCTCTTTTTCAAGAACGGCCTGGATATGAAAGTCAGTGAAATCAAGATCATTGAAACACCTGTCGGATATGCTATTTTCAAGCTCACTGATAAAACGCCACCTGTGAAGAAGGTCAGGATTGCCTATATTCAGCGTCAGATTGCTCCGAGTAACCAGACTTACCAGGATACTTATATTAAAGCCAGCGCTTTTGCCGGACAGAACCGGACTGCCGAAGCTTTTGACAAAGCCGCTGTTGAGAAAGGACTTCAGAAAAAGAGTTCCCAGTCATTGAAAGAGATGGACAATAACATCAATGGGCTTACCAATGTTCGTGAAGTTGTTCGTTGGGCTTATGCTGAGAAAACCCAGGTGGGAGAAGTTTCCCCGGTGTTTGATCTTGGCGGGAAATATGTAGTGGTAGTGCTGAAGAATATATTACCAAAGGGCACGTTAGCGCTGGAAAAAGTAAAGGACAGATTAACCCCTGCCGTAAAAAATGAAGTGAAGGTGAAATTACTGACTGACAAAATGGCCAAGTCATTTATGGTCACAAAAGATGTGTATTCCCTAGCCACTCAATTCAGATCAAAGGTTGACACTGCAAGGATTACTTTCGGTGGATATGGTACTTCAGCCATAAGCAGGGAAGCAGAAATTTTAGGCCAGCTCTTTAATATGAATAAAGGGGTGGTCCACGGCCCGCTGGAAGGAAGATTCGGTGCTTATTTTGTCCTCATCGATGAAGTGATTCCGGCTCCTCCCAAACAGGATTATTCA
This sequence comes from Bacteroidota bacterium, assembly GCA_026391355.1. Classification (GTDB taxonomy): domain Bacteria; phylum Bacteroidota; class Bacteroidia; order Bacteroidales; family FEN-979; genus CAIYUC01. Next base: position 17,298 of record JAPLDH010000023.1, on the reverse strand, counting down.
GTTGAAAGAAATCAGATGATGACAAATTTTGTATCACGTGTTTCGAGCGCTGCATTTGATGCATTGAAAAAAGCAGCTTCCATCTCAGACAATCGCCTGAAATTCTATTAACAGGTAATGGATGCCCCCTCCCTTGCCCCTGCCTACCGGCAGGCAGACTCCCCAAAACAGGGGAGGGAACCATAGAAAAGAAAAAAACCCGGCAAATTCAATAATTTTCCGGGTTTTTTTTACCGTTAAAAATCCTCAACTATTCTGCCAGAACGAGAACTTTGTTGTTTGCTACTTCGATAACTCCCCCCTTTACTTCAAAAAACCGGGGACTCTGTCCATCTGCCTCTATCTTGATTTTCCCTTTTTTCAAAACCGAAATGAGCGGGGCATGGTGGTTCATAATCTCAAAGGAACCGTCAATTCCCGGTAACTGGACGAGGTGAACGTCATCGCCGGAGAAAAGGATCGTGTCGGGAGTAATGATATCGACCTTCATTGTTTCAGTGGTTATTTGCTTTCAGCCAGGATCTTCTTTCCTTTTTCGATGGCCTCTTCGATGGTACCTACCATGTTGAAAGCTGATTCGGGATATTCATCCACATCACCGTTCATGATCATATTGAATCCCTTGATCGTATCTTCAATATCCACATATACACCCGGTGTTCCGGTGAACTGTTCAGCAACAAAGAAAGGCTGGGAAAGGAAACGTTGAACACGGCGTGCCCTATGCACAATTTGTTTATCTTCATCAGAAAGTTCATCTATTCCCAGGATGGCGATGATATCCTGAAGCTCTTTGTATCGTTGAAGGATCTTCTTGACGTTCTGGGCAGTATTATAGTGCTCTTCACCTACAACTGCAGCGGAAAGGATGCGTGAAGTTGAATCGAGGGGATTCACGGCAGGATAAATACCAAGTTCGGAGATTTTACGGTCGAGTACCGTTGTTGCATCAAGGTGAGCAAAGGTTGTTGCCGGCGCCGGATCGGTCAGGTCATCGGCAGGCACATAAACTGCCTGTACAGAGGTTATGGAACCTCTTTTGGTCGAAGTGATACGTTCTTGTAACATACCCATTTCAGTGGCAAGGGTAGGTTGATATCCAACAGCAGAGGGCATTCTTCCAAGCAATGCGGAAACTTCAGAACCGGCCTGGGTAAAACGGAAAATATTATCAATGAAGAAAAGGATATCCCGTCCTCCGGATTGTTCGTCACCGTCGCGGAAATATTCTGCAAGCGTTAAACCTGAAAGCGCAACACGTGCACGAGCACCGGGAGGTTCATTCATCTGCCCGAACACGAGTGTAGCCTGTGATTTTTTTAACTCTTCATGATCAACCAGGGAAAGGTCCCAACCCCCCTTTGCCATATCTTCATGAAAAGCTTTTCCATACCTGATAACGCCCGATTCGATCATTTCTCGCAACAGGTCATTTCCTTCCCTTGTCCGCTCACCAACGCCTCCAAAAACGGAAAGCCCCGCATATTTTTTAGCGATGTTATTGATCAACTCCATGATGATGACCGTTTTTCCCACACCTGCTCCACCGAACAAACCGATTTTTCCACCCTTTGCATAAGGTTCAATGAGGTCGATTACCTTGATTCCTGTAAATAACACCTCTTTCTGTGTGGTCAGATTTTCGAATTTTGGAGGATCATTGTGGATCGGGTATGATTCCGTGGTAGAAAGCTCGCCGAGTCCGTCGATCGGTTTACCGATCACATTGAAAAGTCGGCCCCGGATCTCATCCCCGATGGGCATTGAAATCGGACCTCCTTTTGCTGTAACTTCCTTCCCCCGGCATAACCCATCGGTTGAGTCCATGGCAATGGTGCGGATCCTGTTCTCGCCGATATCGTATTGACATTCGAGGATGATCGGGTTCCCTTCATTATTGATCACTTCCAGTGCATCATAGATATCAGGAAGCTTTACATCCTCATCAAAAACAACATCAATTACCGGCCCTATGATCTGCGCGATACGGCCAACTTTCTTTTGCTGCATCTCTTCTTGAAATTTTTTGCAAAGATAAAAGAACTCTGTCACCTGAACCAACTTTTTCTTTCGGGGGTCACCCAAAAAGTGTAGATTTGTACCTGATAGTGATTCTTTTTATATATGTAACCTGTTTAATATGAGGAATGTTATCTGTGTCTTTTTGCTGTTTATGGTAGTTCCTGGATTTTCAGGATTTGCCCAAAAAGAGGCTGCATCAATTGCTGATACTGTTGTATCATCAAAAGGAGTTGTGATCCTGTATAAAAATTTTACCTGGGAATATATTCAGAATGAGCCGGTAATGCTGAGTATTGAAGATGATACAACGGGGATCACCTCACACCAATGGTGTACAACACAGTGCTTTATCCACCAGCTTGTACCTGATTCCATTCACGACACGACCGTTACCCTGACTTCAACTGACAAGCCTTTCGTGTTGCCAAGATACGGGAGATTATTCCGTGGGTTTACATATGTACATAAAGGTCTTGATATCGGTTTGAAGCGGGGTGATACCGTGGAGGCCGCATTTAACGGGGTTGTCCGGTATGCAAAATACAATCATGGCGGATTCGGGAACCTGGTTATAATCAGACATTTCAACGGACTTGAAACCTATTATGCCCATCTTTCGAAAATCAAGGTGCAGGAGTACCAGATCGTAAAAGCCGGTGAATTGATTGGGCTTGGAGGATCTACCGGAAGAAGCCGGGCTCCGCATCTCCATTTCGAGGTCCGGTACATGGATACTCCGCTTGATCCGCAGAAGATCATTGATTACGAAAACCAGAAACTGATCACAAATACCTTCTGCATTACAAAAAGCGCTTTTTATCCTGCCGATTATGATGGGACTGCAGTAATCTATAAAATCAAACCGGGGGATACGCTTGGAAGAATTGCAAAGAGGTATAAAACCAGCATCAAAGCGATCTGCGCAATGAATAAGATCAGGAATACCGGCCGGCTCAGGATCGGAACACCCATAAGAGTCAGGTAAATCATCCAATCGTAACTTTCAGAATCCTTCTTTATGATTCTGAGTAATATCTGCCCCTATGCTTTGTGGCAGGGATCTGAAGAATCTTTTCTGGAAAATGATCAGCAGGAACACACCGGTTGTGATGGCAGAATCAGAGATGTTGAAAACCGGGCGGAAGAAAATAAATTCATCCCCACCAACAAATGGGACCCAATGAGGGTAATGGGATTCTATCAATGGAAAATAAAGCATATCCACCACTTTCCCATGTAAGAGATATCCATAACCACCACCGGTGGGGAATAGTTTTGCCACCTCAATAAATGAACTTTCGCTAAACATCAGCCCATAGAATGCACTGTCGAGAATATTGCCTATGGCTCCTGCCAGTATCAGGGAGATGCAGAAGATAAGCCCGTTGCTGACTTTTTCTTTCCTGTGGACAGTTTTATAAAGCCAGCCCCCGATGATGATCACTGCAACAATCCTGAACAGGCTCAGGAAAAGTTTTCCAAAGTTCCCGCCGAGTTTCATCCCGAAGGCCATGCCTTCATTTTCTGTGAAATGGATATAGAACCAGTGTGGAAAAACGCAGATATTCTGGCCAAGCGTCATATGTGTTTTCACCCAAATCTTCAAAATCTGGTCACAGATAAGGATCAGAACGATGATGATGACAGCTTTTTTCAATGTTCCTATCGAATTGGTGATTTATTCAGTTTGTAGTTCCGGATTAAGAGTTCAGGAATGTAGGGGCAGAGGGAGGCGGAGTATGTATGGGAACCTGCTGACGTTTTGCTTCAATGCTAAGCGTTGCATGAGGAACGATGCGTAACCGGTCTTTAGGAATTAACTTCCCGGTCACCCTGCAGATGCCATAAGTTTTGTTCTCAATCCTGATCAAAGCATTTTCCAGCGCTTTGATAAATTTTGATTGACGTGCTGCAAATTTGCTGTTTTCTTCCTTCGAAAATACCTGGTATCCCTCTTCAAGAACCTTGAAAGTAGGGGATGTATCATTAGTGTCGTGCTCATTGCCTGTAGTATACGACTCGGTAAGCAGGGTCAGGTCACTGTGAGCCTTTTCAAGCTTCTTTAAAATGATCTGCTTGAATTCATCCAACTCTTCATCAGAATACCTTGTTTTTACTTTCTCAGGAAAGATTTCCTTCTTTTTCATCTTCTAAGTTTTGTAATATTATACCCTTTATGAGGTTTGCGGTATTAAATAAATAACGACAAGAATATTTTTCATGTCGTTTAAGTATCACCGATTCTTCGGATCGAAATGAACGTTGATAGTGCGTCAGTCAATTCAATGGCTACTCTTTCCTCAGTATCCAGCGAATCAACAATGTCGAAAGATTGTGCTAAAGTTTCGGAACAAATGTAAGATAAATTATTGAGAACGGCCAAATTAATTTCTACCCTGCTCATCAGCCTGACACTGATTTTATCAGTTACCTCAAAATCATTATCCTTGCGGAGGTTCTGAATACGGTTAACCAATTCCCTGGCTAATCCTTCTTCCCACAAACCAGGGGTGATCGTGATATCAAGCGCTACGGTAAGATTGCCCATATTCGCAACCTGCCACCCCTGGATATCCTCAGAAATGATCTCAACATCTGCCATTAAAATGATTACTTCGGAATTATTGACAGAAAATGAAAGTTGTCCTTCCGATTCCAGTTTTGCGATCTCATCCCTGGTAAAATTGGTCACTGTTTCTGCAATCGGCTTCATCAGCTTCCCATATTTCGGTCCCAGTTTTTTATAGTCGGGTTTTGCCCGTTTCACAAGGAAAGCAGCAGCATCGGTAATGTATTCCAATTCTTTCACGTTGACTTCTGAAAGGATCAGGTTCTTCACCGATTCTATCTGGATTTTAAGGTGATCGCCGGATACAGGCAAAAGGATCTTGTTCAATGGCTGACGAACCCTGATGCTTGTTTTTTTCCGGAGGGAAAGTACCATCGAAGAGATCTTCTGAGCCAGTTCCATCCGTTCTTCCAGTGATTTGTCAATCAGTTCCGGATCATCCACCGGGAAAGTTGTGAGGTGAACCGATTCCACCTGGTAACGGCCTGTAATATTGTTAAGATCGTTAAACAACCGTTCTGCAAAAAAAGGAGCAATCGGTGAAATCATCTGAGCAATGGCTTCCAGGCATTTATATAAGGTTTGGAAGGCAGAAATTTTATCGGATGTGTACTCTCCTTTCCAGAATCTTCTCCTGCTTAATCTTACGTACCAGTTACTCAGGTGCTCATCGACAAAATCTGAAATGGCCCTGCCGGCTTTGGTGGGTTCATAATCGCTGTAAAATTCATCAACCGACCGGATCAGCGAATTCAGTTCGGAAAGGATCCACCGATCGATCTCGGGACGCTGTTCAACCGGAACATCCTTTTCCTTGAATATGAAACCATCAATATTGGCGTACAGGGCAAAGAATGCATAGGTATTATAAAGTGTTCCGAAGAACTTACGCTGAACCTCCGTGATGCCCTCGAGATCAAATTTCAGGTTATCCCAGGGTTGTGAGTTAGTGATGATATACCAGCGGGTTGCATCCGGGCCATATTTTGCGATGGTCTCAAAAGGATCTAAGGCATTGCCGAGTTTTTTCGACATCTTATTTCCTTCCTTATCCAGGATCAAACCATTGGAAACACAGGTCTTAAAGGAAACCGAATCGAACAGCATCACGGAAATTGCATGGAGGGTATAGAACCATCCCCTGGTCTGATCCACCCCTTCTGCAATAAAATCGGCCGGGAAATATTCCTCCAGTTTCCTGGTTTTGTCGAAAGGATAATGATACTGTGCATAGGGCATGGCGCCTGAGTCAAACCAGACATCGATCAGGTCGGGCTCGCGGAACATCTTTTCTCCCTTCTCTGAAACAAGGAGGATATCATCTACAAATGGCCGGTGGATGTCGAATGAGTTGTAATTCTCATCCGACATATCTCCCGGAATGAAATGACCCAATGGATTTGAAGCCATAAAACCGGCCGCGACTGCCTTGTCAATCCCCGTTTTCAGTTCTTCGAGCGATCCGATGATCTTCTCTTCATCCCGGTTCTCTGTCCGCCAGATCGGTAAAGGTGTTCCCCAGAAACGCGACCTTGACAGATTCCAGTCAACAAGGTTTTCAAGCCAGTTCCCAAAACGACCGGTGCCGGTGGCTTCTGGTTTCCAATTGATGGTCTTGTTAAGTGCAATCATTTGGTCTTTGCAGGCAGTAGTCCGGATAAACCAGGAATCAAGCGGATAATATAGGATGGGTTTATCGGTTCGCCAGCAATGCGGGTAAGAATGCTCGTATTTCTCTGATTTAAACGCTTTATTTTCCTTCTTCAACTTTACAATGATATCCACATCAACCGGCGTGTCTTTCCCGGGATCAAAGTCTTTGTCGTACTCTGCCCGAACATACCTGTGGGCAAATTCCCCCATCTCCTCCGTGAATCTCCCTTGTTTATCCACGAGGGTGAGGGAACCAATCCCGTTTTGTTTTCCGGTTCTGAAGTCATCGGCGCCAAAGCTTGGAGCAATATGAACAATGCCTGTTCCGTCGTCGGTGGTCACAAAATCGCCGGTAACTACACGGAATGCATCCCCATCAACAGGTTGGGCATATGGAAGAAGCTGTTCGTAACGGACATCTGTCAATTCATCCCCTTTTAATTCAGCAACAACCTTATAAGGGATATTTTTCTGACCGGGTTGGTATTCTTCCAGTGTCAGTGCGGCATGGGTTTCAGGAAAGTACCTGTTCAGCAATACTTTCGCAAGGACAACTGTTTCCGGAAGATGAGTATAGGGGTTGAAGGTTTTTACTACAAGATAATCCATCTCTTTCCCAACAGCAAGCGCAGTATTGGAAGGCAATGTCCAGGGAGTGGTCGTCCATGCAAGAATATAGAGATCTCCGGAAATATCCCTGAAAAGGAATTCTGACCTTTCATCCCGTATCACCTTGAACTGGGCCACTACCGTGTTATCCTTCACCATTTTATAGGTTCCCGGCTGGTTGAGCTCATGGGCGCTAAGGCCGGTACCGGCTGCAGGAGAGTAGGGCTGGATAGTAAAGCCTTTATAAAGGAGATCTTTCTTATACAGTTCGCTCAGGAGGTACCAAACCGACTCAATATATTTATTGTCAAAAGTTATATATGGATCATTGAGATTCAGCCAGTAACCCATTTTAACGGTAAGGTCATCCCAAAGGTCCTTATATTTCATGACCTCTTCGCGGCATTCCTTGTTATAATCTTCAACGGTGATCGTTTTCCCTATATCCTCCTTGGTAATCCCCAGTTTTTTTTCAACAGCGATCTCCACCGGCAAACCATGGGTATCCCAACCGGCTTTGCGATGAACATAAAACCCTTTCATGGTTTTGTACCTGCAAAAGATGTCCTTTATGGCACGTGCAATGACATGATGGATCCCCGGTTTACCATTGGCAGAGGGTGGTCCTTCATAGAAAATGAAGGGAGTTTTTCCCGCGGTAAGAGCCAGACTTTTTTCAAAGATCTTATTCTCTTCCCACCAGGTTTCAATCTCTCTTCCGATGCGGGTCAGGTCAAGGTTATCGTATTCAGGATACTTCGTGTTCATCGATTCATCGTGTTTCCGGATGCAGCGCTTTATTCTGCGGTTACATTGCCGTAAAAAACGTGCAAAATTATGAAATTTTCTGATACGATAACTTTGATTTGTACCTATTCTTCCCGACAATTCTGCCAGGAATGATGTACCTTTACTTTGTTTTTAGTTTTATCCGATATGAATTCTTCAAATCCCGGTTTTCTGGATATTATATTCCAGCGTAAGAGCGTGCGGCATTTCGTTGAGAAACCGGTAAGTAAAGATGATCTGATGATCATGGTAAAAGCAGGTATGGCAGCGCCTTCGGCCAGGAATGAGCAGCCCTGGGCTTTTATTGTCCTAACGGACAGATACATGTTAAATCAACTCGGAGAGGGATTACCCTACGCAAAAATGCTTTATTTTGCCGGGGCAGCTTTTATTGTTTGTGGAGACACATCCATTATCATCGAAGAAGGAAAGGCCGGTTTATGGCAACAGGATTGTGCCGCTGCTACCGAAAACATTCTTCTGGCAGCCGAGAGCCTGAACCTGGGAGCAGTCTGGACGGCCGTTCATCCTTACATCAAGAGGGAAAGCCATGTGAGGAACATTCTTCATCTTCCCGATCATATCATTCCCTTCTGTGTCATTCCTGTCGGATATCCAACAGGCGAAGATGTTCCAAAAGATAAATTTGACTCAAGAAAGATACATTGGGGGAAATGGTAAAAGAGCAACCCGGAAGCAAGCCGAAACATTATACCATTCCAATCTTTATCCCCGGTATCGCCTGTCCGTTCCAATGCATTTTCTGTGACCAGGAGAAGATTACAGGGCGACAAAATCTACCAACCCCGGAAGAGGTATTGCAAACCATCCACCAGTATCTATCCACCATTCCTGGTCATGGAAGCACGATAGAAACCGGGTTTTTCGGGGGTACATTTACCGGTTTGCCGCTGAAAACCCAGGAGATGTACCTTAGCCTTCTGCAGCCATTTCTGAAGGAAGGCAGTGTTGCAGGAATCCGGCTTTCCACACGACCGGATCATATAACTCCTGAAATCCTGGATTTCCTGAAATGATATCATGTAACGACAATAGAACTTGGCGCCCAATCGATGGATGATGAAGTGCTAACATACGCTTTCCGGGGACATACTGCCTCAGATACGGAAACAGCTTCAAAAATGATCAAGGAGCGTGGATTTTCACTCGGTCTCCAGATGATGATCGGATTACCAGGTGACAGCGAAGAAACAGACCTGATGACGGTTGAAAAATTCATTGAGATGGATGTAGATTTTGTGCGTGTTTACCCGGTTCTTGTCATTCGCGACACATCTCTTGAGACTTTATTCAATGCGGGCAAATACCGGCCTCTAACCCTTGAAGAAGCGATCCACAGAGCAAAGACAGTGTTGTTGGCTTTTGAAGAGCATGATATTCCTGTCATCCGGATGGGTTTGCATCCTTCCGACGGTTTACTGGACCATTCTGAACTGGTTGTCGGTCCGTTTCATCCCTCTTTCCGGGAGCTTGTGATGACCAGTATCTGGCACGACCGGATCATGCATGCAATTAATGATCAAAAATCCGGGAACATTATAATCACGGTGAACCCGTTGGAACTGAATCATGCTGTCGGGTACTATGGTCAGAACAAGAAAGCGCTCCAAAAACGATTTGAGAAAGTTGGGTTTAAGAGCGATCCCTCAATTGAAGTGAGAAAAATCCATGTTGATCATTGTTGACAAGAAGATTCCTGCCGAAGCGAAGGAAAAGCTCTCCGGATATGGGGAATTGCTGGAGTTTTTTACTGAGGAACTTACCTATCCGGCCATATCGTGTCATCCTGATCTGTTTTTTTGTAAAACTCCTTCGGAATTGATCGTAGCACCAAATCTTCCGGAAACTTATTACAGGATCCTTGATGAACATGGTGTACGCTATGAACGAGGGAACACAAAAGTTGGTGAGCTGGTGAACCGGCGAGTTGGTGAGTCATCTCTGTATCGAAACAAAGATAAATTGCATCATTCTGTTTACATTCATTATAACGCGGCGGTTTCAGAGGAGTATCTTGTTCACAGGCTTGAGTATACGGATCCGGTGGTTCTGGAGCATTGTCATTACCTGAAGAAAATAACCGTGAAACAGGGGTACACCCGGTGTAACCTTTTGTTTCTGAACAAGGATCATTATATCACTTCCGATCATGGTATTCACAAAGCACTACAGCAACATCAGCTTACCGGCATACTCGTAACACCTGACGGAATTGTGCTGCCAGGGTTCCCAAACGGGTTTATCGGCGGAACAATGGGAATTCTTGACAATAAAATTTTTATCCTTGGCAGCCTGGATCGTTATCCTGATGGAAAAAAGGTGAAGGATTTTCTTGGAGAAACCCTAATTGATGTAATCGAGTTATTTAATGGTCCTTTATATGACGGAGGATCTATCTTGTTCCTATAATTCTTTATTCGTCATTCGCCATTCGTCATTATCTTATCAGGGTTACGGTTCCCATGGTCTCCTTTATTCCATTTCCGATATCCGATCCTTGCCAGGAAGTGCCATCTTTGAAAACGGCGGTAACTTTCCATACATAGGTTCCCGAAGCAACAGGATTACCCTGGTATTTTCCATCCCATCCTTTCGTTGGTTTTCCCTGGATGGTATCCAGTTCGGAAGATTCCCACAACTCATGACCCCACACATCAAATACCTGTATGTGGTAATCTTTCAGGTCAACTCCAATGGCCTTGAACACTTTAAGATCAGGGTTAAGGGAAGGGCTGTCGGGTGCAAAGGCATTCGGGATGTATAATCCCTTAAATACCACCACATAAACATAAAAGGCTGTGTCGTAGCATTTATGCAGGGTTCCATAACGCGTTATAAGGCTTATTGTATAAGAATCTTCCGCAGAATATTTAACGATTGGACTCTTATCAGTAGAATGCTGGCCATTACCAAAATCCCAGCGGTAATAGGTGTTGTCGCAAACTGAATTATTGTTCAGCAGGATCTTCCCGGAAATTCCATCCACATTGTCGGTAACCATAAAAGAGCTTACCGGGCTCCGATAAATGGTATCCCACCGGGTTGCAGTATCGGAACAACCATACAAACTGGTTACTTTCAGGTATATATGCTCCACACCCTCCTGGTGATAGATATGCACCGGAGATGGTGTATTTATGGTATCATCCGGATTATTGGCATCAAATCCCCAATGCCATTTTGTGATGGCGCCGTCGAGCGAGGTCGAACTGTCAATTACCGCCAGGTTTTCTCCTGCACACACTTCAGGAACCCAGAATTTCGCATTGGGCAGATGATAGATCCTGACTGTTTTTTTCACACTATCTGAACATTGAAGCGAATTTTTGATTTTAAGCCATACATTATAGGTTTTTGGAGTCGGGTATTTATGATAAATCGTTTGTAGCCCCGATGAATCACGAACGATCGTATCGCCGAATGACCAGTCATAATAATCAATATGATACCCCAGGCTGTCACTGGTATTGGTGAACTTTGTGGAAAGCCCAAAGCAGTTATTGGATACCAGGAAATCAGGTTTTGAATTGACCCTGACCCTGACAATCCGGATACTGCTGTCGGAGATGGTGATCCCGTTAACCAATGATGTTACTACCAGACTGACATTATAAATACCGGCTGTATCGTAAGTGTGCATGATCGTATCCTTGAAGACGGTGTACATTCTCGTTTTGGTATCGCCAAAGTACCAGCGCCAGCTATTGATAAGGTTGACAGGAGCTGAACTGTCGTTAAAGGCTACCCGGTTTCTGGCACATAATTGCAATGTATCGTTTTCAATGAACTGCGATCTTATACAAAATACAGGGACGGTATGTGAGGTTGAATCGATGCACCCACGGTGGTTGATCACAACAATTTTTACATGGTAATTGCCCCATCCCGGGTAATGATGGATGGTGTCATGAATCCCGGTGCCTGTCTGAACCAGGGTGGAGCCATCCCCATAAAACCATTTGACAGTATCAATGGCTGCCCCCATTCCAAGTGACAGGTTTTTGAACAGAACATTGGTATCGCTGCAATGTGGGATGGTATCGAAGGTGAAGAGCGGATCCGGCAGTTTATAAACGAACACCGTCCTGTAAGTGCTATCCAGACAATTATCCGAATCCCAGGAGTTCAGGGTCACCCGATAAAATGTGTCAGTGTATGTAAAGCGATGAACCGGGTTGTATTCATAGGATACATTATCCTGGCCGGATTGAGGATCATCAAAATGCCATACCGGCACAAAGAGTGAATCCCCGGATGCCTGATTGATGGCATGGAACTGGGTAAAGGAACCAAAGCAAACGGTATCATAGGTAAAGGTCAGGATGTATCCGGGTTTTACAAAAACATCATAGGTGATGGTATCCATGCAACCGTTTTCATTGGTCACAATCAAGGTAACCGGATATGTCCTGTCGAGGGTGTCGAATGTAAATGTCGGATTGGGAAGGATCGATTGATAACCGGGTTTGAATATCCATAGCCAGGATATAATCGGAACGCCATTGCCATCGGATTGGCTCTGGAAATCGACCCGGCCTTTCGGACAGTAATATGAAGAATAGATATACTGTGCCGTAGGTTTTGGATAGATGACAATCGGTAACGTAATACTGTCAACACATCCCTGAAGGTTGGTGACGGTGAGTGTAACATTAAAATTTCCGGCGTTCTGGTAGGAATGTTTCGGATTCTGAATGTTTGATGTATCACTATCACCAAAATTCCAATGCCATCCAACAACCATGCTTCCCGGGGCTATGGAAAGATCGGTGAATGTAACGGAATCATGCACGCAGGCTGTTCCGAACTCAAACATGGCAGAAGGCGCCGGGTTAACAAGAACCTGTTCCATTGTATCTTTCTGGCAGGAATGGGAATCGGTGACTGTGAGGGTTACATTAAAGGTTCCATAAGCGGAATAAACATGACTGGGATTAACCAGGCTGGATGAATCGTTGGTCCCTGATGCCGGATCCCCGAAATCCCAATGCCTGACCATTATGGTACCCTGGTAAGCGATGGAGCTGTCGCTGAAATAGGTCGGGCTGCCGAGACAGGCGGTATCAGTGGTGAATTTTGCACGGGGTTGATGGTCAATCGTTATTGATTTTATGATCGTATCCTTACAGGTGTGGATATTTGTAACGATCAGCCTCACCTGGTAAATGCCTGCAGTGTCAAAGGTATGAAGCGGATTCTGATCGGTTGAATTATTATAAACTCCGGAGGATGGATCACCAAAGTCCCAGTTATAGGTGATTATCGCTCCCCCTCCGTTTTGCTGGGTCATATCGGTAAATTGAACAGGAGAATTCTGGCAATGTACTACCGCATCCGAAAAGTTAGCCATCGGTGAAGAATTCACAATAACAGTATGAGTCGTCAGGTCAGAACAACTGTCGTTTGTATAAACAGTCAGCTTAACACTGTAAGTTCCAGCACCACTGTATAGATGGAGTACATACTGCGGGGCAGGAATTATAAAGTCATCTGTATGCCCATCCCCATAATCCCAGTGCCACCTGTAAATATAACCCAGTGTTGTGTACGACTGGTCGGTAAAGGTGACTGAATCATTATCGCAGTTGTTTGTGCTGTTGGTAAAAGCGGCAAAAGGTGGTGGTAATACCAACACAGCAAGCGTTGTATCCTTCACACAAAGGTTTGAGTTTGTGACTGTCAGCTTCACAAAGAAGATTCCTGAAGAAGCGTACTGGTGCGTTGGATTCTGGCCATTCCCAAAATTCCCATCGCCGAAATCCCAGGCATAGTTTACCATTGTCCCTGCATTGGGTGTTGAGTTGTCGGTAAAGTGGGTCAGTGTACCCTGGCAGGCAGTATCTGCAGTGAAATCAGCTACAGGAAGCAGGTTGACAGTCACCACTTTCAGAATGGTATCCGCACAATTGGTTGTATTCACAACTACAAGGGTTACGTTGTAAGTGCCGGCGACAGCAAAGGTATGCACAGGGTTCTGCTGGGCGGATGTATTTGCCCATCCCGAACCGGGATCCCCGAAATTCCAGTTCCAGGAAATGAAGTTGCCTCCTCCGTTTGTTTGGGACAAATCTGTAAAATGCGTGATATGCGAAGCACAGTTATTCGTGGTAAATGAGAAATTTGCCATCGGCGCTGGAATGCTGTTCACCACATGTTCAACATACGCGGAACAACTATCGGAACTCTTCACTGTCAAACGAACAGTATGCGTTGTTGAAGCTCCGGCAAAGGTGTGGCAGATATTTGGTGAAGCCGGGAAATTGATATTGTAATCGCCTGTACCATCGCCAAAGTTCCAGATCCATCTTACGATAGAACCAAAATAACCACCTGGTAATGTGGAGAGGTTCAGATAGCAAACACTTGCTCCTACGCAGTTCGGGGTTGAATAACTGTAAGCAGCAACCGGCAAAGGATTCACCAGTACCTGTTTAGTGGTATCCTTTGTACAGCCGTTTGAATTTATAATGGTTAATTTGACGTAGTAAATTCCTGGATTTGCGTATAAATGCACCGGATTGGGCATTGTCCCGAAAAGGGTTGCATCACCGAAATCCCATGAATAGGAAATGATAGATGCAGCGTTCGGAACAGATTGGTTGGTAAACTGGGTGAGTGTTCCAAGGCAAACCGTATCTGCCTGGAAATTGGCAAGGGGCAGTTGATTGACCGTAACAACTTTCAGGATGGTGTCCGTGCACCCGGTAACATTGGTAACAATGAGGGTCACATTAAAGAATCCGGCGCCGGCAAAATAATGCGAAGGATTCTGAAGGTTTGATGTGTTTGAACTCCCTGATGAAGGTTCGCCAAAATTCCAGTTCCAGCCAATGATAGATCCTCCGCCGTTTGGCTGTGATTGATCCGAAAATTGTGTTAAAAGTGATGCACAGGAAACGGAACTGAAGGTGAAATTTGCAACAGGGGCGGGGACGCTGTTTACTGTTTTATCGATAAAAGAAGAACAATTGTCATTCGTCCAAACTGTCAACCTTACTGTATGGTTCAAAGAAGCGCCAAGGAAAGTGTGTGAAATATCCGGTGAGGATGGCAGTACAATAATTTGTGCAGGGCTTCCATCATTGAATTCCCATTTCCATTTTTGAATATATCCTGAAGATACCCATGAATAATCAGAGAATTGCACCGCACTGCCTAAACAAACAGGCGACGACCATGTGAAGTTGGCGACGGGTAAGGGATTAACTATCACAGTGTGCGAGATACTGCTGTGACAACCATGAAGATCTGTCACTGTAAGTGTGGTAATAAAAGTACCGGCAGTTGCGTAAAGATGGGAAGTGGTAACCGGGTTGTGAACAATTGCAGATCCGTCACCAAAATTCCATGACCAGCCCGTGATTGAATCGATCAATGTGACGCCCGAATTTGCATCGTAATGGATCAGTTGATTCAGGCAGGCAGTATCAAAGATAAAATCGACCAGAGGAGATGAGAAAATATGGACCTGCTTTACGATTGTATCCCCGCAACCGTTACTCGTAAACACGATCAGCCTTACATTATAGGTAGTATTGCCGGTCACATAAAGATGGGAAGGGTTTTGATCGGTGGAGGTATTATTCACTCCCGATCCCGGATCATCGAAATTCCATGACCAGGTCACAATATTTCCCCCGCCATTGGATTGCGACAGGTCGGAAAAGTGGGTGGTCTCATTTGCACAGGCCGTTGTATAATCGAAATTTGGAACGGGGGCAGGTTGTATCGTCACATCATGCGTATAACTATTCGTGCAGCTGTCATTGTTGGTCACCGTAAGCGTAACGGCATATGTCCCGGGTGCATTGTAAATGTAGGAAAAGTCAGGGTTGTTTGGCCAGTTAACGGTGATTATGGTGCCGTTCCCAAGGTTCCATTTCCATTTCACATTATAATTGCTGTTAATGTTGTAAGAGAGATCCGTGAACAGGATCGCCTGGTTCTGGCAGGTCGGATAGGAGTAAGCGAAAAAGGATACGGGGTGAGGTGAAATGCTGATCTGGTGATAGATAACGGTATCACAGACACCATTCGTGTCGGAGATCGTCAGGGAAACGGTATAATTCCCGTACATGGCATAAAGATGCGTGGTGTCGTGAGGTGTGTCGTAAGAGAGTGTATCCGGTCCATCGCCGAATACCCACTTCCAGTGCCTTATCCGGTATATATCAGGGCCATATATATGAAAATGTGTCGAATCTCCCTGGCAGGTCAGGGACGCGGAGAAACCAACATTCAGTTTGGGTGTCACAGTGACCACGATGCTGTCTGCCATCCAGGCATGACAACTGTCTCCGGGTGCGTAGATCCTGGAAGCCCATACCCGGTATTCGCCCGGAAGGGTGACCGATGCAAAATTCTTTGGCAACCCATCCCCTGTGAAATAATCCACTGTGGTTCCTGCATACTTTAGTTGGTAAAAGATGCCTGGTTCCGTTCCTTCCAGTCCAAGCAAAATCCCGTCGCCTCCCTGGCAATAGGTCCATCCCTGCAACGGTGTCATACGGAAAGGTATCGGTCTCTGAATGACAACTACCGTAGCATATCCTGAAACATTGACACTGGAGCACAATGCATCCGAGACACTGTCAAGTACATAGGTCGAGGTCGCTGCAGGACTTACGTAGAACTGGTAAGAGGATCCCATGATCCCGCTTACCGACCATGATTGAATATAATCGGTATAAACGAATCTCCGGGGAGGTGTCCCGTCAGGAAACGTTACCGTGATAAGGGCCGAATCACCATCGCATATCGTCGTACTCCCTGAAATATGTGCCGAGGGAAGGGGATGAATTGAAATAATGACCGTATCCGTCCGGAAGTCGTTGGTGCAGGTCATTGCACCGGTCGCCCGGAGTATAATTGTCGCAAATCCTTGCGTCACCTCTGCTGCGCTGGGATGATATACAGGATTGATCACGGTATTTCCGGGGATAAAGCCCGCCTGGCCCTGGATAAGGGAGTACCACTGAACAGAAGTCGCATGGGCAGTATCGCCGGTAAGTTGAGCAGTTTCACCCGCGCAAATTGTATGGTCAGGTCCGGCATTGACGGTCGGAATCGGATCAAAAACCAGTTTCATGACATCGGATGCAAAAGCACTACTGCAGGCTAGCTCCCCGCTATCAGAAACCATTAAATGAACAAACCCCTGATTGACATCGCTTTGAGAAGGATAATAGAATGGATGAACTGTGCTTGCCGATGGTTTGAATTGGCCCATTCCATCCGGGGCCGACCAGTGCAGTGATAAATAATGACCTGCATTGGATTGCGTCAGATGGAAATGGAAAGTGGTATCACCACACGAGGTAGCATCCGGTCCTGCAAAGGCAAAGGGCAACGGATTGAAATCAATGCGTATTGTGCCTGACGCACTGTCGGATAAACAGCCTGCCGTTCCGTGGGCGGTGAGCTTGAGGATAACATAGCCATTGCTGGTATCGGCAGTGCTCGGACAATAGGTTGGATGGATCACATTGGGCGATGGAGAGAAGGTTCCTGACCCGACAACAGCAGTCCAGGATGGATTGGTTCCTCCGAAGATCGAAGAATAGATCAACTGCATGCACTGGGTAACACAAACGGCAGTGTCATGACCTGCATAGACAATGGGTAATGGGTCGATT
>JAPLDH010000067.1 GCA_026391355.1 Bacteroidota bacterium | reverse complement strand
TATATGACCCCTCCGGAGTCACAAAGCAGTGTACAGTGAAGAGTGAAGAGTGAAGAGTTTTTTAAACTTTTCAAAGTAAATTACTTGACCCAATCGTTTTTTTGATTAATTTTGAAACGTTATCCCGAAATTAATTCATTTTTAGTAATAACCCAAATCAAATAATCCATGAAAGCAAAAAGCTACTTTGTCCTTATTATTGTTTTATTCCTTGGAATAAGTTTCTCTGCTTCCGCCAAACTCGTCAATATTAAGGACGCAAGGCTCGCAGGAAAAAATTTTTATTATGAAAGGATCAACCAGTATAACAATGTTCCCTATCAATCGCTTGAGATCACCTCGGAATTTATAGAAAAAGCCGGCAATATACCGGCCTATTATGTCTTCAACTTCAATGACAGAGGATTTATTATCATTACCGCCGACGATGCTATGTTGCCGGTGATCGGATATTCCTTTGAGAGTTCATATTCTCACGCTAATCAGGCCCCTGAGTTTACAAACTGGATGAATCAGCGTAAAGAAGAAATTGCTTACAACCTTCAGCATAATATCCAGGCTGATGAAACGATCACTTCAACCTGGGAGCGTCTATTCACCGCAGACCAGACAAAATTAATGGACCTGAAAGGGTCAAGGGATGTTGCTCCTTTGCTCGTCAGTAATTGGGACCAGAATTTTCCATACAATGCAATGTGTCCTGCTGATGCAGCCGGCCCCGGAGGTCATGTCTATGTCGGATGCGTTGCCACAAGTATGGCGCAGATCATGTATTACTGGAGATGGCCCAACACCGGCTCTGGTTATCATTGCGATTCACACCAGAATTATGGAGTACTATGCGCTGATTTTGCCAATAGCACTTACGACTGGACGGGAATGGTTGATGAGCCTGGTCAGCAATGTGACCCCGTTGCACTTATCTCATATCATGCCGGGATCTCAGTAAATATGCAATATGGGAACGGCGTACCACCTAACGATGGGTCTGGCGCTTACGAATCTGATATTCCCTATGCATTAAAAACCTACTTTAAATATGCATCAAGTTGCACCTATTATCAGAAGTCTGGTTATACCGGCTGGGACAACCTCTTACAGGGAGACCTGGATGCAGGGCAACCTGTTGGTTATTCAGGCTCGGGTTCTGGTGGCGGCCATTCATGGGTTTGCGATGGTTACCAGGGTACAACCTACCATATGAATTGGGGATGGAGCGGCCAGGATAACGGATACTTCTCTCTCACTAACCTGAATCCAAGTGGTTATAATTTTAACTCCAGTCAGGGTGCAGTTGTTCATATTCAACCCGATCAATCATCCTATCCTACATACTGCTCCGGTCAGACAACCTTGTCGACCTATGACTTTGGAACGATCGATGACGGGAGTGGTCCAATTTCAGATTACCAGAACAATTCCAACTGCAGTTGGTTGATTGCACCGGCTGATAGTATTTCTCATATCACCCTGACTTTTGAGAAATTCAGTACAGACCCTGCAGATATAGTCAATGTTTATGACGGAAATTCTGCTTCTGCTCCCCTGCTCGGATCTTTTAACGGCACAAACCTTCCAACAATTATTAATTCTACAGGTGGCCAGATGTTCATAACGTTTACTTCAAACAGTTCAACCACTGCAACTGGCTTTTTCGCCAATTATAATGCAATTCCGGTTGCCTTCTGTTCAGGAGAAACAGATCTGTTTGACCCCATGGGAGATATAAGCGATGGTAGTGGAACATTCCAATATCGCAATGGCGTCAACTGCAAATGGCTGATCGAACCCTGGGGTGCACAAAACATCACGCTTACTTTCGACGACTTTAAAACAGAACAGGACAATGACAAGGTAACCATATATGATTACATAACCAGCAGTATACTTGCAACCTATTCCGGTGAATATACAACACCACCGGCCCCTGTTTACTGTCCGCACAACCAAATGTATATTATTTTCTCAACAAATGGCTCCATTCGTAATAATGGCTGGCATGCAAGCTATTCAATTACGAGCGATGGAACGGATGATAATAAAGGATTCAATAACCTTACAATTTATCCGAATCCCACAAATGGCCTGGTTAACATTGAATTCACTCTGAACCAGAGCCAGACTGTTAAGGCTGAACTCGTTTCCCTCACAGGAGAAACCGTTTATACCGAATCTTTTGGTAATGTCAAAGGAACCTTCTCAAAACAGATGGATTTCAGTTCAATCGCCAAAGGCGTTTATATGTTGAAATTATCAAGCAATAAGGTAATTACCAATAAGAAGATCGTAATCGACTAATTCACTGATTTTCTTTCTTTTTATTTAATAAAAAAGAGGCCGTCCCAAAAGGGCGGCTTCTTCTATTAATAGACCTTCCAGGTTTCAGTTAGCCTGCGTTAATCTCCTTCCAAATGAAACCTGGAAGGTCTGGTTATATACCCTTTATCCCTTCTTAAAAGAAGTTTTCGATTTTATTTGATTGTGAGGAATATTTCCTATTTTTGTTCACAGGAGGTCGGGATGAAAAAAAATTTACTTTTAATCATTTTGTTCGTTATTCTTTTTCTGAAAGACTTCGGGCAAACTACCATTATTGCCAGTAATGACACAACAATCTGTCCTGGCGGAACGGCTACTCTGTCGGCCACGGTAACAGGTGGTGGTTATGGTACGAACAGTTATTCATTTGTTACTGTACCCTTCAATTTTCAACCCTATTCGGGAGGAACTGCCGTTGATCCCAGTTTCACGCATTGCTTTTACGGAGCCAATCATGACGATTGCTGGGCAGGCCCATTCAATATTGGATTCCCTTTTTGTTTTCTGAATAAAGTATATAATCAAATGTATATCGGATCAAACGGCTGGATCAGCTTTTCTCTTCCCCTGGATTCATGGGATAGTTATACTCCTCTTCCTTTACCCTGCAATAGCGCCAGTTGTCCGAAGAATTGCATCATGGCCCCCTGGGCTGACTGGTATCCTACATATTATAGCAGTAACAATGTATTTTTTTATGTCACGGGAACAGCCCCTAACCGTAAGTGTGTGATCTATTGGAATAATTGCGCTATGTTTGACTGCGTAACATTGTATGGAACTTTTCAGATCGTACTGAATGAACAAACAAGTATCATCGAAAATAACATTACAAGTAAACCTGCTTGTCCGACCTGGGTGAATAATGATGCAACGCAAGGTGTTCAGGATAGTACCGGGACTGTTGCATTCATTGCGCCGGGAAGAAACCAGAGTAGCTGGACCGCATACAATGAGAGTACTCAATTCGTACCTAATGGCATTTCCTGGTATACAGGCGGATATCCGGGAGGAACCATTGTCGGTTACGGACCTTCAATTACTGTTTCTCCAACGGTTACCACCGTATATACCGCAGTCGTCCAACTTTGCGATGGAACCGTTGCACAGGATAATGTTACCGTAACGATGCTTAACGCGAGTTTTACCTATGCTGGAAGTCCCTATTGTCAAACAGGTTCCGATCCTACGCCCACCGTTGTTTACCCGGGTGGAACCTTCACCGCTACACCTGCCGGGCTGGTCTTTCTCAACACTACCACGGGAACCATCGATTTATCAGCCAGCACTCCGGGTAATTACACCATTACCTATGCAATTATCATCCCATGTCCGGCAACATCAAGCAATAACATCACGATTGTAGGAGCCCCGACTGCCAATGCCGGAGCAAACGGATCCACCTGCCAGGGTATCGGTTATACAGTATCCGGAGCAACAGCCACCAATTACAATTCATTAGTTTGGATACATAATGGCACCGGAACTCTTTCGAATGCTTCAACATTAACACCAACCTACTATCCGGGACCATCCGAACTTGGTAATGTTATTCTGACACTGACGGTTTACGGCAATGCTCCCTGCGGTACCGCAACTTCCCAGATGACGGTGAACATAACTCCAACCACCACCGCAGATGCTGGTCCCGATGGCATAATCTGTGGCGGGAGTTCTTTCACGGTGACAGGGGCAACGGCCACCTATTATATAAGTTTGTTATGGACAACAAACGGGCTTGGAACCCTTACAAATGCAACTACGCTGAATCCCACCTATACTGCAGGCACCGGGGAATCAGGCTCGGTTACCCTTACACTGACCGCGAATGGTACTCCACCATGCAGTAATGCTGTCGACATAATGAACCTTGAAATTTCCGCATCTGCAACTGCAGATGCAGGCAAGGACACTGCAACCTGCCTTGGCGCTCCCATCCAGCTTACCGATTCGCATGCATGGCACTATGTATCATTATTGTGGACAACCACCGGTAACGGAACCTTTACCGACCCGTTTGCGTTGCATCCCTGGTACACTCCCGGCCCTTATGACCTTACAACAGGTCATGTCAACCTTACACTTTATGCTTACTCCGGAACTTCCTGCCCATCCGATACGAATACGATGCAACTCCTGATCATGTCTGCTGCTGCTGCCAATGCAGGTCCTGATATCGCTTCCTGCGGAACTTCCCCTGTCACCATTTCCGGTTCCTTTGCCACCAATTACGATTCCTTGTTATGGTCAACCTCCGGAACAGGCCATTTCAACAACTCTTCCATTCTCCACCCGGTTTATTTCCCCAGCCAGGGAGATAGTGTGACCGGACATGTCAACCTGACGCTAACCGCCCATGCCCCCGAACCCTGTTCATCCAACAGCGATCACCTCGAACTCAGCTTGACCAGATCAATCATTGCAGGTGCAGGCCCCGATGGCAATACTTGCCAGAACCTTCCTTTCACCGTTACCGGCGCTTTTGCACAAAACTATGGTTCACTCCTGTGGACACACAACGGGTCAGGCTCCCTTTCAGGATCTGCCACCCTTACTCCTGTTTATACTCCTGCCAGCGGAGAAACCGGTATCATCACGCTCACCCTTTCAGTACTTCCTCTCTCACCCTGTACACCTTTTACTGACCAGATGAACCTTGTTATTATTCCTTCACCGGCGATTTACGCAGGAAATGATACCTCTATATGCGAAGGACAGACATTTCATATGAACGATGCCTGGGTATTGCATTCCCTTGATATAAACTGGACTACATCCGGCGATGGAACTTTCACTGATCCACATATCCTGAACCCCGATTATTTGCCCGGCGCTTCGGATTTATCATCGAGGCAGGTTATTCTCACACTTTCAGCTTCAGGGATTGCACCCTGCAATCCTTCATCAGATGCAATGACACTTATGATTACCTCTTTACCCAAGGCAGAAGCCGGACCGGGGGAGGTTGCCTGCCAGGGATCAGCATTCACGGTCAGCGGAGCCGGCGCTGAAAACTATAATACGGTCGTATGGGCACACAATGGAACAGGCATACTAACAGGTGGAAATACATTAACGCCCACCTATTCGCCTGCAACAGGAGAAACCGGTACGATAACACTTACCCTCACTGCAATCGGGATCACTCCCTGCAATGGATCCCAGGTTACTGACCAAACTACCATTCAATATTATCAGCCGGTAATGGCAGAAGCCGGTACTGATCAATCCATCTCCTATGGCGCTTCGACGATGCTGTCGGGAACCCCATCGGGTGGTTCGGGAGAATATTCGTTCGACTGGCAACCGGCTTCTTTCCTGATGGATCATACCCTTCAAAATCCGCAAACCGTTCCCCTGAATGCGAATATGAGGTTCCTTCTCACCATCGGCGACATCGTTTGTGGAGAGAACATTTCCGATAGTGTCCGTGTCATCGTCGGTCCCAAAAAAAATTCTGAAGATTGCCTCATCATTCACAATGTAATCACTCCCAACGGCGACGGTCTG
This sequence comes from Bacteroidota bacterium, assembly GCA_026391355.1. Taxonomy (GTDB): domain Bacteria; phylum Bacteroidota; class Bacteroidia; order Bacteroidales; family FEN-979; genus CAIYUC01. The sequence goes on along the minus strand of JAPLDH010000067.1, from coordinate 29,096 downwards.
AATGATAAATGGATCATCGAATGTATCGATGCCTATCCTGAAAACACAGTCACAATCTTTAATCGTTGGGGAGAAAACATCAATAGCTTTGAAAACTATGATAATTCCACCGAGGTATGGGACGGAAAAAATTACAAGGGCGAATCATTACCGGATGGAACTTATTTCTATGTTCTTAAACTGAAAGAGGGAGGAACTTATTCCGGATGGGTGCTTCTCCGTTCAGGTTCAAAATAGTTTAACATAAAAAATTGTATCTTTCAGGATCCTTTATCTTCAAGATGTGAAAAAAATATACACGATTTTATTCTGTTTACTCAGTTCCTTCCTATATGCTCAACAGGATGCACTGTTTACGCAGTACATGTACAACAAGCTGGAGTTCAACCCTGCTTACGCGGGAAGCAGCGAAGTATTTTCCACTGACCTGATTTCCCGTTTCCAGTGGGTGGGCATCACCGGCGCGCCGAAAACAATTTCGCTGACAGCTCATACTCCATTACGAAACCGGCATATTGGGCTTGGATTCTCCGCTTACCGCGACGCAGTCGGCCCGACAGTTGACTATAATATCATGGGAACCTTTGCTTACCGCATCATCTTTCCAACCACTAAACTCTGTTTTGGCATTTCAGCGGGGATAAAATATTATGACATCGACTGGGGATTGCTGAATCCTAAGGATCCCGGTGATGTGGAACTGAATAACCAGGTAAAAAACAAGGCCGTTCCCGATGCAGATTTCGGGATCTACTATTACGGAAAATATTTCTATGTCGGAGTTTCATCCAAACATCTGCTGCAAAACCAGATCACTACTTCAAGTTCTCCAACGAACGACAAGGTCAGCTTTACAAAACTTTATCGTCATTTTTATGGACTGGCAGGTGGTGCAATTCCCCTGAGGGAGGATATCATTTTTATGCCATCCCTCCTTGTAAAGTATGTTCAGAATGCTCCATTTCAACTGGATTTAACAGGCAGTTTTATGTTCTACAATAACCTGGTCCTTGGCGTTTCATACCGGTCAGATCAGGCAGTGGGACTTATCCTTGAGGTCAATTTAGGCAAGGGATTTTCCCTTGGATATTCTTATGATATCTGGTTTAATTCATTGAAAGCCCAAAACCAGGGCTCCCATGAGATCAGGCTAGGGTATGATATCGATCTCTTCGAAAAAAACAGAATGTTGTCACCCAGGTATTTTTAATATATAAATCATCCGTATTTGAAAACGCGCAGTTTTTTACTCATCCTGATCCTCTGGGCAATCCTGAGTTCGCCGGTTGCCGGGCAGATTAAAAACGCCCGGAAAGAGATCTCTCTCTTCAATTATTCCAATGCCATTACAATCCTGAAAAAAGCATTGGACAAGAAAAAATGTCCGGCAGAAATAAAAAGAGAGGCTACAATCCTCCTGGCTGATTGTTACAGGAGGCAGAATGATGTGCCGAATGCCCGTGAGTGGTATTCGAAAGCCGTGAAATTCGCGGACATCGATCCGTTAAACTACTACTATTATGCACAGGCCTTGCGTTCTTCAGGTGATTACGCGGAAGCAAAACAAATGTTCCTGCATTACAGTGTATCTGTGAAACAGGATCGACAGGGACAACTCCTTGCAGCATATTGCGACAGCGCTGTCAAATGGCAGAATAGACCACCCGACCGGGAGATCAGGAACCCCAGGATCCTGAATTCGGCTCAATCAGATTTCGGTGCTGTAACGTTTGAAAAGGAGATTCTCTTTGCCAGCGACAGGATCGTGGCTACCCGGCAGGACAGGATGTATGGATGGACGGGTTACAACTACCTTCACCTCTTCTCTGCTTCTCCCATAGACCCCTCCAATTATTATGGTGATTTCAGCAAGCCTTCCGAAGCCGGAAATCCTTTCAACGAAGCCTGGCATGTTGGTCCGGTTTCCTTCAACAAAACTTTCGACGAAGTGTTTATCAACGAAACATCTCTTTCAAAGGATAAAGGCAGGAAAGATCCGGGGAGGATCCGGACCCATATGCTGAAACTCTTTTCTTCCGTAAAGAAAGACGGCAACTGGAGTAAACCTGAGCCTTTCTTTTACAACAGCGATGACTATTCAGTAGGACATCCTGCATTAACGCCCGACGGGAATACACTTTACTTTGTTTCTGATATGTACGGAGGGTATGGAGGAACGGATATTTATATGTCAACCCGCGAAAACTCCATGTGGAGTCCGCCGGTCAACCTCGGACCAGTGATAAACACTGCCGGCAATGAAATGTTCCCCTATATTTCACTGAACGGAGATCTCTATTTTGCATCCGATGCACTTCCTGGGTTTGGCGGATTGGATATTTTTGTTTCAAACAACATTAACGGAAAATGGACCACTCCAAAAAACATGGGATCACCTCTAAATTCATCGTATGATGATTTTGCACTGACCGTTGCTCCTGATAATGTTTCCGGGTTTTTCAGTTCCAACCGTCCGGGAGGAGAAGGAAACGATGATATTTACAGCTTTCGGAAGATCCCTGTAAAAAAGGTGGTACCTCCTCAGCAGGCATTTGTCACCGGATGTGTGAAAAATAAAACCACACTGACACCCATACCAAATGCCGTTGTATTCTTTATTGATAATAAACATGATACAGCGCTTATCATTCGTACAAATGCCAATGGTTGCTTTACGACGCCGGTAGATAAACACAGATCATATATCACGAAAGCAATGCAGACAGGATATATCTCAGATTGCCTCTCTTTCTCTTTCGACACCCTCGACAATAAATATGATCTTACCCTTCCCAGGGATCTTCTCCTGGATCAGTTGGAAGTCAACAAGATCTTCCGTCTGGATAATATTTACTATGATTTTGATAAATGGAAGATAAGGAAAGATGCCGAGCCTCCATTAAACGACCTGGTCCTTATCCTCAGAGAAAACCCCGTGGTAACTGTTGAACTCGGCTCCCATACCGATTGCCGTGGTTCGGATGAGTACAACCAGAAACTATCGCAACGCCGTGCTGAATCGGCTGTTAAGTACATCATTCACAACGGAATCGAGGTTACGAGAATCACTGCCAAAGGATATGGAGAAACCCGTTTGATCAATAAATGTGAATGTCTGAAATGTACATCTGCCGAACATCAGATGAACCGCCGCACAGAGTTTAAAATTCTTTCTGTCACCAATAATCAGCCGGAAAGTTCATTTGACCTGAACCTCTTCCACACAGGGGATTTCATTAATATCAAAACACTTCCGGAGGATTTCTTCCGGATCTGCGGAAAAAAATAATGGGTTTGATTTCAATCTGGTAGATTGTGAAAAGGTTCTTCCCCTGCGTTTTTTTGCTTTTTTTCCTTTTGATTTGTGATGGAAGTTTTGGACAATTATCGATAACCAATGGTTCATCCCTGGGATTCACACCGGCACAATTGATCCAGGATTGGCTTTTAGGACCAGGAGTGACTGTTACCAATGCCACATTCAACGGCTCTTCTTCAATAATCACATCAGACCTGCTTGGTTCATTTGTTGCCACCGGTAGTGCCTTAACTCAAATGGGTATAGATTCAGGGATGGTAATGACATGTGGAAAAGCGGATATCGCGATTGGTCCGAATAACGGTTGTTCTGCTGGGTTGGATGTAGCCAGTCCCGGTGATCCTGATCTAACTATCCTGGCCGGAGTAATAACATATGATAAATGTGTTCTTGAATTTGATTTCATTCCGCTTTCGGATACAATCCGGTTTAAGTATGTATTTGGCTCGGAAGAGTTGTTTGCATGGTGTTACCAGTATAATGATCCCTTTGGGTTTTTTCTCAGTGGGCCCGGCATTAACGGTACATTCTCAAATTACAGCACGGATATCGCATTGATGCCTGATTCATCCGGTTATGTAACGATAGATAATATCTGCAGCGATCCATCGTCTCGCTGGTGCAATGCACCCCTGATTTGCGGACCCTCCTCCATGTGTAATAATTCTCCTTCAAATAGCGGCTTATATTATCAGTATAATGCAATGACTTATGTTTTTACTGCATGGCATAAGGTACAGCCCTGTTCGACCTATCATATCAAGATTGCTATTGCAGATGCCAAGGATCATATTTTGGATTCAGGTGTATTCCTTGAAAAGGGAAGTTTCAGCAGTGCATCCATCTCAGGACCCTCACAAGCTTGTGTTAATTCGTCCGGAAATGTTTATACTACCCAGGCTGGAATGTTGAATTACCAATGGACCGTTTCTCAGGGTGGAACAATAACTTCAGGCGGAACATCGACAAGCAATACGGTTACCGTGACATGGAACACAACAGGCTTGCAAACAGTAGGTGTCAGTTATACCAATACCGGTGGCTGCAGTTCTCCTTTCCCAACTCTTTTTAATGTTACTGTAATGCCCTTGCCCAACCCATCAATAACAGGAACATCATTGGTTTGTGTAAATTCTGCCGGGAATAATTATTTAACCCAACCGGGAATGAATAATTACATCTGGACGGTTTCTTCAGGTGGTACAATTACCGCCGGAGGGACATCGGCCAGCGATTCTGTCACCATAACATGGAATAATCCCGGAATACAGACCGTAACTGTGAATTATACCGATAATAACGGTTGCACCGGTGCAAATCCAGCCATTGACAGTGTTAACGTTCTTCCACTTCCCGTTCCGGCCTTAACAGGTCCGGTATTTCCTTGTATTGATTCTGCCTGGAATATTTATCTCACACAGGCAGGCATATCAAATTACCTCTGGTATGTTTCGCCGGGAGGCTCCATCCTTGCCGGAGGAACTTCATCAGACAACTACGTCAGGGTGCGCTGGAATACCCTGGGAATACAGATTGTCACTGTCAATTATACCGACGCAGATGGATGTACTGCATTGAACCCGACACAACTTATTGTTACGGTTCAACCGCTGCCTGTACCTACGATTGAAGGGCAGTCATCATCTTGCCTCTTTTCAGCAGATAACATTTATACGACCGAACCAGGTATGAATACCTATACATGGAACATCTCTCCAGGCGGCATAACTACCGGCGGTTTTGGAACAAACTCCATCACTGTGACCTGGAACGTTCCCGGACAGCAAAGTGTCAATGTGATCTATGCAAATCAAAACGGTTGCAGAGCCGGATCACCTGCTTACTTCAACGTTACTGTAAATCCGTTACCGGATCCTGCAGGGACTATTGTGGGACCTTCACAGCTATGTTCCGGAACAAATGGTCTGATCTATTCGGTTCCCCCGATAAACAATGCATCCGGATATTTTTGGACCCTTCCTTCAGGATTCTTTGTGCTATCGGGGAACGGAAGCAATTCTATTGTCGTTGATGTCGCTGACGATGCAGTTTCCGGGATCATTACCGTGTCTGGCAACGACCTTTGCGGGAATGGATCAACCTCACCACCTTTCCAGGTCATGGTCAACCACCGTGCGATAGCTGACGCCGGCCCTGACCAGGTAACCTGTGCAGGCATGACGGTCACTGTTTCCCAGGCCTCCGCAACAAATTACAGTAGTATTCATTGGTTTTCCAACGGAACAGGCACGCTGGCGGATAGTACGACCTTAACACCTGCTTACACACCCGGCCCATCGGATACAGGAACGGTCGTGCTGACGCTGATTGTCACCGGAAATGCACCTTGCAGGAATGATACTTCGAGGATGAATCTGAATATTCTTCGAAAAGCGACGGTCAACGCAGGTGAAGACCAAACATCATGCGGGATGCTGCCGGTCGTCATCTCTGGATCGAGTGCTAATAATTATTCATCGCTGCTCTGGACTACTTCCGGAAGCGGGACATTCGATGATCCGGCAAGCATCCATGCCATTTATATCCCACTTGCGTCGGATGTTACTTCCGGCTATATTGTCCTCACCCTCCTTGCTTATTCAACTCCTCCATGTGATACGGCTTCAGACACAATGATTTTAACCCTTGAGCAAGTACCTGAAGCGTCGCCTGGTCCCGATGGCAATATCTGTCAGGGAATGTCATTTACGATCCATGGAGCCGGGATCGATCATTCATCGGGTTTTACCTGGGAAGACAATGGACGGGGAGAACTTAAAGATACAGGAACCCTGAATCCTACTTACATCCCTGCCCCGGATGAACTTGGTGCAGTTCAACTGAAGCTGAATGCCTCCGGGATTTCTGCATGTCATGATTCATCGGTGTCGTGTAATATGAAAATTTTTATTTATCCGGTTCCAGAGGTAATAGCAGGTATGGATCAGTCAATAAAATATGGTAGTTCAACCACATTGACGTGTGAAACATCAGCGGGTTCAGGTAGTTTTCAATATGTATGGAATCCCGCTTCACTTTTAGTTGATAATTCTGTTCAGAAACCACAAACCGTAAATCTCGTAAAAGATACTGTTTTCTTCATTACTGTCATTGATAATGTCACGGGATGTGAAGCATCTGATCATACCCGGGTAAAAGTCGGCAAGGAAGAAGGAAACGAAGATTGCATCGTGATCCATAACGTGATAACACCGAATGGGGATGGCGTAAATGATAAATGGGAAATAGATTGCATAGAATTATTCCCTGAAAACAAAGTAGAACTTTTTAATCGTTGGGGCGCCATTGTTAATGTCTTCGAAAATTACAACAATACTGATATAGTCTGGAAAGGAACAAATATCAACGGGGATATTTTACCTGATGGTACCTATTTTTACATGGTACAGATAAAAAACGGACCAACATTCAAAGGTTGGGTTTTTCTGCGGTCAGGGGCGAAATGATTTCTTTTTCATTTCAATAGCTACGAATCCATTTACTCGTACCTCAATGCATCGATCGGATTGAGGCTTGCTGCTTTCCTTGCCGGGTACCAGCCAAAAAATATTCCGATTGCCGTCGAAAAAAGAAACGAGAGCAGGATTGACTGAACGCTGATTGTTACCGGCCAGCTCATTACATTGGTTATGATTTTTGATGTCAGGATTCCCAGGCCAACTCCAATGGCGCCCCCGATAAGGCTGATCATCACGGCTTCGATCAGAAATTGCAGGAGGACGTCACGTCCCCTGGCTCCGACACTCATGCGAATGCCGATCTCGCGGGTACGTTCAGTAACGGAAACGAGCATGATGTTCATAATCCCGATTCCACCCACCAGAAGAGAGATGCTGGCAATACTGGCCAATAGGATGGTCAGTACCTGTGAGGTGGCGGTTGCGGCGCTGGAGATATCTGATTGTGAACGGATCGTAAAGTCTGCATCTTCGGATTGTCCCAAATGATGCCTTTCTTTGAGAACGGTTGTGATCTCCTCGGTGGCTTCGGGAATCATCTTCTCTGTTTTTGCCGAAACCATGATACTGTTGATATACGCTATGGTCATCATCCTCTCCTGAACGGTTGTAAAAGGAGCGATCACAACATCATCCTGATCCTGCCCCCAGGCATTCTGTCCCTTTGGAGAAAGCAATCCGACAATCTTAAATGGCACTTTATTGATTCTCATTGTCTTGCCTACTGGGTCTGCCCCTTCTCCAAATAAATTCTTTGATACTGTTTGCCCTACAATGCAAATTTTAACGGCGCTTTTATCCTCATTCATTGACCAGACAGAACCGCTCTGGGCTGTCAGGGAACGGATGAGAAAATAATCGGGATAAACGCCATATACAGATGTGCGCCAGTTCTGGCCACCGGCAACGAGTTGTCCGCTGGTACGAACCAGGGGTGTTGAATACATCACTGCCGGACAACGATCAGGTATTGCCTTATAATCATCAAGGGTCAAATGGACTGATGAACCGGCTTCCATTCTGACCCCGCCCATATTGCTGGCCGAAGGGTAGATTGTCAGCAGGTTTGTCCCCAAACTGGAGATCTGTGCCTGGATACTCTCCCGTGAGCCCTGGCCAATAGCCAGCATCGCAATGACGGAAGCGACTCCGATAATGATCCCCAGCATGGTGAGAAAGGTGCGCATTTTATTTTTAGCAAGCGAACGCAACGCTGCCTTAAGTTGATTCAATAGTTTCATAATGCATCCTCCTCTGCAATAACCGGTAAATGGTTAAGTTCCTCCCTGGCCAGTTTTTGATTTTCCACGGAAACGACTTTCTGTATCCTGCCATCCTTGAATATCACATTTACTTTTGTAAAGGCAGCGATATCAGGTTCATGTGTTACGATCACAATTGTAATTCCATTCTGGTTCAGGTTCTGGAAGATCTCCATCACCTCCACGCTTGTACGGGTATCTAAATTCCCTGTAGGTTCATCAGCAAGGATGACGACAGGATCATTGACAAGGGCCCTGGCAATGGCCACACGTTGTTGCTCACCGCCGGAAAGCTGATTGGGCATATGATGGGCCCGATCAGCCAACCCGACAGATTCAAGTGCATGCATGGCTTTTTCATGCATCTGGTGTGAAGTAACCTTGTGGTTATACATCAGGGGTAATTCAACGTTTTCAAGCGCTGATGTCCTTGATAACAAGTTAAACATTTGAAAGACAAAACCAATCTTACTATTTCTCAATTTTGCCAACTGATCCTTACCCAATTTCTTAATATCGATCCCATCCAGAAAATATTCCCCTTTTGTGGGGACATCGAGACATCCGACAATATTCATAAAGGTTGATTTTCCTGAACCACTTTTCCCCATGATGGCCACAAAATCGTCGTTGTGTATATCGAGGCTCACTCCCCGAAGGGCATTCACCTCCATATCTCCCATTTTATAGATCTTTACCAGGTTTTTTATAGAAATTATTAACTCGCTCATCTTACCTTCCTCCCCTGCCGCTTGTAGGACGACCCATTTGCGGCATGAACGGGCTCTGCTGAGTTTGTGTTGTAGTTGTACCCTGTTGGTTAACGATCCCGGTGACTATTTCATCACCTTCTGCGATCTTTCCTGAAACTTCCGTAAAACTGCCATCGGTAAGACCAAGCATTACTCTTTGGGGAATGAGCATTTCACCTGTTTTGACCCAGATAAATCCCATGTTTTTCCTGGTCCATGTTCCATGCTGCTGGTCTCCTGTTAATCTTGATCTGTCGGATCCACCCTGGGCGGAAAGGCCACTGTTCCCGGAAAATCCTCCTTGCCGGACTGAACCAGGCTGTCCACCAGAACTGGTTGCACCCGGAGCAGTTGACGGCTTGTTCGTTGCTGCCTGGTCTCCCTGCTTGTTTCCACGTGCCATAAATCTTGCCATTCTTTGTTTGATGGAATCTGGCCATATTTTCATCATATTCTGAATTATTTCCGGGGATGGGTTGAACCGCAATGCACTTGCAGGAACCTTCAGGATATCCTTTGCTTCCTGGACATGAACCGTGATATTGGCTGTCATACCCGGTAACAGTTTGAGATCAGGGTTCGGAACACCAATGATCACCGTATAGTTTACCACATTCTGCGATACGGTTGGCTGAAGTCGTATCTGGCTTACACGCCCGGTAAAAGTCTGATTTTCGTATGCATCCACGGTAAATGTAACTTCCTGTCCGTTTTTTATCTTGCCTATATCAGCCTCATCAATACTAGCCAACACCTGCATCTTCGTAAGGTCATTGGCAATAGAGAATAATGTTGGTGTGCTGAAACTTGCAGCAACGGTCTGGCCAACATCCACTGCACGGGATACAACAACACCGGAAACCGGAGCAAGAATCGTTGCATATTTGAGATTTATTTTTGACCGGTCGAGGGATGCTTTTGAGGATTTTGAACTGGCAATTGCCATTTGATAATCCGAATAGGCCTGGTCGTAATCAGCCTGTGCCATTACCTTCTGCTCGAAAAGTTCCTTGGTACGCTCAAAAGTGCGCCTGGTAAGATCTACCCTTACACTGGTACTGAAAAGATTGGCTTGGGCATCAACCACCGCTGCCGCCAGGAAAGTTGTATCGATAATAGCAATCACCTGTCCTTTTCTGACGACCGAATTAAAATCCACAAAAATCTTGGAGATCGTACCAGAAACCTGTGTACCTACCTGTACTGTGGTATCAGCGCTTAATGATCCTGTTGCTGTTACAATAATATCCAGATCTCCTCTTTCAACTTTAGCAGTACGCCACTCAATTTTTGCATCCGCTTTCTTTACAAAAAGGAAATACGCTCCCACACCTGCGGCAATTACTACGATAGCAATAATAAAAATAGTTTTTTTCATCACATTAATATTTGAAATTAAAATTGAATGGGTTTACCCTGATAAAAATCCAGGATTTTTGATTTGAAAATAAAGTTATATTTTGACTGGATCAGGTTGGATTGTGCCTGTGCAAAATTGTTCTTTTCCACAAGGAAATCGATGGCAGTCATCAATCCCACATTGAACTTCTTTTCTATACTCTGGTAAGATACTTCTGCCGTCCTTAACTGGTCCTTTGTTGCTTCGAATTTTTTCCAGGAGTTCTTCAGATCGGTATAGGATTGCTCAATAATTTTCCTCAACTGATTCCGTGTACTTTGTTCGTTCAACCGGGTGTTCAGCAAATTGATCTTTGCACGGTCAATGTTACTCCTGATCTGGCGATTGCTATATATGGGAATAGAAAGGCTCAGTCCCAGGTTCTGACCCAGGTTTTCCCACCATTGCCTGCTAAATGAATAATTCTTCGGATTCTGGGTAGAGTAATTCGAATTCACCCCTCCGGTCATATTCAACCGTGGATACCGTGCACCTTCGCTGATCCTAATCCCGAGCAGGGCGCTGTTGCTCCTTATTTCCGCACTTCTGATATCCGGTACAACAGATAAGGCTTTCTGGTAAATGTCAGTATTGGAAGAAAGAGTAACGAGAGATGGTTCTGCAATAACAGGTTTTACGATATCGAAACTATCAATTACAGGGACTTCCATCAATTGCATGAGTGTAACCCTTGCAATGTCAAGGCTGCCCTGGGCATTGACCACTGCCAGGTTATCCGTTGCAAGCTGCGACTGGATCTGGAGAAGATTAAGCTCAGGCACCTTACCTGCATTGACCAGTTTCCGGGTGCGGTCCACCTGTGTTGTGGTAGCTTCTTCCTGCCTGATGGCCGCATCCAGAATCTCATAAGCAAGGAGCGCCTCCAGGTATGCTGTGGTGATATTTAATATTATATCATCCCTGGCCTGATCGATATCTGATTCCCCCGCATCAACAAGGAGCTTGTTCTGAAGGATGGTCCGGGTATTCTGGAAGCCATTAAAGAGGGTCAGGTTGCCATTAATTGACAGGCTCGTGGAGTTATAGGTCTTTTCCACATAGCTGCTCATAATGGGGTCCCAACTGTGGCCAAAACTCATTCCTTCACTCGCACTGCCGCTTACTCCAGGTATACGAAGCGCTTTGGATTGTTTCAGGTTGACTTTGTTGACTTCATTGCTCAACCTTGTCTGGTTTATAGAAATGTTTCGCTTGATCGCCGTATCGATACATTGCTGGTATGACCAGACAATTTTTTGCCCTTCAACGAACTGGATGAAGAAAAATGCGAATAAGAAAATTCCAACTCTTTTGATCATATTAATCTATTATTTTATTCTTATGGATGATATTGAAAAGATTCTCCTTGTGATGTTCACTAACCGGAATTTCCTTATTCCCAATATGAACAGTGTTACGCTGTATGAAGCTGACTTTATTGATGGCAACAATAAATGACCGGTGTACCCTGATAAAACCTGCTGCAGGCAGCTTCTCCTCGACCGCTTTCATGCTGCTTAGCGTAATGACCGGCCTGTCCAAATCCTGAATATATATTTTAATATAGTCCTTCAATCCTTCAACATAGAGAATATCTTTAATATCAATCTTCACAAGTTTATAATCGGATTTTACAAACAGATAGTTCTCTGAAAAAGGGAGTTCTTCTTTCGAAGGTTGAATGACTGGTTTCTCAAGAAGGTTAATATATTCCTGTGCCTTGTTCACGGATTTAAGAAATCGTTCAAATGAAAAGGGTTTGAGAAGATAATCGATCACATCCAATTCAAATCCCTGCAAGGCATACTTTTCATAGGCAGTGGTAAAGATCACAAGTGGTTTGTTCTTCAGGCTTTTTAAAAACTGGATCCCGGAAATATCAGGCATTTGAATATCAAGAAACACCAGATCGATCTTCTCCCGCTGAATGATCTCCATTGCCTCATATCCGCTTTTACAGGCCTGAACCAGGTCCAGGAATGGCACTTTTCTGATATTGTCTTCGAGCAGTTCCAAAGCAAGTACCTCATCATCGATTGCAAGGCAACGTATCATCATGAGAATAGTATATTTAACTCCACTTTATATGTCAACCCGTCATCTTTAACCGACAGGGTATAATTTTCGGGGTATAACAATTCCAGCCTTCGTTGAACATTTTTAAGTCCAATTCCCGTTTCTGCAGGAATTACCTCATCCCCCTTCTTCACAATATTATTCTCAACTCTTAAAAACAGGTCATTCCCCTTCACGTTGATCCGGATTAATATTCTGGAATCTTCAAGGTAGCTGATCCCATGTTTAAATGCATTTTCGACAAAGGGGATCAAAAGCATTGGCTCAATCAGCAGTTTTTCAGGATCACCCTCAATCGAAAAATCAATCTGTACCTTATCGGAAATCCTCATCCGCTGCAATTCTATGTAATTCTGGAGATATTCTATTTCCCTGTCAAGACTGACTTTCTCATCTTTCGATTCATACAGCATGTAACGCATGATCTGTGAAAGCTTGATGATGGAATTTTCCGTATCATCCGATTTTTTCCTTGCAAGAGAACAGATATTATTCAGGATGTTAAAAAGAAAATGAGGATTCACCTGTGACTTCAGAAATGCAAGCTCGGACGTCAGCTTCTCATTTTCCATCTCCTTTTTCTGTCGTTCGTTCTTGAACCATTCATCCGTTATCCTGATGCTTGTACTTAAACCAAATGCAAGGATGGCCGGATAAATAGTCATTACTGAATAATGCAGATCGCTGTGATGATGGATATTGGGAATGAAATAAAGATGAATATAATGGTTATATATCACGTTTAAGACACTGATAACCAATAATCCCAGGAATAATAACAAAACATAGGGGATAATCTTTTTTTTCAACAGGAATTCCGGGATCAGAAAAAGGTAATTGAAATAAAAGTAACCTGCCATGAATATGAGCATTGAATTACCAAAAATGAGGAACCTTTGCTGTCCTTCACGGTTTTCAAGGAACAACAGCGGAATAAAAAAGAATGCTGCCCATATCAGGAAATGGATGAGGACGGTAAAAAAACGTGATTTTGAGAATCGCTTATTTTTCATTATCTTTACAATGGTTACAAAAGTATGGAAAAGCGGAGTACCAGGATTGAGAAATAGACTATGAGCAGAAAATGATCGATCAAATGGATTTTTTTATCGATTTCATTGAACTTTTTACTAATAGATGGTATATTTGTCTTTGAGAGTTGTTAACAAATGAAAGATATCAGATGCTAAATCAAAAGTTACAACAACGGTTAACACAGCGTTTATCACCCCAGCAGGTATTGGTCATGCGGCTTCTGCAGGAACCTTTACTGGCGCTTGAACAACGGATCAAACAGGAAATTGTCGAGAATCCTGCACTTGATGAAATCAGTTCTGACGATGAAGAAACTGATCAGAACAGTGAAGATACCGTGCCCGAAACGACGGAAGCAGGTGACGAAGAAACGGATGATAACCTGACGGAAACAACTCCTGATGAAAACGATGATTTCACCATCGAAGATTACATGGAGGAAGATGATACACCTGATTATAAACTGTTTGCCAACAATAAAAGCCCTGATGATGAGGTTCGTGAAACTCCTGTGGTCTCTGGAACAAGTTTCCAGGATTACCTGTTGAATCAGCTTGGAATGTACCGTCTCGATGACCGGAAATACATCATTGCCAGCACTATTATCGGGAACCTTGATGAATCCGGATACCTTGAGCGCGAAACTGAGGCCTTGGTAGATGATCTTGCTTTCAACATGAACCTGGAAGTCACGGCACAAGACGTATTAGATGTGTTAAAAATTATCCAGGAATTTGATCCCCCCGGGATCGGCGCCCGAAACCTTCAGGAGTGCCTGATCATTCAGTTGGAAAGGAAACCCGTAAAAACCCCTTTCATTGACCTTGCGCTTGCCATTATGAAGGAATGTTTCGCGGAGTTTTCTAAAAAGCACTATGATAAGATCATCCTCAAAATCAAGACAACCGAATCCGATCTCAGGCATGCCATTGAAGAGATCCAGAAGCTGAACCCGAAACCCGGTGTTGCGATCAGTGAAGTTTCAAAAGAAATAAATTATATAGTACCTGACTTTTCAATCACACATATTGATGGCGATCTTGAATTGATCGTAAATTCCCGGAACATGCCCGAACTCTCACTGAACCGGCAATACATGGACATGCTGCGGGGGTTTAATACCAATAACAAAAAAAACACCAGTTCAGAAAAAGCCGCAATGTCCTTTATCAAGCAAAAACTTGATGCAGCCAAAGGTTTTATTGATGCAATCAAACAGCGTCAGAATACACTTTATATAACCATGAAGGCCATCATGGATTATCAGAAAGAGTATTTTCTGACAGGCGATGAAACCCGGTTAAAACCGATGATCCTGAAAGACATCGCAACCCGTATCAACATGGATATCTCGACTGTTTCAAGGGTTGCCAACAGCAAATATGTACAAACCCCCTTCGGGACATACCAGTTGAAGAGTTTTTTCTCAGAATCGATCCAGAATACAAAAGGAGAAGAGATCTCCACACGGGAGGTGAGAAAAACCTTGCAGGATTGTATTGAAGGTGAAGAAAAATCAGATCCTTATACCGATGATCAGTTGGTTGTTATTCTGAATTCAAAAGGTTATAATATTGCCCGTCGTACGATTGCAAAGTACAGGGAGCAATTAAACATCCCCGTTGCAAGGCTTCGCAAGGAGCTGTAATAAAACCGGTTTCATATGGAAAATAAAATGGCAAGAGTGATCTCCAGCGTATTTCATCCTCTTTTTGTTCCTTTATATATCCTGTTGTTCTTACTTAACATCAATGTTTATTTTGCACTGATCATTCCTTTTTCCTTCAAACTGTTTTTAACCGGGGTGATCATTTTGACCACATTGCTCATTCCCATGGGATTTTTTTTCCTGTTATACAGAAAAAAACTGGTTCATACTTTCTTTATGGAAACCCGTGAAGAGAGAATCTATCCGCTTCTCATCACCGGAATCTTTTATTACCTGACCTATTATTTACTGAAAAACTTCCAGATTTCACCGATCTTCAGCTTTTATATGCTGGGAGCTTCCTTCCTTGTGCTCCTGGCGCTGGTGATCACTTTTTACAGGAAGATCAGCCTGCATATGATAGGTGCAGGAGGAACCTTCGGGCTGATGCTTGGTTTGTCATTTAACCTTTCGCTTGACCTGCTCTATTTTCTTTTCACTGTGCTCATTTTATCAGGTCTGGTGGGGTATGCAAGATTGCAAACAAACTCCCACAAGCCATCCGAAATTTACACCGGATTTCTCGTGGGAGCGGTTGTAATGTTCTTACTCTTTTTCCTGATCTGATCAAAAGGGGCTCAATACTATACCAACCGATATCGGGTAAATCTCCGGACCTCTTCCTTTCTGGAATATCGTTGACAGCATATAACCGGCGTTGACATTGATCCAGCTGTAACCAAAACGGATCGTAGGCCCATAAGTAAATTTTTCAAGATTCTTTATTCCCGACATTTTTATCTTGGTCTTCTCGGCTTGATTTACTGTAAAATTATAAGTGGCCACCGGGCCGTTACCAACATATTTTGTCGAACTTGCTATTTCAAGTCCGCCCTTGAACCCCAGAGCAACCGTAAATTTGCTTTTTGTTTTGAATCTGAATTCCAAAGGAACCTCAAGATAGGTCAGGCACATTTTACTTTTCTTATAACTGATGGTATCAGGGATCTTGACTACATTCGTAGAATCAGTGTAGCTGTTTACAAGAAAGTTACCATACATGTTGTGGATGGTAAGGCCAAGGCCAATTGCAAAACTAAAGTTGCTTTTCCCGAAAGGAATGTTATAGGTACTGTAAATATTGAATCCCTGGTTGATCGTCCTGGATTTTGTACCGGTGGGCATTTTCATCCATATATCAGTGAACTCGCCGATACCGACGGTGATCTTTTTCTTTGCCGATTCGGTAACAACCTGGGTATGTCCTGTTGATGGCAGCAGGAAAAAAATTGCCAGGAAGATCAGTAAAGAATACAGGAAATAATTCTTTCCTGTGGAATTCTTCATTAAATAAATCAAATTTTTCATATTAATGGTTTTTGTATTAGATGATGTTTTTATTTATGCCCAAAGATTTGCAGGATAGATCTTTTTATCGACCAATTCCCTGATTTTAGCAACCACAAGGTCACGATCTGGTTTATAAGTAATGCCAAACCATTGTTCATAGCAATTGAGGATCTTCACACTGGCACGTTTTGATTTAACAAGATTGTTGACCATGGTCGGAATATAAAATTCTGATTTATTATCCTGCGCATTCTCGGTAATAAATTCTTTAAAGCCGGTTGTCAAATATCGCAGGAAAGATGGGGTAAATCCCCAGAAATTCATAGATACCATTGTATCCTCCGGAATGACATTATAGGTCCCGGTTTCATTTTTACAGGTGATCCCCTGGGGAGTTCTTTCCAAATGCTTCTGTTCAACCACTTCAACCAGGTTCGAAAACCGGTCCGTTTTACAAATACCGCGGGAAACCGTTCCATGATCCGACAAAGTATTCGCAATGATATATCCAACCATACAATAATCGTTCTCATAATCGGGTGACCAGTTTTCATAATAATTTGCAAGTGAAACAAATGCTCCCCTCCCGTAAAAATCGTCGGCATTGATAACGGCAAACGGGCCGTTAATCTTTTCATTCGCCATCATTACAGCATGACCTGTTCCCCAGGGTTTTTCACGGTTCGGCGAAACAATGATCCCATCGGGAACAGAATCAATTTCCTGTAAAACGTAATCGACAGATATTTTATTCTTTAATTTATTCACAAACTCCTTGTTAAATTCTTTTTCCAGGCTTTTTCTGATGACAAAGATAACTTTCACAAAGCCGGCTTGAATTGCATCATAAACTGAATAATCAATGATTGTTTCTCCGGATGGTCCGATTTTGTCGAGCTGCTTCAGGGAGCCATACCGGCTACCAATCCCGGCAGCAAGAATAACCAATGTTGGCCTCATAATGTTAATTAAATGTTACTTCCAGGATCTGATTTTATGTCCGAAAAACGCGTAATAAAAGATCACTATATAACAGGGTATGGTAATCCAATATGCATGGTGCGGGCTGAGTTTATCAGCCAATCGCCCATAAAGCAATGGAAGCAAAGCGCCTCCTGCAATTGCCATGATCAGCAGCGAAGATCCTATTTTGGTGAATCTTCCCAACCCATGAATGGCCAATGGCCAGATAGCCGGCCACATGATCGCATTTGCAAAGCCCAACAGGGCAATAAAGAAAACCGATAATTCAAAAGGCAGCACAAGGCTAAAGCCGGGTAGTTGAATATTCATGCTGCTTTGATAATGCATCCCGGAGGAAAAGATTGCCAATATACTGAACAAAACTCCCAGTACGGCCGATATCCCAAGTGAATTCTCCTGCTTAATGTACTTCGGGATCAGAATAATGCCGAAAATGTAGCCGATCACCATTGCTGTCAGGGTATATGATGTAAATACCTTTGCGGCCGATAACGGGATGCCCTGGGAAAGACCGTACGGAATGATCGTATCTCCTGCAATCACCTCCACTCCCACATACAGGAACAAAGTAATTACACCCAGGATCAAATGAGGAAAATGGAAAATATGCGATTTCCCGGCATTTGCAGCGGTAAGCGCTTCATCTTCATGATCGGTATCGATATCGGGTAAACTGGTGAATCTGACCATTAGCCCAAGACCTGTGAGCACCACCGCCATGATGATATAAGGAAGGATCACCCTGGATGCAAGTGTGTCCAGTAATAAGGATTTATGAATGGGATCGAGGGTTTTAAGCTGCTCAGTAAAGATATTCGCGTCTTTGAGAACAATAATGCCCAGTATTAAAGGGCTGATCACACCTGCAACCTTGTTACAGATGCCCATGATACTGATCCGTTTTGCAGCGCTCTCCCTCGGACCAAGAATGGTAATATAAGGGTTGGATGCTGTTTGAAGGATAGCCAGGCCTGTACCCATCACAAAAAGACCGGTAAGAAATAATCCATAAGTTCTGGTTAATGCGGCAGGAATAAAGATCAAAGCCCCGGCAGCCATGATGTATAGACCGAGAGCCATCCCGCTTTTAAATCCTGTGTGTTTAAGCACCCAGGCCGACGGAATAGCCATCACGAAATAGGAAATATAAAAAGCAAAGGCAACAAAATATGCCTGAAAATAATTCAGTTCACATGCAATTCTAAGGTAAGGGATCAGGACACCATTCAGCCATGTCACAAAACCGAAAATAAAGAAAAAGGCCCCTATGATCGCAATAGACAAAGCGTAATTAATCTTTTCGTTTTTTAAGGCAGGATGTAACAAATCATCAGTCATGGGTAAAAGATTACGGGATAAAAAGAATTTTCACAGATTCCTGAAGCAAAAATAAGTTTTTTTTATTTCTCTGCCTTGAGTCTTAAACTGTTTGTTACAACAGTTACTGAACTTAATGCCATGGCAGCGCCGGCAATCATCGGATTCAGTAAAAACCCGGTGAATGGAAATAAGATCCCGGCAGCAATGGGGATACTGATCACATTATAGAAAAATGCCCAGAACAAGTTTTGTTTGATGGTCCTTACCGTAGCTTTTGAAAGTTTTATAGCAGTGACGATCTTTTCAAGATCTCCCTTGATAAGTGTAATCTGAGCACTCTCCATGGCTATGTCGGTACCATTTCCCATTGCAATGCCAATATCGGCCTGTGCCAGCGCAGGGGAATCGTTAATTCCATCGCCTGCCATGGCAACTTTCAATCCCTGTTCTTTCAGCCCTCTGATATAGGTTACCTTATCACCCGGATTGACTTCAGCCCTGAACCTTTCAATGCCGGCTTCCCGTGCAATTTGCGAAGCAATCGCAACACTGTCGCCGGTCAGCATGTGAACTTCAAGTCCCAGTTTCTTCAGTTCGGCAATTGCTTTCACTGAAGATGTTTTCAAGGTATCGGAAACACCAATAATTGCAACAATAGTACGGTTCCTTGAAACATATATTACAGAAGTGGATTTCTGACGAATTGATTTTTCTGTACTGATCAGCATATCGGGTACCATTGAGCCATTATCACTCATAAAACTCCTGCTCCCGATAGCATAATCCTCCTTGTCGTAAAATGCTGAAACACCTTTACCAGTGCTTGCATTAAAACCCACTACAGATAATCTGGATTTCTGTTCAGAACGGAAATAGTCAACCAAAGCGCCGGCAAAGGGATGTTCCGATTTGCTTTCGATGGCAACAATGGCAGATTCGATCGCCGAAGTATCGGCGATCCCTGGGTCCCAGTAAATATCGGTCACGTCAGGTTTACCTGTGGTCAACGTTCCGGTCTTATCAAGAACGATCACATTCAACCGGCAGGCGGTTTCAAGGCTTTCGGCGTCCTTGATGAGGATTCCATGTTCGGCCGCTTTCCCGATACCCACCATTAGCGCTGTAGGCGTAGCAAGCCCAAGCGCGCAGGGACAGGCAACGACCAACACCGAAACGGCCGTCAGCAGGGCAATGGAAAGGCTTGAGGTAACAGGCCAGGTTTCCGACAGAGGAAACAAAAAATACCAGCCAAAAAAAGTCAGTAAACTGATACCGATCACTACAGGAACAAATACCGAGGAAATTTTATCAACGAGCCGTTGAACTGGGGCACGGCTTCCCTGTGCTTCCTGAACAAGGCGGATGATTTGGGCAAGGATAGTTTCCTTCCCGACTTTCTCAGCCACCATCGTAAAACTCCCCGATTGATTCAGTGTCGCTCCGATCACCGCATCTCCTTTCCGTTTATTGACGGGAATGGATTCACCGGTGATCATGCTTTCATTCACATAGCTTCTCCCCTCAATCACAGCACCATCCACAGGGATCTTTTCACCCGGACGGATGATCAGGATATCTCCGCTGACAATTTCAGAGACTGGTATCTCGGACTCCATCCCATGCCGGACAACCCTGGCATTCCTGACGCCAAGCCCCATTAGTTTTGTGATTGCCGAAGATGCCCTTGTTTTAGCCCTTTCCTCAAGGAATCGTCCGACCGAAATAAAGGAAATAATCACTACTGCGGCTTCAAAATATACATGGGGTTCCAACCCGTGTGATCTGAGAAACTGCGGAAAAATCGTGTTTAATGTGCTGAAAAGAAACGCTGCCCCGGTTCCCATTGCCACCAGCGTATCCATATTGGAGGAAAAATGTCGTGCCCTCTTCAGGGCAACTATGAAAAATCCCCGTCCAAACCAGAAAAGAACAGGTACCGACAGGATCATCATAATCCAGTCTGCATATGGAATGGAATGAAAGAACATGGAAATCATGAAAACAGGGACAGAGATCAAAATTGCCATTACCATGTTGAACTTCAGTATCCGCAGTCGTTTTATCTCACGGTCTGCATCCTGCCCTGCAACAAGTTCCGGTTCAATGACCAACTTAAATCCAATTCCATCAACTGCCTTCTCCATTCTGGAATGGTCTATTTTATCCGGGTCATATTCCACTACCACATGTGAAGCTGCAAAATTTACATTTGCCTCTTTCACACCTTCAAGAGAACCCAACATCGATTGTACACTCACTGCACACGAAGCACACGACATTCCCTCAACCTTCAGTATTTCCCTGATATATACCATATTAACCTGCTTTTTCAGAAAACCTGTCCACGCAATCGCTGCATTTCGGGGTTGTAATCAATTGGTACCAAAACCAGGAGCCCTGAACCCGAATTCCGTCCCGAGTACTCGGGACGGGGAATTTACCCAAATACCCACCCCTTAATCCCCTCCCTAAATTAGGGAGGGGGAAGGGGGTGAGTACATTAAATTCAAACGTTTTCATTTTTTTGTTGGATAAGAAGATGCAAATTTAAAACCTTCTAAATAAGAATGAACGGATAAAACAAATTATCTACACCCTATACCCTTAGACATGCTTCATTTTACCGCTAAATCGTCCAATCGTAACTAATGTTTGTACTCTAAAGTGTATATTTGCCGCACAAATTCTCAATTATGATACTCGTCACAGGCGGTACTGGACTTCTGGGATCTCACTTGTTATTTGAACTGACCAGATCGGGAAAACCGGTACGTGCATTGAAACGAAACTCCTCCAATACCGCCATTGTTAAAAAAATCTTTTCATACTATACTCAGGAAGCAGATTTTTTATTTAAGAAAATTGAATGGTTTGATGCCGATCTGTTGGATTTTTCCACTATTGAAGAAGCGCTTGACGGAATAACCGAGGTTTATCATTGCGGCGCGGTGGTTTCGTTTTTTTCCAAAGATTACGCCCGTATGCTTAAGGTGAATATAGAAGGCACTGCTAATCTTGTCAATCTTTGCCTCGAAAACAACATCAACCGGTTTCTTTATGTAAGTTCGATCGCCACTTTGGGCCGTGCTGATAATGAAGGTCTTACTACTGAGGAAACATACTGGAAAACCGCTCCCGGTAACACGCGTTATTCAGTCAGCAAATATGGGGGTGAAAGAGAGGTCTGGCGTGGAATGGAGGAGGGCCTGCAAGCACTGATCGTCAATCCTTCGGTGATCCTGGGGCCAGGGTTCTGGCATGCAAATTCCGGGCTGTTCCAGATGGTTTTCAAAGGCCTGAGATATTATCCCGGCGGCATTAACGGATTCGTAGATGTAAGGGATGTTGCAACGATCATGGTGAATCTCATGGAACGTAATATTTCCCGGGAGCGATTTATCATCAACTCGGAAAATGTTTCCTACCTGCAATTATTCTCCTACATCGCCGGGTACCTGAAAAAACCTGCCCCCACAATATACGTCAGTCCTTCGTTAAGCAGGGTCGCATGGCGTTTGGAAATGTTACGAAGCAGGTTGACACGTTCAACCCCAAAACTTACCCGCGATATGGCGCTCACCAGTTCCCGGAAATACGCATATTCAAACGAAAAGATAAGGAAATCAATAGGGTATGATTTCATCCCGGTCGAAAAATCCGTAGCGGGGATTTGTGAAAAATTTCTGGGGGACATCTTAATAGGCATTAGGCAATAGGCATTAGGCTAACGCCTACTGCTTACTGCCTATCTCGGCAAACTAAAATAAAACGTCGCTCCTTTGCCCGGTTCACCCTGGGCACGGCAATGGCCTCCATGGCGCTTGACAATCCTGTCGACATTGGCCAATCCGATCCCAACTCCTTCAAAATCGCTCGTTTTGTGCAGTCGCTGGAATACCCCGAATAATTTCCTGGAATAATTCATATCAAAGCCTGCTCCGTTATCTTTTATAAAAAATGTCGTTTCGTTGTCGGTTGAAATAGCGCCTATATCAATTACAGCTTCAGGCTTCTTTCCGGTATATTTTATGGCATTCGATATCAGGTTGGTCCATACCTGCCGGATAAGATCTTCATCGCCTTGAACATCCGGAAGGGATTCAACATTGAATGTGATATTCCTGGTTTTTATATCCGGCTCAAAGGATTTGATAACCTGCTGAACCATGGCTGATGAATGGATTGTGGTTTTTCGGAATTCTAAACGATTCAGCTTGGAGAAAGATAGAATGGCATCAATCAGTCTCCTCATTTCTGATGCTGAAGAGGAAATAACGTTAAGGTATCTAAGCTCATCTCTGGTGAGTTGTGTTGATTTGTTATCGAGGAACAGATCAATAAAACCACTGATATGTCTTAATGGAACACGAAGATCATGTGAAACGGAATAAGAAAATGTTTCAAGTTCTTTGTTGGCTTCTTCAAGTTCTGATGTGCGTTGTTTGACACGTTGATCCAATTCTTCATTCAATTTAAGGATCTCTTCTTCTGCATGCTTGAGCCCGGTGATATCAACCATTGTCAAATGGCATTGTTCGCCATTTTCGGTTGCGATGCCGGTAAGGTGAACAAATATTGGTAAGGCGTTATTCGTTGACAGGGTCACTTCGCAGGTTTCTCTGGTGTTGCTGCAAAATACCTTTTCGAGAAAAAGATTGAAGGTTGGTTTTGTATCGCGGGAAACAAAATTGCCAAAACGGCTGGTAATTAAGTGAGAACGATCTTTACCAAGCATATTTGCCCCACAAAGGTTTAGCTCAATAATTTCTCCCTTTTTGGAAAGTGTAAAATAACCCGATGGTGCAAAATCGTACAATGCAGTATATTTTTCGCAGGATTTCTGTGCAACAGATCTTGAAAGCACGAGTTCTTCATTCTGGAATTCCAGTTCTATCTGGTGCACCTCAAGCTCGTGAATGAGTTTCAGCGTTTCGGTTTCAGACAGGTTGATGGGTTGATGGGTCGTCGTAAAACCGGGCGAAGCCGAAGTGTTCAGCGCCTCTTCTGCCTTTTGGCGAAGGATTTCAGCTTCTGATTTGTTCTTTCCATTTCTCATGGTATTCAATCCTTAAAATTTTTAATTGCCTTTTTTTTTACTTCTTCCTATTGCCTGCTGCCTATTGCCTATTGTCTAAATTATGAATCTGGCATTGGATTACCTTAATATTATCTGCTAAATAGACATTGCTTATGAACTCAACATTGATCTTTCGCCCGTCAGCAGTTTCAAGCGGTAAATTTTGATAACGTACAAACTCTTTCTGCTGCAATTCTGAAAATTTATCCTGATTGGCGATTAGATCTTTCAAGAATCCAATTTCCCAGATTACTTTTTCAAGGAATTGTTCACGTGAGTAACCCAGCAGTTCTGTCAAAAAGGGATTCACATCCACAATCTTTCCGGTTTCTGCATCGAGTATAAGCATCCCGTCTTTCGCCGATTCAAAGAGGCGACGATAGCGGGTTTCCGAAGCAGTCAGCGCCTTCTCCTTTGCATGTAACGCCTCATTTGCTTCTATCAGTCCTGTTTCCAACATTTTGGCTATGGTTATATCGAAAAATGTAAGGACCAGCCCGTCGATGCGGTCATCTTGTGTGCGGTATGGCATAATCCTGACACTGAAGCATCTATTGTCGACTGTTGTAATTGAATTTTCTACAGATATAAGGGTTTTGAGCACCTGCCGGGCATGACTTACAATTTCGGGGTAGTGCAAATCGGTTGCCAGGTCGGTAAAGGGCCTGCCGATATCCCCTTTTCGTATTTTAATTATATTGATTACATTATCAGTGAACCTGCGGATTTTCAAATCTTTATCCAGGAAAAGAGAAGCAATCTCGGTACTGTTGAGCAGGTTCTCCATGTCGCTATTTATCTGTACAAAATTACTTACCTTTCTCTGCAGTTCAGCATTTACCGTTTGCATCTCTTCGTTCATGCTCTGCATTTCTTCCCTGGAGGTTGTGAGTTCCTCGTTTGTTGATTGCAGTTCTTCATTGGATGATTGCAGCTCCTCGTTGGTCGACGTCAGTTCTTCCTGCGTAGCTTGCATCTCTTCTTTGATGCTCTGCGCATCTTCATAACTTCGTTGCAGTTTAATCTCCAATTCTTTCTGCTTTCCGGTCGATCTTCGTTTTCCTGTTTTCGGGTTCATTGCATCATGTTCAACCAAAGCCGGTACATCGGCAAAAACAACCATTACCATGCCTCGCATCGAATCGGGGCTTTCGATGCGCTGAACGGTAACATCCACAAACCGGGTTTCCCCATTGGCAACTATTTTAATATTCTGTACTGTCACCGGGTCGAAGGTTTGCATTGCTTTGCGGAAGGCGCCCGGTAACTCCTGGTTCAATCCTTCGCACGCCATCGCGTAAATGTTCAGGTTTGCTTTGCCGGCAACCGGTTCAAGGTATTTCCCTATTTGGCCGGTCATGTAAAGGATATTGCCTTTCTCGTTTACCAGCGCGCTGGCAGGGGCAAAGTGTTGAAGCAAAATCTTAAGGGTAATGGTTTCTGTGTCTTCAACTACTTTAGGCGGTATCTTGTTTTTTGTCGCTGGTTCTTTAATAAAGTTCAAGGAGCTTGGGAAATCAATGAGTCTAAGCGCCATAGGCGTTACAGTGCGTTTGAAAATTTTCAACATGGTATTGACCTCTTCAAACCCTTCATTATCGGTTCCAGGGGTTTCGGCAGTACCAAGAACTAAAATTCCACCGGAATTAAGGCTGTAGTTAAACATCAATATCAATTTTTTCTGTAATTTGGGATCCATGTAAATCAGCATGTTGCGGCACATCAATAGGTCGAGCCTGGTAAAGGGCGGGTCCTTGATCACATCCTGATGAGCAAATACAACCATTTCGCGAATGATGGTATTCACCCGGTAGCCTTCAGCATCAAGAGTAAAAAACCGGCTAAGCCGATCGGGCGATACATCCGCAGTAATGTTTGAGGAGTAAACACCTTTGCGGGCTTCCTCAACAGCGTCTTTGTCAAGATCGGTGGCGAATATCTGCAATGTCAGGTTCTTGTGCTTTTTAATTTTTTCCAGCGCTTCTTTAAAAACAATTGCCAGCGAATAGGCCTCCTCTCCTGTTGAGCAAGCCGTCACCCAGGCGCGCAGCACATATCCATCGGGTAATTCGTTTATAAGGTCAGGAATAACCCGGTTTTTGAGTTTTTCCCACACCGCAGTATCGCGAAAAAAACGGGTAACGCCAATCAGCAACTCTTTGAAAAGTGTTTGGACCTCTTTGGGATTTTCCTGACAAAAGCGAACATAATTTTGAATTTTGTCAATCTGGTGAACGCACTTTCGCCTTTCGATGCGGCGAAACAAGGTGTTTTTCTTGTACAGCGAAAAGTCGTGTCCTGATTGTTCACGGAGCAGGATAATAATTTTATCGAAGTTGCTTTTGCTTTTTTCGTCTAATTCGGGATCTGTCGTTAATGCCGGAATAAACTTAAGGAAAGCGATCAGTTTGCCGGGTAATTCTTCTACCGGCGCCACGATATCGGCAATTACGGCTTCGATGGCCCTGCGGGGCATGGAATCGAATTTGGCCGATGCAGGAGACTGCACCAGCACAATGCCGTTTGCCTCTTTTATGGCTTTCAGCCCAAGGCTGCCATCGGAGCCCATACCCGAAAGGACAATGCCAATGCTTTTTTCATGCCTGTCGAGGGCCAATGAACGGAAGAAAATATCAATCGGTAAACGCAAACCTCGTGATTCAACCGGATCGAACAGATACAACGCGCCATTGAGCAACGACAAGCTCTTGTTGGGTGGTATTACATATATACAGTTTGGCTTTACTTTGAGCCCGTCGGTTATCCTAAATACCTTCATCGGGGTAATTCGTTGCAACAACTCGGACATAATACCAATGTGGTTTGGGTCGAGGTGCTGAATAACCACAAACGCCATTCCGCAGTCGTTGGGCGTATTTCCAAAGAACTGCTCCAATGTTTCAAGTCCGCCTGCCGATGCGCCGATACCGACAATGGGAAACTGACTTATTTCAGTGTTTTTTGCGGGGGGGGGGGGGGCTGATAATGAGCATGTTACCAGTTTTAAGGATTTTGATTTTCTGGTGTTCATAGGGAAATGTCTTGGTATTTTAACGCTGCTTGAACGAGAAAAGTCAGGTAAAGGTAAGGGAAAAATCAATAAATTGGATGCAAATGAACAAAGAGGCAAAAAGAAATTCTACAGATTTACGGCTGAAGGTGAAAACTATGGCTATTAAAGTGAATATTTATCAAAATTATAGTATATTTGCTGACCATATTAAGTTAAATTCAGTCATCATGATACCCAGATCAATAACAATTTCGTTGTTGGAAAGTTTACGGCCTGGTTTTGTTACAGGATTATTCGGGGCAAGAAGAACAGGTAAAACCTTCCTCATGAAGCACATTAAGGATAGGATTGAGCACGGAAAAATACTCATGGTTCAGGGTGAAAACCTTGATGTAGCAGAAATTTTATCAAGCCGGCGATTAAGTCTCTTAAATCAATTTACAGCAGGATATAATTATCTTTTCATCGATGAAGCTCAAAAAATTCCCTCGATAGGTCTTAATTTGAAATTAATAGTGGATGCCATTCCGGAAATTGCTGTTTTTGTGACTGGTTCATCTGCTTTCGACCTGAAAAATGAGATCGGAGAACCGCTTACTGGAAGAAGCAAATTCTTTTACCTCTACCCGGTGGCACAACTTGAACTGAAAGAGGATTTTTTATCATCGAAAGAGAACCTGGAAACCAGGTTGATTTTTGGTTCTTATCCACAAGTCATTACCTCAAAAACGAACAAAGAAAAAATTGATGTACTCGAATCCATAAAAAACGGAGTATTGATAAAAGACATTCTTATCCTGGATAACCTGAAAGATTCTATTTTCATTATGAACCTTTTACGTTTAATCGCATTCCAGATCGGCAATGACGTGTCGGCAACTGAATTGGCATCAGGACTCGGAGTAAGTAAAAATACTGTGACGAGGTACCTCGATTTGCTCGAAAAGTGCTACATACTTTTTTCCCTGCAAGGGTTCAGCCGTAATCTTCGAAAAGAGATTACCAAATCCCGTCGCTATTTTTTCTGTGATAACGGTATAAGAAACGCCGTTATCTCAAATTTTAACCGACTTTCACTCCGTGATGACACAGGAAGATTATGGGAAAATTACTGTATTTCTGAACGTTTAAAAAGGAACCATTACCTGGCAAAATCCTGTAATTATTATTTCTGGCGAACCTATGACCAGAAGGAGATCGATCTCATTGAAGAATCAGGGGGGAAATTAGAAGGAACAGAATTCAAGTGGACTGAAAAAGCAGTAAAACCACCCAGGGAGTTTTTGGAAACTTATAATAATTCATCTTATCGGATTATTCACAAAGAAAATTATCTGGATTTTATAACCTGATAGCCGTTGCAGGGAAATGATCCATCAACGGTTAATAAGCCATAGGTTGTATTAATGAAGGTTTAGATACAACTATTTCGGAATTTTTTATTTGTTTCTTACATCAAATCGCCTAAGGGGCCGAGATTGATATTCAGGTCACGATCGGTGAGGTTAAAGTGTTTTTTCAACTCTTCCATTTTCAGCTCAAGCTTCATCAGGGTTTCACCGAGCCTTTCAATCTCCTCTTCAGTCAATAATCATCATCGACTCTTCGCATTGCTTGTTTTTCAACCAATTTTCTGATGAGTTCAATCAGGGTAAGTACCAGTTTTGCCAGTCCTGAATCAGCATTGTCGGGGGTGAGTTTTAGCCTCGATTCTTCATTGGTTGTCAGTTTCCCGATCTCCTCCGTTAGTTTGAATTTATTGACCGCTTTCAACCGAGCAAGGTATCCCGTGATCTTTGCAATCACTTTATCAACATAGGTTAACAGCAATTCTTCAAGCCTGTGCTCGGCAAGTTTTTTATTCACCCAATCCCGGTAAACTGAATTTCTGATTTCCTGGGCAGGTTTGGCGGGTGTTTTAGCATAAGCTTCTGATTTTGACCTTAGTTCAGCCTTTAATTTTTCGGAATCACAAAAGATCTTGTAACTATTCACCCTATATAATGCATTGATTAACAAATAAATAAATTTACCGCAAAGAGCCCAACGAAAAATCACAAAGAGCACAAAGCGTTGTTCCTCAGCATAATAATGGGTGACTTACACTTTGTGCCCATAGTGCATTCTTCGTGTCCATTGTGGTTAAAATATTAAAATTCAATTGATTAATTATTTCTGTAAGAGGGTGAATAGTTACCATTTTTTTAATCTCCTATCATTCATTTATAAAAACCGTGCTTTACATTTTGACCCTGATCTAAACTGCTACCAGCAAACGGTACAAATTGATACCACCCCGGGGAGAAGGCGACCACGTTATGGGTCTAGTAGATATCATTAAGGCAAGTATCAGGGAGCATTTCGATGTTTCATTTTGAGAGG
>JAPLDH010000043.1 GCA_026391355.1 Bacteroidota bacterium | reverse complement strand
CTGTTGCCAGGCCTGGATATGATATCTCATCTCTTCTTCCAACTTCGATCGGTTTTTCTTTTTCATGGGTTGTAAATTGGAACTACAAATTTACACCAACCAATACCCTCAAGTCAAGATGCATTTTACCAACCCTTTACGTCTGAACAGTAAGATCAATGGTAGCAAAAGGATGTAGTGACCATCCTGCCCTGATTTCAGGGAAGTACCCTTTCAAAGGCTGGTTGTCGGTTTCATAGCCCACCCTTGCAGAGATCCAGGGGGATCTGGCAAGTTTGATATCCTGCTTCACCTGGTTGACAAATTGGAATTCATCAGATTTTGCCGAAATCTTATTTAGTGTCGACAAGGCATCGTTGTATTTTACCTCATGGTAATCCAATCTGGAAAGAGTTATCAATGCTAAACCATTCAGGGGGTTGTAAGAAAGATACGATTGAAGCAGTGGTCTTGCCTGATTGTAGTATCCAATATTCACCAACATTCGTGCATAGTCGAGTTTCAGATAATAATTTGCCGGAGCAGCCGACATCGCCTTCCGGTACAATTGGTCTGATTCGTTAAAATGTCTTACAAAATAGGAAGTATAAGCATACAACCAAATTGTATTGAAATCATCAGGATGATCCCGGGCATACAATTTTATGACATGGTATGCCCGATGAAATTCCCCCTGTTGAAGTAAATTTCTTGTTATTGTAAGGGAATCCGGGTTTTCTGCAAATTGGCCCTGGATCATCGAAATCCAAATAAATCCAGACAAGACAAGTAAAGTGCGCTTAAAATTTAAAGAAAGTGTCCTTCTGTTTTTTTTCTTCATTTCTGGTTTTTTATCATTCTATATACTATAGACGAACATTCCCGGAAAAATTTGCGGGCCTGGTGATCTTTTTTTCTGACATGGAAAAAACATCTCGTCCATTCTCTTTTACAATTTGCCTGGCTTACTGATTTTATAAATATTATGAACTTATGTTCATAATTATTGTTAATTTTGCGACATCATGCCACGACCTAAGCGGAAACGTAATGTAACCCATCCTCCCATGATGGAGGGATTCAAGCCATTTGGTGTTCCGATCTCCGAACTTGAACCGGTTATTCTGTTTTTTGAAGAGTACGAAGCCTTACGGTTGCTGGATTATATGGGTATGACCCAGTTGGAGGCAGCCAATGAAATGGCTGTTTCACGTCCGACCCTGACACGGATTTACGAAAAAGCCCGGCGATCCATTGCCGAGGCTTTTGTAGAAGGGAAAGCCATTTTTATAGAGGGGGGTGATTATCATACAGACGAGTTCTGGTATCGATGCGAAGGATGTCATAAACTTCTGATCAGCGAACAAGAGATAATGTCCTGTTCATACTGCAAATCAGAAAAGATAAGACCATTATCAAATAAACCAGCCAAGTTAGAACTGCTGCACCATGAAGATGGCCCAGGCTTTTGTATCTGCCTGAATTGCAATACAAAGATCCCGCATCAGCCGGGCGTGCCATGTAGGGAAAGTGTTTGTCCCCAATGCGGGAAAAAAATGATCAGAGAAAACAGTTATCATCATCAATTATATCTAAAAAAGAAAGGGAAAATATGAAAATCGCCTTACCAGTCTATAATGGTTCAATAAATGAACATTTTGGACATTCAGAAAACTTTACTGTTTACACAATTTCACCTGAAAAAAACATTGAATCTGTAACCCCTGTCATGTCAGACGGATGCGGCTGCCATTCAGGAATTGCCGAGATCCTGGCCAAACAGGGAGTATCCATTATGCTTGCCGGTAACATCGGCGGCGGGGCAATTAATCACCTGCATGAATTTGGCATTGAGGTGGTCAGGGGGTGTTATGGACATGCAGATCAGGTTGTTGCCGAATTCCTTAAGGGAACTATTATTGACAATGAGCAAACCTGCACGGCACATGAACGTGGTTGCCATGATCATGAAGTAAAATAAAAACCGATGAACGAATTTGATCAGAAAGCCCAGGATTGGGATAAGAACAAAATGCATATTGAACGGACACTAGCTATTGCCGATCGCCTTAAAAAGTTGATTCAGGAAAAACCTGCAATGAAAGCAATGGAGTTTGGAGCAGGAACAGGTTTGCTAAGTTTTTACCTGAAAGACCGGTTTTTGGAAATTACCCTGATGGATAGTTCGCGTGAAATGCTGAAAATGGCTGAACAAAAGATGGAGGCAGGGGACCATTCGAAAATAAAAACATTGTTCTTAAACCTTGAATTGGAGGAGTACATAGGTGATCCTTTCAATATCATTTATAGCCAAATGGTATTGCATCATATAAAGGATATAAATGCCATCTTAAAGAAGTTCTATCATCTTTTAACACCCGGAGGAATTTTGGCAATTGCAGACCTTTACCAGGAGGACGGATCTTTTCATGATGGAGATCTGAATGTTCACAGAGGTTTTAACCCTGAGGATCTTACATCAATTCTCCTTAAGCAAGGTTTCAATGACATTAAAATTGCACCTTGTTTTGTTATCCGGAAAGAGGTCTCTGCTGAAATAATTAAGGAGTATCCGGTTTTCGTACTGACTGCGTTTAGAAAGGATTTTACATGATATGAGAAATCCTTCCCCAATAAGGGTTTTAATCAGAATGTCATAACTTTATTGCACCACTTAATGATGTCGTACATGCCCTGCATCGTGGAAATAGGGCACATTTCGGAACCTTCCATCTTCCGGCTGGTCAGGCAGGTACTACATGCAAATATTTTTCCACCGTTTTCGGTAAATTGCTTTATCTGGTCATTCACCTTAAATTTTGCATTATCCAATTTCTCACATTCAACTCCTTTTCCCAATAAAAAAACTTTAACCGAATCTCCCTCGCTAAGTGCAAAATTTCCAAATCTGAAGGCATTCCAAACAGTTTCCGGGTCATTGGAATAAATGACCATTCCGATTTTCATCTTTGCATCAGGAATTGATTCCTTACCGGGAACCGGATTTGTTTGGCTGCTTCCTATGAAGGGAAGAAGAAAGAAAAGAAAAAAAATGATCTGTTTCATGATGTCGTGAATATATTAATGGGGTCACAAATATATGTATAATAGGTTATCAAAATGATCTAAAAAATATAACTTCGCCAACAACAAAAGGTGATGGAGTTCACCTTTAACCGCCGCAACGGCTAATAACTCCTACTATAAGTGAACCTTAAAAGTATTAGCCATGAATGCGGATATTATTCCTGTTATTGCCGGTCTGTTGATCGTTTTAGCCAGCCTGATCTCCCTCCGAACCGGTTTATCAGTTGCAATCATTGAAATTCTTCTCGGCACTATCGCCGGTAACCTTGGTTTTCATACGGAACCCTGGATGATTTACCTGGCAGGCTTTGGTGGAATCATTCTTACTTTTCTTGCCGGAGCAGAAGTTGATACAAAAATCCTACGGGAGAAATTCAAGGAAAGCATGATGATTGGCGGACTTTCTTTTCTGGCCCCGTTTCTTCTTGTTGGCAGCTATTCGTACTTTATTGCTCATTGGAGTATGAATGCCTCCCTTATTGCAGGGATTGCACTTTCAACCACCTCCCTGGCCGTTGTTTATTCTGTCCTGGTCGAAACTGGGCTAACCAACACACCGCTTGGAAAATTGATCATGGCTTCCACATTCATAACTGATATGGGGACTGCTCTTACGCTCAGTATTATTTTTATTAAACCAAGTTTTGTTACTGTTCATCTTTTTTGCCCAGCTTGGGGAAAGTCACGCAGTATTACCGGCATTTGTTCTCGGGTTGGTAATGTCAAATCATTTTTCCGAACAGCGGAAAACAAAAATGGTGCGCAACAGGCTACGAACAGTTGCGTATGCCATTGTAACACCGTTTTTCTTTTTGGTCGGTGGCATGAAAGTCTCTTTTATCCTTATAGGAAGTGCTATCGGGTTATTCATTATTCTTTTTATTTTAAAGATTGTTGCAAAATTTGGTGGCGTTTTCTATATTGCTAAAAAATACATTCCCAAAGGATATACATATACAACGCTACTGATGAGTACCGGGCTTACTTTCGGCACCATTTCAAGTCTCTTTGGATATAATGCAGGTTATATCAACCAGGTTCAATACTCCATTTTAATAGGCGTTGTGATTGCAAGTGCGGTAATCCCGACATTCATCGCTCAACAATGGTTTATGCCGAAGCATACGGAGGATATTGAGACAGAGACGGAAATGGAGGAGTGACAGGAAAATTATTGAATCATACTTTCGCTGGATTGAGAAGAAAAAGTGGTTAATTCATTTTTTGAGGTGCTAGCAAAAGAAATTAGATAACCTGAAAAAGAAGAAATCTTTATTTCTCACACCTTGATTCGAAGCTATGAACTTATTGATTTTCCCATTTCTATTTTCTGCTATTGCATTTGTAT
>JAPLDH010000028.1 GCA_026391355.1 Bacteroidota bacterium | reverse complement strand
GTTCGATCGAACTTCTTTGCCGCAATGCCGGCATATCAGGGTTCGCATAGACGTCCTTTTTTACGTCCGCGAAATTCCCATATTTTGGTGGTATCAATTTATCTCAGGAAGTGGTATCGGTTTGGTTCGGGACGGAAAGTACACAAGAGAATTGTACTAAGCAGAAGGTGTGAATTATGTAACTATTCACCATTATTATGTAATAGTTTTATGAACAAAGGGTTGTAGTTTTATAGCGTAAAATACGTTTCTTGGTAAAAGTGTATACCGAAATACACATCTTTCAGTATATGAGTATATTATATGGTTTAATAAATGCTTTTACAAATCAAATTATAAAATTTATTTTAGACGGATGTGATAAATTAATGTATATTTGGTTATTACTGAAAAAAACGCAATTTCTTCATTTATTAACTTATATATCAATATAATATGAAATCTTTTATTCTTTTTATTTTTTTCCTTTGCCCATTTCTGGTTTTTTCCCAGGTTCGGGTGTTTAAGGATATCGAAACAACTTACTTTTGGGTTAATGTAGGTGATACTGACTTTTCACAACCACATACCGAAAGTGCGGTTCTTGCTTTATCTTCAACGGATGTTCCATATGTTGCTTCCTGCGATGCCTGGACAGGCAAACCTTTCGTTATGAAGCTTGAGGGCAATCAATGGCAAAACGTTGGTCCCCAGTTTATCTATTCAAATCAAGCTCGTTTTTTGAGTTTAGTAATTAACCCAGCAGATAACCAGCCATATCTGGCATTTGTTCGAAGTACCTCATCAAGTCATTTGGCGGCCGTAATGAAATATGATGGATCTTCATGGCAGTATGTTGGAACTCCGGGGTTTTCAATAGGACAGACCATAAACACAAATTTAGCGATTGATCCATCGGGCGGACTATATATAACCTATGTAGACGCGATTGGATCTGGGAAAGCAATAGTAAAAAAATTTGACGGTTCAGATTGGATAGATGTAGGATCTGGTGAGGTGTCAGATGGAGGTACATTTTGGCCAACAATCGCTTGTGACCAATACGGAGTAGTTTATTTGGTCTATTCGGATGTTGATTACTCCAACAAAGCCACCGTCAGGAAATTTAACGGAAGTTCCTGGGATTATATCGGTAATCGGGGATTTTCACCTATTGATGGTAATTGGAAGATTGCAATCAGCCCGGATAATAATCTGCCTGTCATTTCAAACGGGCCAAAGTTAACTATGAAATTTAATGGCACTTCGTGGGATGTTGTTGGTGGTATCAATAGTTTCAAACCATCAGGCGTAGATTATGGCTTTGCTGTTAATTCATCTGGAGTACCTTATGTTTCGTTCACAAATTATGATTTACTAAATAAATTGAGTGTTATAAAGTTTGATGGATCGGATTGGGTGTTTGTTGGAAATCCAGGTATTACTTCAGATTCAGTAGGAAGTACATCTATTGCTATTAATAGTTTGAATATTCCTGTTGTGGCATATCAGGATTCATTGGATTCAGTGAAAATTGTTGTAAAGAAGTACGATTCAATCTATACAGGCATTGAAAATAAACAGGCAATGGAATTTCTAACCCTCATGCCGAACCCGGTATCTGATTTTATTCAGGTAAGATTGACAAGAACCGGATGGAAAGAAATTTCTATTTATAACATTCAGTCAGTGATTGTTAAAAGCGAACAGACCTTATCTGATGAGTATCGGCTTAATGTTGCTGAAATTGGTTCAGGGATATATGTAGTTAGGGTAAGAATGAAAGATAGTATTTTCTTTGGGAGGTTTGTGAAGATATAATCAAGGATATAAAGGAGGAAGGATTCATCGGTTATTTACTTGCAAAAGAGCTTTCCTCTTCGACTTCGACTCAGTGGAAAGTTTCAACAACACTATCAAAGTCAAACACTGATTTCCTTTGATTCTACATATCATTGATATTTATTGTAGGGCTTTAATATATTTTCAGCTCTTTTGCGGGCTTGTCCCGCAAATGTGCTGAAAATATATTTTTTTTTCATGCCTTGTGTATAGTCGGGTCACGCCGGGGAGTTTCACCCCAGCGTTCCCACGGAACCGTACGTGAAGGTCTTCCTTCATACGGCTCTTCCTGTTCAATCACATAAATGTAAGAACATTACGGATATACCCTTTATCAATTCTGATAAAAG
>JAPLDH010000037.1 GCA_026391355.1 Bacteroidota bacterium | reverse complement strand
TGTTCTTGAACGGCTGCCCTACTTTAAAAAGAATGATGACCTGTCGATACTGCTTCCTGCAAACTGGAAAAAAGAGCAGGATGCCAAGGTTGCTACTGGAGGGCTATGATGTAGGGAATGTAGTTTACCAACCCTTTACGTCTGTTCGATACCTGGCCATAGAATCTGGCATCACCGGTCATGTAGTAGTTGAATACTGTTTTTCTAAATCTTGATCCTTTGCTTGACACTCCGGGGACATCCTCTTCAGTTAAATCAACCGATATCGTTTTTTCGACTTCCCCAATGAGTTTCTTTAATTGATTTCCCTTGTATTTGTCAGCACTTATTACTGCAATGTCAATGTCTTCAGAGAATCGATTGATCAATTTATACCCCTTTGACAAGGAAGTACCTCCCTTAAAAACGACAGTTTCACGGAATTGGGATTCAGAAAGTCTTTTCAGTGCTAAGGTTATCCAATAATCCTTCTCTATGAATACCGGTAGTATTTTAAGAGAATCGCTGGTTGCTTGTATGGCGTTTGTAAAAGCCTGGTTATATTTGTGTAAGTTCATATGATATTCCATTTTCCCTTGTTCGGCAAGATATCCTCTGAAATATTGAAAGTATAGGTTGACGCAGGATTCAATGATTTTAAAAGTTTAATAGCGATTTCTGTTTGTCCATTCATTTCTATCATTGCGCCTGTCAGTGCCCGGGTAGCCGGCTTGTACTTTAGGGCAAGACTGGCAAGCTGTTCTTTTTCCTGGATATTTGCTGTGTTGATAAGGTTTAAAAGGATCTTGCATGATTGTTCAACAAAACTATCAGGGATCTCCTTAATAGATTGAATGGCATCCAGCATCCTGAGTAAAGGGATGTTCTCTTTGGTAATTCGATTTGCTTGCCTTGTGAACCCGATGCTAAACATTCCCCGTTTCATTCCCTTTTTGACGTTGTTTGTACCTATTTGAATTTTCCCTGATACCTGTGTCGTAAGCCCAAGCTGATTAAATGTTGAATATCCTGTCAGATATCCAGTTATCTTCCCATCCCGCTCCAACAGATCTTTTACAACCTGGTATATCTCTGGTTTCAGCTCACCGAATTCGGTGATCCGGGGTTTGTAGAACCTTCCTGGGGAAAGTCGCCTGATCTTTCCTGCGTTAACCATTCTACCCAGGGCTTTTATCAAGGAATCAATTTGTTCTACTGTTAATTCAAAATCATCATAGGTGAAAACATATCCAAGTGGCAGTCTGTTAATTTTATCGGCAATATAATCAGTAACTTTCATATTTTTAAATTTGATAATGCAAAGATAAAAAAGTCAGGTAACTACCGGTATTTACATGACAAAATATTCTTTTTCCCGAAAGAATCTGCTCATTTCTTAACTAATGCACTCTTTATGCAACCTCAATATTTCCTTTCTCAATGCCAGTGGTTGAATTATTTCCACATTGGGTCCCCACCCCATGATCAACATAGTCAGTTCATTGGTAGGTATGACTTTCAGTTCCACAATGAAATGATCCTTTTTTTCTGTCACTTTCTGGCTTGAATGAATCGGCTGCGTAATTACATACCAGGCTTCTCGCTTATTGAGCTTTAAAACAACCTTTTGAGGTTTTTCTATGGATGTGATGATCCCAATCACAGATTGAAAATATTCCCTGGTCTCCATTCCTAGCACATTTGGCCTCCACAGCCTTGTTATAGGCACTCCTAAGGGTACGGAATAATAAGCTCATCGTTGTTTCTTTGTTACCCTTTGACCTCAACCATTTTTCATACCTGTTTAGCCAAAGAGCATCAATATCAGAAAACAGGATATTGAGCCGGCCTTTATTGAAAACTTTGATCGAATTGTAGGAGGTTTTATAAATCAGTCTGTTACCTGTTTTATCAGTCCTTTCAAAGCCCAGAATAAGCTCATTATAGAACTCTCCAACTGATATCTCCTTGATGGCTAATGTATTACTTCTAAGCAAACCTGTCGGTGTATAATCCTTTCCATAGGCAGTATATTCGAGTATCTGCTTCTGTATCTCAAGTATTTTATCAGAGATTATCTTTTGGATGTATTCAACATCTGGACAATTGGGCTTAGGTTTGTTTTTCAAGAAATCCCAGTTATCAGCATGGATGGAAATGCCAATACTCTGATACTTTCGCTTACCATACCTTGATATTTGGAGCATTAATGGGTGCTCACCATTGGAAAGTGTCTTTGATTTGTAGCAAACTACTGAAATTGAAGCATTCATATGTAAACTGGTTTACATCCTGGTTTACATACTTGCTAGAAAATCATAAAAATAAAGGGGATAAAAAGAAAATCAGTCAGCCACATTTACTGTAACTAACTGATTTTTAGCTTTCTTTACGTGGGAACTACTGGATTCGAACCAGTGACCCTCTGCTTGTAAGGCAGAATTTTCACTACTTTCTTACCAATCGGTCATTCCTCGCTTACTTATTTTACAAACTGTATATCAATATATTATATATTCGATAGTGCCAAAATATAATTGAGTCATTAGTTGTTTATTCATAAAGTTGTGGTTACATTTGTGGTTACATTTTTTAAAATGCAACCATGAGCAAGAAAAATATTTTGACTTATTTCACCATTCTTGAGAACAGGAAAAAAAAGAATGGCATGTACCCGGTATGCCTGGTTGTTTATTTTAACGGAGCCAAAAGACGATACCGTATATCCGTCGAATTGACAAAAGAGCAATGGAAGAAAATCAAATCTGTCAAACTACGGGATGAGGAACTCAAAGAAAAGCGGACTGAAATCAATAGCTTTATAAAAAAAGCTGAGACTGCCGGAAAAAAACTCCCTGAATTCAGTTTTGAAGGCTTCGAGGAAGAATATTTCAAAAAGAAACAGATCAATACTGTGGATATAAGCTTTGCCAATTGCGCCAGGGGATTTATGGATGAGAAAAAGAGTGAATGGAGTATTAAGACATCTATAATGTATGAGACAGTCCTGGCTTCAATTCGCAATTTCCAACCCAACCTTAAGATGAAAGGGGTTACTTCTGATTTTCTGAGAAAATATGAAGATCAACTGGCTTCAGAAAATAAAGCAATCTCCACCATTGGAATTTATTTGAGGCAAATCAGGGCGATCTGTAATTATGCGATTGGTAAGAAGTACATGTTACCAGAGAAATATCCTTTTAAAAACTTCACGGTTCCTGCAGCGCAAAAGAACAAAAGGGCATTAAGTAACGAAGATATTAAAACACTGATTGAGTATAAAACAAACAAACCCGAGGAACAGAAAGCCATCGATTTCTGGACATTCAGCTATCTGGGGAACGGAATGAATTTCAAAGACATTGCAATACTCCGGTATTCCAATATCCAGGGGGATAACATTAAATTCTTCAGGAGCAAAACAAAAAAGACGAATAAAGGAGAACAGAAAGAGATCAGCATCTATCTCCTGCCCAGGATGC
Organism: Bacteroidota bacterium; assembly: GCA_026391355.1. Lineage (GTDB taxonomy): Bacteria > Bacteroidota > Bacteroidia > Bacteroidales > FEN-979 > CAIYUC01. The sequence continues at coordinate 3,134 of JAPLDH010000037.1, read as the reverse complement.
GGGAAATCATCAATCGATGGAGCAATAAAAAGAGGACGGGGAAAGAATATATTTTCCCGATTCTTCAGGAGGGAATGAGTGAAAGGGAAGCACTTGCTGCCACCGCACAGTTCATTAAGATAACCAATAAATATCTGGAATGCGTAACTGAGGCATTAGAGTGGAAATTAAAAGTAACAACCTATTACGCTAGGCATTCCTTTGCAACCCGTCTCAAAAGAGCCGGTGTACCCATCTTGTATATCAGTGAAAGCCTTGGCCATGCGAATACCACAACGACTGAAAATTATCTTTCAAGCTTCACGGATGAAACAGTCAAAAGCAATGCTGGATTGTTATTGGATCTTTGAAAATAAAGGAGGTATACAACAAACAGAATCTAATTGAAGTCATCGTTTCGATAAAGACGTATATGTGAGCCAAAACTTCCATTGGCCTGATTTCCATCTATATTTTATTGGAAATTATCATGTTTTGTATTTTTTTTGTATGTTTGACAATTTATACTATATTTGATTAACCATTACCAACTTCAATGATAAAAGAAATACATAATAAAGGAATTGGTTTCTTGCTTGAAAAAATATCTACTTTGGCATATAGCGCAAATGGGATCAAAATCTTCTTAGAATCATGTCTTGAACCAATTTCACAAGTAATGGGATCTAAGTATACATCCATATATGGTACAGATATATCAGAAAAATCTCTATACTTAGCGGCTTCATCAAATCCAAAGGAACTTGAGAAAAAGAACAGAATAATACAATTATTTGGTGAGGGGATCATTAGTACTGTAGTGAAATTTAAAAAGGAAATGGTATTTGACAGAGAGGGAAAATTAGCATTTCTAAAACAAAATGAAAGAATAAGTGAAAATGAGAATATTGAATTCATTGCTCCCTTACTTTGGTATAATGGAAGAATACTAGGTGTAATTCAATGCTCATTCGTAATAACTACTCAAAAAAGATTGTATAATCAAAAACTGCTCCTCTTAAGACAAATTGCAGAATTACTTTCACCTTTTATGGCTGCTTCATTGACCGAACAAGAACAAACTATGGCTCTTGAACGAATGACACATGAATTAAAATCGAGTCTTGTTGCGATAAAAAATTCGTTACAAATGATTGAACATTCGGAACATAGCCTTAGTATTAAATCTCGGGAACGCATAAACGATGTAAATATGTTCTGCGACATGCTTATGACATCCGTTGAGAGCAAATCGTTGGCGATTGGAAAATCTTTGATTATCCATCCTGAAAATACACTATTCTATAATCAGATTCTAATGCCTGCATTGAACATGCTAAAAGGGAGAATAAATGAACATGAAATTTTAGTTGTGATTGAACCCGGAGTTCGTATGATATCTGAACTATTTATTGACAGACACCTTGTTATGCTTGCCGTTTATAATATTTTGGATAATGCAATAAAATACTCAGATGCTCACACAAAAATAGTCATTCGTGCTGAAAATGAGATAAATAAAACATCTTTCTTCTTCACCAATAACGGTTCAACAATCAGTAACAGTGAAAAAGATATGATATTTAACATTGGCTATAGAAGTACTGAAGCAATGCGGAGAAATGTTAGCGGACAAGGGATTGGTCTTTTTGTTGTAAAGAGAATAATGGAAGGACATGGTGGTGCTGTTACCCTCTATGACAATAATGACTCTAATGAAGTAACTTTTCGTTTGGAATTTCCTCATAAAAATTGAATACATTTAGATATGAAAATTTTATTCATTGACGATGAACCTCATTTACTAAACGAATACATTCTTGCGCTTGAAGAAGCCGGATATAGTGTAGAATTTCAAAAGGATGTTGAAGAAGCAATGAGATTTTTTCTTAGACACCACGAATCATTTGATGGAGTGATTCTAGATGTAATGATGCCTGCTCCTGCAATTTTGGGTGATAGAGCAACAGAATATGGTCTGAGAACTGGCTTGACAGTTTTATCTAGAATTCGGGAAGAAAGTCCTCAAATGCCTGTAATGCTATTTACTAATCTACCTCGTGCTCGGATTTCAGTGGACAAGGATGAATTTTTAGAAATAAGGCAAAAAATGGAAACACCGCCCTTTGCCTTCCCAAAATTTATTAATGAGCTAATCAATAAAAAAAAGAAAATTATGAAAGACAAAGCTGAAAAAAATGTCCCTAAAGCACCTCACTATGAAATTCATGGAAATGTTACTGCTCAGCAAGTTTATGTGGGTGATCATGGCAGAATGAATTTAAAATTGAATGATAAAAAAGAGGTTGTTGACACTTTTTGTAATGAATTAATTGAAGAAATTCAATTAAAGGTGACTAATTTTGACCAACGACAAATGGCACTTACGTTGATGCAAGATTTAAGAACTGATATGAGTTCAGATGAAGTTGTTCAAGAAAAAATAACAAAGTCTGTAACATCTCTTTCAAAAATTGTACCGTGGATAGGAGAAAAATTTGAACAACTTATTACGGGTGCAGCTGGAAGTATTCTTGGTACTGCTATAATTCAAGGAATAAAAATCGGATTTGGTTTCTGAGAAACACGGTACATATATATTGACAAAGGAAAGAGAAAAAAGCAATTTTGTTTTATTTATCTATTAAAGATGTGTTGGAAATTCATGTAATCATTTTCATTTTCTCAGTGATTAGCTGAAGTTCTCTTTCAAAAAAGTTCTTCATCCGTTCTTCTGATTCTAAAAAACGAACAGTATATTCTTTATATACTGGGGTTTCCATTGGTATATTCATACTGTATTTTATAAACAAGGCATTTTTTCCTCCATAACTTTCTTCGTTCATTTCATAGGTTTTTATGTATTCAGAATTTGCAGGATATAGAATTACACCATATTCTGCCTTCAAACGGTACATATATGAAATTACTTGATAAAGATCCTCACGATTCAATTTGTTATCATCTTGAAGTTTTTTATACTTAGCCTCAACAACGAGCCTTCTTTTTCTATTATCACGGAATTTCATAAGCTAAATTACCTATAATCTTTTACTGTCTACATTTTTTTAGGCATACTGACAATCAGTGTGTTATTTTTTAATTGGGGTTTTGTAGATGTAGTTGGTTATAGGTATGTATGAGGTTAATTCTGT
>JAPLDH010000010.1 GCA_026391355.1 Bacteroidota bacterium | reverse complement strand
GTTCGATCGAACTTCTTTGCCGCAATGCCGGCATATCAGGGTTCGCATAGACGTCCTTTTTTACGTCCGCGAAATTCCCATATTTTGGTGGTATCAATTTATCTCAGGAAGTGGTATCGGTTTGGTTCGGGACGGAAACTTGCAGGCAGGGTGGCATTTATTGATATGTCGGGATTTGATATTTCTGAATTATCAGGCAGGGATTTGACAAGACTTTGGTATCGGGGAGGATTTCCCCGGTCTTTTCTTGCTTTAAGTGAAGAGGAGAGTTATTCCTGGCGGCAGGATTTTATCCGTACTTTTCTGGAAAGAGATATCCCTCAATTAGGGATAACGGTACCATCCGAAACACTTCGCCGTTTCTGGACGATGCTTGCCCACTATCACGGACAGACCTGGAATGGTTCTGAGTTCGCAAGAGCGATCGGTGCAACTGAACCCACAGCCCGACGATATATGGATCTTCTTAGCGGGGCATATGTGATCAGGCAGTTGCAACCCTGGTATGAGAATATCGGAAAGCGGCAGGTCAAATCCCCAAAAATATATATCCGCGACAGTGGCCTGTTACATGCTTTATTATTGCTGAAAGATGACCAGATCAGGCTTCATCCGAAAAATGGAGCCTCCTGGGAGGGATTTATCGTAGAACAGGTCATTGCCCTGCTGGAAACCCCGGTGTGGTATTGGGCTACACATGCAGGGTCAGAATTGGATTTGTTTACAGTCATTAACGGTAAGCGGACAGGCATTGAAATTAAATTTGCCGACGCACCGGGTCTGACAAAGTCTATGCACCTCGCTTTCGAGGATCTGAAACTGGATCGGTTATTCATAATCTATCCCGGAAAAAGGAGCTATCCTTTGCGGGAAAATATCAAGGTAATTCCTGCCGGGGAGCTGGAAGTGATCATAAAAAGCGAATGCAACTCATAAATCCGTTAAACGTTATTCAGATTTTGTGTCAGGTGTTTTTTCCTTAAGAGAACCTCCGAGCTTCTGAACCAGAAGTCCTGAGAGGATCGGGAGTAAGGATGAACCATCAGAATTTCCCTGGATCATAATATCAGGTGTAACTTTGATTTGGCCGATTGCAATTTGTTTTGAAATTTCAATCGCCACAATACCATCCGGAGTAAGCGCTTTTTTCTGTGCTTCGTAACCTTTTGCAATACCTTCTCCTTCTGCTGCTGCAGCGACACCTTTTGCTCTACCGAGAAGTTCTGTTCCTTCTGCTTCACCTGCCATTTCAGCTTTTTTAGCTCCCCCTTTACCTTCTGCATCAAGGATGACCTTCTTCTTCATGTTCTCGGCAATCTTAAGGTCAATACTCGACTGAACAAGAACACCCTGCTTGTCTGCTTCCGCCTTTTTTGACTCCATCGCAATCCGGGTCTCCTGGGCCTCCATTTCTTTGTTGTACATCTCTTTCTGTTGCTCGGCGATCACCCTTGCTGTCTGTGTTGCCATGAGATCCGGAGGAAGCTGGATCTGGCAGATGAGAACAGATACCAGTTCAACATGGTATTTTTCGAGCTCGGTTCTTGTGCGGTTTTCTGCTTTTTCCTGTTCTTCATGACGATCCTGCATAAAGTTCATGGCAGAAGTTGCTGAAGCCTGGTTTCGGAAACTCGAATCAATCATCGGATGGATCACATGATTGATGAGATTATCAATAGAGCCGATTTTGGAGATCATGTAAGGTGCCTGGTCAGGGCGGATGCGGATGATCACTTTCACGGAAACTTTCATCTCAAACGCATCCTTGGATACGATCGCCAGCGGATTGAACTGGTTCTTTTCTCCTTCATCCCAGTCGATGGTAATGTTGGTGGTATCGACGATATGCGGGATAAAGGCATTTGTGTTTAAATAATAAACACCCGGACCTGCAACTTCTTCCTGGATACCGCGATATCCCTGGGGAACAACGTACCTCTCAATGCCGGCATCCAATCTTACTTCCACTTCTTTGATACCCTCTTTTGTTTTAGGATCTTCTTTTTGAAGTTTTCCGATGGTCGGATGTTCTTTCCCTACATTGGAAATGATCACTGCAACCTGGCCTCTTTTGACTTCCGCCACATCCGCAAAAGTTACTTCAAACATGTAAGGATTCACATAGTAGGTTCCGGGTTTCAGAAGATCAAGCTGGGGACCTCTCTGGCCACCTTTATCCAAAAATGCCTGAGCATCCTGGAAATTACTGTGTCCTTCCACGGAGATGGCGATCAATTCTGTCGGAGGAAGAGGCTGGCCGTCTTTTGCTGTTACCAGGCCTATTTTTTTCGACTCAACGATGGTTGCATCAACGATCGTGTAATCGAAAAGCCAGATATTGATACGGTGGGTTCCAGGCTGAAGGATATCACTCTGTGGGCCTTTTTGGCCACCATTCTGAAGAAACAGATCTCCATTTGAGAAATTCGCATGACCCTCAATTCTTTTTCCCAATAAACGACCGGGGTCGAGTGGCTTGCCATCTGTTGCTGTGATTACGGCTAACTTTCCTTTTGGGATTTCAATCTCATCAACTTCCTCTACCTCAAAAAGGTATGGATTGATCATGTACTGACCCGGAGGAAGAAACTGGACTTGTGGCCCTTTTTGGCCTCCATTGTTGATAAAAGCTTCTCCGTCCTGGAAATTGTTACATGAAACAACTTTTGCAAAGATCTGTCCGCTGGGGATCGTTGCACCGGCCATCGCCCGAATCAACCCGACTTTACCTTCACTGATAAATTTGAAAGGAACCTTCCTGGTCTTATAGATGAACGGGAACAGGAAATGAAGATTCGGACCGAGGGTTCTGGCCTGAAGGCCGACCTCATTATGGAGTGCGACAGTGCGGCCAACCATTTCTTTCCCAAAGTACTTTCTCTCAAGCAGACAGATATTTAACCCTCTTACATTGACGAACCCACTGAGGATTGTCACCAGAATAAAAATGCCCAGCAAAATGAAGAGCACATTTGTTGCGATATAACTCATAATACGTTAAACTCCTGTGTTAATAGCACTTACTCTTTTTAGGATTTTCAGCTTTCTCCTTAGTGGTTTTATCAGTGAAAATTTTTATCAATTATAGCATATTCCTGAAAGGTGTACAAGTTTTTTGGGTATTTTTGGAAAAACCGTTCACACTGACAATTCCCACGGGAATATCTTGACCACCTTATCTCATTGAATGTTATAAAGATAAAGTGACCAACTTTACCCGGCAGAGGGTGGTCAAGACCTACTATTTTTCCAATACTGGGCGTTCAAAAGTCCTTTCCAAGAAATCGATTGGAAGTACCGCAATCTGGATTAGAGGTTGTCAGATAGTTCCATTAGGAGTAATATCGTTTTTAATGTGCTAATTTCCGTACAAAAAATATCCTGTTACGACCTGATTGTAAAAGGATATTTTTTGTATTTATCAAAATGAATGGGTAAATTTACAACACCGGTAACTCGTAATACAATGCCATGGTTTCTTAAAAAATTTCGACCCCGCACTTGATGATTAACAAATTGCGATGTACTGAGCTTGTCGAAGTTTTAAATAGTTAAACCTGCCTACCGGCAGGCAGGTTGTTAAAAAACCCGAACTGCACGCACATAGCTTGTGTAGTTCTTACCGTAGCCGTACTGAAAGCCATTGGAGAAGTGCTGGGCCCATGTGTAGCTGGCATTGTACTCGGAGGAACTCCAATAGTCGTAGTTAGCAAAACCGCCAATAACATTTTTTTGACTGTACATTTGGTTCTGCTCATCTTTCGATGGTAAAAACCAGTCGCTATATCCGTTCAGCACAAGGTTATCGCAAATTTTTGCTGCTATGTCAGACTCACTGCATCCGTTAACAATTGCCGTCGTATTAGCTTGTCCTGTGCCAATTGCTGTCCCCGTGCCACCAATAGAGGTTCCGTAACAGCCCCATTGAGCTCCGGTACTCTGGTCGCTGGGGGCGGCTATTAACCCGTGATTGCCTGTACCATCAATATAGAAGATTATTCCACCTCCATAACTTAATCCAATAGAGAATGAAAGTGTAGTTTGACTTAAAGTTGTTGCTGTTGAATTTCCACAAATATTGTATGACCAAACATATCTTGTATACAAAGAGTCTGGAATAAGCCCGGTTTCTGTATTTGTTGTAGCATTTCCCATATCGGAAGCCGTACTGTAATTGTTCGTAGTGTTCCACTTATAACCTGTAGCCTCGGAGACAGTATTCCAGTTCCACACGATCTGGGTTAGCGAAGGAATATTGGTACCTGCTATTGGTGCTGGCTGTGTTGTGCAGCCAAAAGCCCTCACAGCACGCACACAGTAGGTGTAGTCCTTTCTGTCGTAGTACTGGTAGCCATCATAGAAATGCTGGAACCATGCGGCGTTAGCATCGTCCTCGGAGGAACTCCAATAGTAGTTGGTAGCAAAACCGCCAATAACATTTTTTTGACTGTACAATTGGTTCAGTTCGTCCTTCGATGGCAAAAACCAGTCATCATAACCGTTCAAAACAAGATCATCACATATACGGGCTGCTATACCATACGTGCTGCATACATTTATAATAGCTGTGGTATTTGCTTGTCCAGTTCCAATGTCTGTCCCTGTTGCACCAGTTGAGACTCCGAAACAGCCCCATGGTGCTCCTGTACTTAGATCATTCGTGTCAGCAATCAGCCCACGTCGGCCTGTGCCATCAACATAGAATATTATTCCACCTCCATAACTTTGTCCGATATAGAAAGAAGATGAAGAAAATGTTCTCTGATTACCATAAGAAATTCCAGAACTGTTTGTTGCATAAGCTCTTACGTAATAAAAGGTATTTGCTGCAAGTCCTGTCAGGTTGCTTATAAAAGTACCGGTTCCAATTCCATCTGAAGAATGGCTGTCTGCAAGGGTCGGGTTCGCGCTGGTGCTCCAGCATACTCCGCGGACTGTAACTGTCGCTCCACCATCAGATGAAATGTTTCCACCGCTTGTGGCAGTGGTTGGAGCAATACTTGTGACCGGATCTGTGGTCAAGGCCGGCAGATCTGCCAATGTCGAAAATGTCACCTGGTTGCCATATGAAGTCCCGATAATGTTTGTCGCATAGGCCCTGACGTTATAAGAGGTGTTTGGGGTAAGTCCTGTAAGGCTGCTGATAAAAGTACCAGTTCCTATTCCATCAGAAGAATGGTTGTCTGCAATTGTTGGGTTAGTACCGGTACTCCAACATACTCCATGGGCGGTTACTGATGCTCCACCATCCGATAGGATATTTCCTCCACCAGTCGCTGCATTTGAAGTAATGTTTATGATAGTGGCCGTCGTTAATGTTGCTAATGTTTGGCCGGCAGTAAAGCTTTGCTGATTACCATAAGAAGTTCCGGAACTATTTGTTGCATAAGCCCTGACATAATATATAGTATTTGCAATAAGTCCTGTCAAATCGCTAACAAACACACCGGTACTAATCCCATCTGTTGTGTGGCTGTCTATAATCGTCGGGATTGTGTTTGTACTCCAACAAACACCGCGGGATGTCACAGCAGCACCTCCGTCACTTACAATAGTGCCACCACTGGTTGCTGTGATGTCTGTCACGCTTGATATTTCCATTGTGTATAGGATTGGAAGCTGAACTCCACCCCAAACAGGGATTCCGTTATCCAAGATAAGTGCTTGTCCATTTGTTCCAACCGGTACGCCAATCCATTGTGTGCCGTTCCAGTAAAGCATATCGCCAACGTTTGTACCTTGGGGAGGTAAAACTGGGATCCATTGCGTCCCATTCCAGCAATAATACCCGGTTATTACATTGTTTGGCGGAGTGCCTGCATTTGCGGTATTATAAACAAGCAAACCAATAGCAGGAGCCGTAATAGGATCCGCAGAATTAATTGCGGTGAGTGCGACACGTGGTAGCAGGAAACCCTTGTTGGTAAATTTTACATCCAATCCTGCTGAAGGGTCAGGAGCACTGTTATCAGTGTTAATCCCAACCTGTGCGGAAAGATGAACAGCAATAAATAACTGGGTTGCTGCAAAAATTGTAAATAGAATTTGCTTTTTCATAGTAGGATGATTTTAACGCTCTAAAAATAAGGTATTTGTTGTGAAAACGCAAACAATTGTTGTTATTTGTCACATTTATGGAAACATCAACATCAATCAGAAAAATAAAAAAAGAAGAAGAACATAGTCTTGGATAGACCGCATCAGGTTATTCAATTCAAGCACATGGGCACTTCTTTTTTACACCAACAGATCGGAACGCAGTAACTGATCAATAAGATCATCCATCAGCACGGTAATGGTATATTGAGTTTCCCCGCAAAGTAAGTCGAGTTGGTTCTGTGTCATTATTATTCGGATTGGGTATATTGGCAGGAAATAAATCAAGGAAGAAAAATGTGTATAGGTAAAGAGTACTTCGAATCAATGGGAATAAATTTGTTGCTGTTATCTCAAATGCATCATATCCGGCTCTATTAATATGTGATTTGGCTTCAACCAATTCGTATTCAATTGATTCTTTGGTTTCAGCAACAGAAGCTTTCAAGATATGATCTAAAGCACTCCGAAGTTGATTCAATGGAGCGATGTAAACCCTTTTTTCCGGGTTCAGATTCTCAGCAGATATAATTGCCTCTTTTACCTTAACATAGTCAGTATATAACCCTGAAACACGTGAGTAAAACAATCCTTCGATTTCTTTTTTCATAAGAAATATAATGAAGGAATCCAATAAAAAGGGAGAGAATAAAGGCAATTGTAAGGCAGGAAAATTTTCTTTTTGAGCTTTTGCCTAACAAGGGTAATAACCCTTTCTTCCATCAAACTGATATTACCAATGGTGCAAGAAAATTCGAGATCTTCTTGTGAAGTGTTCTCGGAAATATCATTATACTCCAAAGACATATTGAGCTATTGGAAAAAACTTTCACACTTACCATTTCCCGCCTGGAATATATTGACCACCTTATCTCATTGAATGTTATAAAGATAGAGTGATCAACTTTAACCGGCATAGAGTGATCAAGACCTCCGGTTTTTCCAATAGATGGTCCAATCCTTTGCAATTCTGGTCGACGATCCTACATATTTGTTGGTGTTATGCTCAGATAGCCTGAGTTCTATATCCATAGTCTGCCCAATGTAAAAGGAATCCAACGATTGGCTGTATAGTATATAAACGTAAAACAAGTCTGAGATCTGAGGTATGAAGTCTTAGGTGTGATGTCTGAGGTGCGAGGTCTGAAGTCTGAAATGTAAAGTCCGAGATATTTTGGACTTTACATTTTACATTTCACATTTGATCTGGTGGGCCCACCTGGACTTGAACCAGGGACCACCTGATTATGAGTCAGGTGCTCTAACCAACTGAGCTATAGGCCCCTTTCGAATTACGAATTATAAATGACGAATTACGAATGTCAGTTGCTTATCCGACAGAAGTCGGAATAAACAAACAGCGGCAAAAGTAAGGAAAAAAGAGAAATATATCAAACGCTGATAAAATACCGATAGCAAGCGAGTGACTGGTGACTATTGATTGGTGACTGCCGACTGCTGTCTGATGACTGGTAACTTACGACTTACGACTTACGACTTACGATTTACGACTTGTTACCGGCTAAAGTTTTTTCATTTAGCTGAGGGCGATTGCCAAAAAAGTCCAATCTTTGCAGACTAAAAGAAAAACAATGCTGGTACTCAGGAAAAATATTCCAAATGCAGCCCGGATCAGGAACATCATCTTCGACTTCGGCGGGGTGGTCTGTGATATTGACATTAAAAAAACAGAGGAGAAATTTATTTCCTTCGGACCTGCGAAAGCAAAGGAAGAACAGGCAGGAGAAGACACTTCAAAAGCATTCGAAAACCTGGTCAGGTTGTATGAAACAGGATCGATCTCATCTGATGAATTCAGGAAAGCAATCCGGGATCACTACCAGAACCCGCCGGCTGAAGATGCCATCGATGAAGCATGGAATGCCCTGCTGATCGGAATACCGGAACAACGTATCCAACTGTTGGAAACCATCCGGAAAAACTATCGCATTTTCCTGCTCAGCAACAGCAATGCAATCCACTACAGCCATTACCTGGCCTATTTTCAGACCAGGTTCGGGTACCGGGATTTCAACGGACTGTTTGAAAAAGCCTTCTTCTCTTTCCAGATACACCTCTCCAAACCTGGGAAAGAGATCTTTGAATATGTACTCAAACATGCTGAACTGGATCCTGCGGAGACCCTTTTCGTGGATGACTTCCTTGTAAACATTCAGGGAGCCGGAGAAACCGGTATCGTAGGATATCACCTCAAACCTTCGGAAGAGATCGCAGAAATGTTCATCCCGGCACAATAAAACCTGGGTGCAAATCTCGGGAATTCTTTAAAAGTTGGGTAATTGTCGCCAAAAAACTTGACATTTAGCAGAAAAATCGTTACCTTTGCACGCTTTTTGAAAACCACCCCTTCCACCTATATATATGAAATTATCTCAATTTCGTTTTTACCTGCCGCCGGAATTAGTCGCCAGTGGGCCATCCAAACAAAGGGATGATGTCAACATGATGGTCCTGGACCGGAAAGCCCAAACCATTGAACACCGGCATTTTAAAGACATACTGGACTATTTCGGCGATGGTGATGTATTCATTCTCAACAATACAAAGGTATTCCCTGCCCGTCTGTATGGTGAAAAAGAAAAAACCGGTGCAAAGATTGAAGTTTTCCTGCTCCGTGAGTTGAACCGTGAATCGAGGTTATGGGACGTATTGGTTGATCCCGCCAGAAAAATCAGGATCGGCAATAAACTTTATTTCGGGGATGACGAATCGCTCGTAGCCGAAGTGATCGATAATACAACTTCCAGGGGAAGAACCATCCGTTTTCTGTTCGACGGTCCCTATGAAGAATTCAAGAAGACTATCCAACGGTTGGGACAAACCCCGCTGCCCAAGATCCACAATCGTCCGGCCACAGCAGAAGACGAGGAACGATACCAGACCATCTATGCCAAGCACGAGGGTGCCGTTGCTGCACCTACCGCCGGTCTGCATTTCAGCAGGGAGATCATGAAACGGCTGGAACTTCACGGCGTTTCATTTGCCGAGATCACACTCCATACCGGTTTGGGTAATTTCCGTACCATCGATGTGGAAGATCTTACCAAGCATAAAATGGATTCGGAAGAGGTGATAATCGACGAGTTAACTTCCGAAATCGTGAATAAAGCGAAAACCAATAAGAAAAAGGTGCTTGCCGTTGGAACCACCACCATGAAGGCCATTGAATCATCCGTCACCATTTCAGGAAACCTGAAGCCTTTTTCAGGATGGACCAATAAATTTATTTTTCCACCTTACGAGTTCAATATCGCAAATGCTATGCTTACGAATTTCCAGTTACCTCAAACCCCGATGATGATGATGGTGGCAGCATTTGCCGGGTATGATTTCCTGATGAAAGCTTACGATATCGCCATAGATAAGAAATATAAATTTTTTACCTATGGAAACCCGATGCTGATCCTTTAACCACAATTTTTAACCTGTTTTGTTTGAACGATCCGTCATAATCGTTGCCGGAGGTTCCGGTTCCCGGATGAATTCCAGTCTGCCCAAGCAATTCCTGCCGCTTGCCGGTCTGCCGATACTGATGCACTCGGTGAATGTATTCAGGAGATTCGATCGCTCCATTTCCATCGTTATTGCTTTACCTGAACAATTCATCACACAGTGGAGAGAACTTTGTTTGAAACATCAGTTTATTGAAAAGCATTTGATCACACCCGGCGGGATAACCCGCTTTCACTCCGTCAATAATGCTTTGGTTATGGTCCCCGACCATGGCTTCGTGGCGATCCACGATGCTGTACGACCATTGGTTTCGGTGGAAACAATACATACCGCTTTTCTTGAAGCGGAACACTACGGGAATGCCATTCCCTGTTTGCAGGTCAATGAATCTGTAAGAAGGGTGGAAGGGGAGATGAATTTTCCGGTTCCGCGGAATTCCCTGAAGTTGATCCAGACCCCGCAGGTTTTCAGGACTGCGCTGATCAAAAAGGCCTATGCCCTGGCTGACCGGCATGATTATACCGACGATGCCACTGTGCTTGAAGCCACCGGTGAGAAGATACACCTGGTTAAGGGAAATGTCGAGAACATCAAGATAACACATCCTTTTGATCTGCTGCTAGCGGAAACCCTGCTGAAGGAAATGCTGCCATCAGGATCGTAGCTTCCTTCCTTTCCAACTGTATGGCACAAAATTCCCGAGGAGTCCCACCAGTGAAACATAGAAAATATTCACCACTTGTACCCAGGGATAAAATAGTAAAAGAGACGTTTTTCCATGGAATCTGCAGGACATCAAGATCAGGGGGAATTCAATGATCATTTTTAAACAAAGCAGGATCAAGGCAATCCACAATACGTGAACATTAAAAATCCCATAAACGAGTAAACCTGCAAGGGAAAGATTCGCCATGTAGGTGATGATTGCAACAAACAGGATCCAGGTATCTTTATACCCTTTGCTTTTTGAAACCCAGCGTAATCGTTGCCGGAGAAAATCACGAAATGTCTTTTGCGGGGCTGTTGAAACCATTGCATCCTTTGATTTTGCAAACAACACCGATTTCCTGCCAAATTTTTTCCTGAATTTCAGCAGCAGGAAAAGGTCATCGCCGGAACTGAAGCCCCGGTTATCACTGAATCCATTTACTTGTACAAAAGCGCTTTTTTCGAAAGCCAGGTTTGCCCCGTTGCACATGATTGGGTAACCGGCCCCGCATGATCCTGCGGTCACGCCCATCAATCCAATGAATTCCAGCGATTGCATCCGGCTGAATAACGATTTCCCAGGCGAAAATTCTACCGGGGCAAGGATCATTTTAGCCCTGGTATTTTCATAATTTCCTGCGATCAGCCGGATACGATCTTTTGAAAAACGGGTATCGGCATCGGTCATGATGATGAGTTCGCCTGAAGACCGGGCGATTGCCTGCTCAATGGCCAGTTTCTTGTTTGCTTTTCCGGGGTCGCTCTCCACCTTCAGATAATTAAGGTTAAAACCCGGATGAGCGCTGATAAATCCGGAAACAAGAGTTGCTGAATTGTCATCAGATTGATCGTCAGCAAGGTAAACCTCCATCAGGTGATGCGGGTAATCCTGCTGAATGATATCTTCCAGGCAGGGAATGATGGAGAATTCTTCATTTCTGAAAGGGATGATAAGCGTAATTTTTGTCCGGGGAACTACCAAACCACCGGACCACTGAACCACTGAACCACGGGACCACGAAATCTTAAGCCATCCTGCTGTAAAAACCAAAATGAGCAAAAGATAGATCAGGAATAAAAAAAATACAAAATAAAGTGTTACCATTTTCAGGAATTGATTTGGTTCGGGTTTTTCCGGAAAAACGTTAACCGGAAGACAAATACAGATCCGATCAGGGCAGGGAGGGCAAGATTGATGGCCCATAAAAGAACAGATGCTGAAAGAATACCGATGGAGACCGATTCATCTTTGGGAAATACAAAGCTGAAGAAGAACAGCGCCACCGAACCCCGGATTCCCAATTCAGTGAGTGTAATGGTCGGGATGATGGTCATGATAAAAAAGATGATGGCGATCACCACCAATCCTTCGAAAAAAGAGACCGGCACGGAAAACATCCTGAGCAGGATATAGAATTGAATGGAAAATACCATATAACGGAAGAAGCTGAGACTAATCACGTTACATAGATCTTTGTAGGAGAATAACGTAAGAACCCTGAAAAATTTATGCACGCTTCTCCATCTTTTCCGGAAAAGTTTTTCGATCACGGTATAAAATTGTGCAATATTGAAATAGAAATAGAGTAGGAAGATGTCAATTGAGATCACGAGGACCACGAGGGCATCATAGAAATATCCGGTCAGGTGTTGCGAATTCCCAAGATGCAGTGGAATGAAGACAAGCATGCATGTTGCGCCGGTCAGTATAGTGATCAGAAGCTGGCTTATGCTGCCGAGTATAGTGATCAGGATGCCTTCGATCCGACCGGCTTTTTGCAGTATGAAAACCCTTCCAAAATATTCACCGATACGATTGGGAGTGAAGGTACTCACAGAAACACCTGTAAGAACTGCCTGAAAAGATCTTAGGAAAGTGATATTTTCTACCTTGGAGATCAGGAGTCTCCATTTAAATGATTCGATCCCCCAGTTCAGGAACACCAGCAGAACAGCAATTAAGAATTCTACCTGGAACCCTGATCTTTCGATCAATGCCCTGAAATTCTGCCATGCCCCGGTCAGGTTGTTTTGGTGACTGACCTTATGGTAAATGAATGCCCATGTGACCAGTAAAATAACAGCGCCGATCAAATAGTTATAGTATTTCCTTATTTTTGTACGGTTACTCATTGCAGGAATTGAAACATAGTCGCGTTATTTTAGGTATTGACCCGGGTACTACCATCATGGGATACGGGATTATCGGGATTGCCGGTAACACCATTGATCTATTATCATTGGGTGTGCTAAAATTAAATAAAGAAGAGGGACATGATGTAAGGTTGAAAAATATTTTTGAACATACTTGTTCACTTATCAGAGAATTTCAGCCCGATGAGATGGCCATTGAAGCGCCTTTTTATGGAAAAAATATTCAATCGATGCTGAAATTGGGCAGAGCACAAGGGGTTGCCATTGCTGCTGCATTGTCTAGATCAATCCCGTTTTTTGAATATGAGCCAAGGAAGGTGAAACAATCTATTACCGGGAAGGGATCTGCCTCCAAAGAGCAGGTTGCAAGGATGTTGCAAACCCTCATTTCGATCAACAAAATGCCTGAACACCTTGATGCCACTGATGGACTTGCCGTTGCCGTTTGTCATTATTTTCAAAAGGATATTTCAACCGGATTAAAAAAAATCTCAGGATGGAAAAAGTTTCTTTCCGAAAATCCGGAAAGACTCAGTCACTGAAAATAAAATATTTACAACTTATTGTCTATTGCCTATTGCCTGATGCCTATTACCTACATCAACTTCTGATACACCATCCACCACCTGTCAGGAATATCATTGTTGCAGGCCATCTGGTAATCCTGGTAAGAACAGGGTACCAGGTAATGGCGTTGGTATTTCATCCTGAGATCTGATTCCAGAGGAATTTCCATCCACCACCGGTCGGTTTTTTTACTCTTGAAAAAAGTCAGATCTTCTTTATGGTCATGGATTGAGACACGGTATTTCATATAATCATCTTCATTCCGGAATGGAAAATCGTGTGCCCGGTTATAGAAGCCATCGATGAAATACCAGATCATCTGTGCCACAAGATGTGAGGTCTGGCCATTCGGGTCCAGGGTTGGGTTGGTCTCATAAAACCCGATGGAGCTGAGTTTGTCACTCAAACCTGCATACCGGATAAGCTGGCAGATTTCTTCACCATAAAAGCCATTGGGCGTTGCATTTCCGTTCCCGGGAGCATCAGAGAACCGCACAGCCGAAATATCCACGCTCATAATATCTGCATTCCTTATTACGGGTTCTGTTTCTTCGGGGTTTGATCTTGAAACGCCGAGCCGGTAAGTGTCAAACATCAGGTTTTTCAGCAAACGGAGTGCATCCTGGTCGGTAAAGTACGACTGATAACCAATGTTGGCAAAGTTGAAAAGATAATTCGGCTGTTGAAGGATTATGTGGCTCAGGTAAGACCTGGAGTTCATCTCCTCCTCCGATTGCCCAAGGTCAAACATGGGGTCAATGGAAACGATATTGACGATCTGCCCCAGGTTCTGGTATGACTGGTAGTTGGCAAACGTAAGATCATGGCTGCCTCCGATAAGTACAGGAAGAACATTATTCTGCAGCATCTCTGAGACCACTTCGGTGAGGGCAAAATAGGTATCCGAAACCTGGAACCCTTCCCTGATATTGCCAAGATCGACAATCTTCAATTCATGACCCGGTGGATAAAGGGCATATAGATATTTCCGGATGACATCTGCCGCCTGGCCACATCCTTTATTATTGAATGCATTGCGATCTTCATTGATCCCCAGCAGGGCAATATCGGCAGCAAGGTAATCGGGAAAATGATCCGGTTCAAGGTAAATGTTTATCAGATCTCCCAGGCGCGGGTGGACAGGAGCCTCACCCTGGAATTGAAAATCGACCTGACCTACGGGTTCAAGGAATTCAGAAATATCCATAAAGTTAACGTATATCGAAACTTCAAACTGTTATTTCTTTCGTTTTACGGTTTTCTTTTTAGAAGGTTCCGTTTCTTTGATAATTTTCATGCACTCCTCAAGTGTCAGGTCTTCCGGTTTCGTGCTTTTAGGGATTTTATAATTTGCTGAATTGTAAGATATATAAGGGCCGAACCGGCCATTTAGAATTCTTACAGATTCATTTTCACGAAAGACACGGATGGTTTTACTTATCTCTTTATTTCTCTTCTCCCCGATGATCTCAATTGCTCTTTCCAGGGAAACCTCAAGCGGATCCTCATTTTTTCCCAGGGAATAGAATTTTGACTTGTGTTTGATATAAGGTCCGAAACGCCCCACAGAGATAATAACATCATCTGCCTCGAAAGAACCTGCCGTTCGTGGTAGTTTGAACAGATCGAGCGCTTCCTCCAATGAAATTGTGTCGATGCTTTGCCCTTTGTTAAGTCCGGCAAACCTGGGTTTTTTCTCCGAATCAGTAACACCGATCTGCACCATCGGACCATAACGGCCGATCTTAACATAAACATTCTCACCGCTTTGGGGATCCTGTCCCAATAATTTCTCACCACTCACCTTTTTCGAGTTTTCCATGGTTTGCTCAACCTGGTTGTGGAAGGGTGTGTAGAAATCGCGGATCATGTGATTCCAGACCTGCTTTCCCTGGGCGATCTCGTCGAACTCTTCTTCCACATTGGCCGTAAAGTTATAATCAAGGATATTGGTAAAGTACTGAACCAGGAAACTGGTAACCAATGTACCAATGTCAGTCGGGAACAATTTCCCTTTTTCATATCCTGTGTTCTCAGTTTTCATCTCTTCCCTGATCTTTCCACCCTTCAGGACGATCAGGTCATATTCGCGTGTGATCCCTTGCCTGTCTTCCCTCACAACATAGTCCCGTTTCTGGATGGTGGAGATGATCGGTGCATAGGTGGAAGGACGACCGATGCCAAGTTCTTCCAGTTTCTTTACAAGGCTTGCTTCCGTGTATCGTGGAGCATGTTGCGTGTACTTTTGCTGGGCGGCAATTTCCCGGGGAACCAGTTTTTCACCTGAGGTCAGCGGAGGAAGAATTCCTTCCTGGTCATCTGAATCATCATCATCCTTCGACTCCATATAAACTTTCAGGAATCCGTCGAATTTAATAACCTCTCCTTTTGCAACAAATTTCTCAGCAGTATTCGAAATACCGATCGTTACATTTGTCTTTTCAACTATGGCTTCACTCATCTGCGAAGCAATGGTCCTTTTCCAGATCAGGTCATACAATTTTTTTTGTGAACTGTCACCTTCAATGATCTTTTTATTAAGATATGTCGGGCGGATTGCCTCATGTGCTTCCTGGGCGCCCTTTGTCCGGGTTGTGAAGTTCCTGGTTTTCACATATTCCTCACCAAAGGACTTTTTGATCTCCTCTTTTGCCATCGATAACGCAAGGCTCGACAAATTAACCGAATCGGTTCTCATATAGGTGATCTTCCCCGACTCATATAGTTGCTGTGCAATCCGCATGGTGTTGGAAACCGAGAAACCAAGTTTCCTGCTGGCTTCCTGTTGCAGGGTGGAAGTTGTAAATGGAGGTGCCGGGGATTTTCTGGCGGGTTTTGTTTCAACATCTTCCACCGTAAATTCAGCGGTTTTGCACTTTTCAAGGAAAGCCAGGGCATCCTTCTTTACATTGAACCGTTTGTTCAATTCTGCGGTGATGGTTACCGGTTTTTGGTTGGCAATGATGTGAAATTCAGCCTGAACACGGTAAGAAGATACCGCAATAAAAGATTTGATCTCTTCCTCGCGTTCCACAATCAGCCGCACAGCAACGGATTGCACCCTCCCGGCAGAAAGTGACGGCTTGATCTTTCTCCATAACAATGGCGAAAGCTCAAACCCTACCAACCGGTCAAGAACCCGTCTGGCCTGCTGGGCATTTACCAGGTTTTTATCAATCTTCCTCGGATGCTCTACTGCTTCCGTGATTGCTAATTTTGTGATTTCATGAAAAACAATACGTTTGGTACGATCCTCATTCAAATCGAGCGCTTTCAGCAGATGCCATGCTATAGCTTCTCCTTCACGATCCTCATCAGATGCAAGCCAGATCGTATCGGCATCTTTTGCCTGTTTTTTCAGATCATTAACGACTTTTTTCTTTTCAGGAGAAATTATATACTGCGGTAAAAAATCATTCCCGATATCAACTCCAAGGTCCTTCTTTGATAAATCCATTATATGACCAAAACAGGATTTCACAATATAATCTTTTCCTAAAAATCCTTCAATGGTTTTTGCTTTTGCCGGAGATTCAACGATTACAAGATTTTTCGTCATCTATCAAAAGTATTTTTGTTTAATAAAACGGCACAAAATTAAGACAATAAATGATTCGGAGCTTTTTTATATGAATGGTTTATCAGGCAGAATATTCTCCGTTGTCTTTTCTCGCTAACTTTGCACTCCACATTTTTCTTAATCGGGTTTTTTGCAAAAGGTCATTCAAAAAGAGTGAAAAAAAGTAAAATTTTTATTGAAACCTATGGATGTCAGATGAATTTATCTGATAGTGAGATTGTTGCATCAGTCATGTTGGCAAACGGATATGAAACGACTACGGACATAAATGAAGCAGGGATCATTTTTCTGAACACCTGTTCGATCCGGGAGAAAGCTGAACAAAGGATCAGGAAGCGTTTGCAGGCATTACTTCCGTTGAAGAAAAAAAATCCTGATCTGGTTGTTGGGATCCTTGGTTGCATGGCCGAAAGGCTGAAAGATCAGCTTTTACTGGAGGAACCGGTGCTGGATATCATAGCAGGTCCCGATTCTTACAGGGATCTGCCACATTTACTTGAAGATGCGGGAGACGGTCAACGGGGGATCAATACAATTCTCTCAAAGGAAGAGACTTATGCGGATATTCAACCGGTACGACTCGACAGCAGGGGAGTGTCAGCATTTATCTCGATCATGCGGGGTTGTGAAAATTATTGTGCCTATTGTGTGGTACCTTATGTGAGGGGAAAGGAACGGAGCCGGGATGCAGATTCCATCATACAGGAGGCAACGTCCTTATTTGAAAGCGGATATCGTGAAGTAACCCTGCTGGGTCAGAATGTTAACTCTTACCAATGGAAAACCATTGACGGGACTGTAAATTTTGCCACACTGCTTGAAAGGGTTGCAAAAATTAATCCGGGGATGAGGGTCCGTTTTGCAACATCGCACCCAAAAGATATTTCCGATGAACTATTGCAATCGATTGCAGCGAACCACAATATCTGCAAAGCCATTCACCTTCCCGTACAATCGGGCAGCAACAACGTTCTGAAGCGGATGAACCGGGGTTATACCCGGGAGCAATATATGGAACGGATTGAAGCCATCCGCAGGATTATCCCCGGTTGTGCCCTGTCGACGGATATAATTTCAGGATTTTGTGATGAGTCTGAAGTTGATCATCAGCAAACACTCTCCCTGATGGAATGGACCGGATTTGATTTTGCTTATATGTTCAACTATTCTGAAAGGCCGGATACCCTGGCAGCAAAGAGATACACTGATAACATCCCTCCTGCGATCAAGGAAAAACGGCTGAAGGAAGTGATCGATCTTCAGCAGAAACTTTCCCTGAACAGCAATAAAAGAGATCTCAATAAGGTATTCGAAGTACTTATTGAAGGCCCTTCAAAACGATCCCCTTTGCAGTATTCAGGACGGACTTCACAAAATAAAGTTGTAGTTTTCCTGAAAGAGGAAAGCAAACCGGGTGATTATGTCAATGTCTGTATTGAAAAATACACCTCTGCCACCCTGATCGGAGAGGTAATATAATCACACTATTTTCCATATGATAAAAAATATTACATTTGTCGCTTCATTTACCGAAAGTTATTCCCAAAGATTTACAGGTAAGGAAATCCGGACATTTACCCTCGAACCGATGTAGGTAAATGTTATTAAATTTATGAATATGAAATATTTACGAAAAGCATCACCGGTTTGTCTTTTGTTTTTTTGCATGATTGTACTTGTTCTTCCTTCATGTGTTCCTCACAAAAATATCCTTTATATCCAAAGAATAGCTAAAGACACAACACGCCAGAAGGAATATGTTAATTCTTTATCTCATGATTACAAGATACAACCAAATGATAACCTGTATATCAAGATCAGTAGTCTGAATGAAAAAACAGCTCCTTTATTCAACAAACAAACCGGGGCAAGTGAACTTTCTTCTGATGCAACTATTTACCTGAACAGCTATAGTGTGAATGAAGAGGGGTATATAGACCTTCCTTCTCTTGGAAAAATAATTGTGACGAATCTTACGGTTACCGAAATCAGGGATCTTTTACAGAGTCGTATTGATGAATACCTGAAACAGTCAACCATCACAGTGAAGCTTGTTAATTTCAATATCACTATAGTGGGGGAGGTAAATCATACCGGACAATTCAAGATTTACCAGGACAGGATCAATATCTTTGAAGCCTTATCGATTGCAGGAGATGTGAGTGATTTTGCCGATCGCAGGCACATTGCCCTGGTGAGGCAGTACAAAAATGGTTCAACCATTCACTATCTTGATGTTACTTCCGATAAGATCCTTTCTTCGGAATACTATTACCTGATGCCCAACGATATTTTATATGTAGCCCCATTGGCTGTAAAACGATTCGGGTTTACACAATTCCCCTATTCAATCCTATTCAGTGCAATCACCACGATGACGACCCTCATATTATTGATATATACATTAAAAAAGTAACGCAGTGAACGACAATATTCAGGATCTCAACCAGCAACAGCAATCGGTTGATTACAAATTAATATTATACAAATTAATCCGCCATTGGTTTCTCTTTTTTCTGACAATATTTGTTGCACTCATTATTGCGTTTTTATTCAACAAATACACCCGGCCGGTATATGAGGTAAAAACTACCTTACTCATCAAGGATAAATCTGAAAGCAGGCTGAATCCACAGGATATCATCGGACTGAACCTGTCTAATAATATGCAGAATCTTCAAAATGAGATTGGTGTGCTGTCTTCTTATTCTTTATCCTACAGGACCATTACCAAGTGTAATTTTGAGGTTGCCTATTTCATGGAAGAGAACCTTATCACCACTGAAGTATATGACAAATCTCCCTTTCTTGTTGACTTGGATACAACAGTTCTACAGCCCTTTAATTTAAGGTTCAATCTCACCATATTATCCAAGGATAAATATCGTCTTGAGATCAAGGAAGAGAATGTCAGTTATTATGATTTCTCAAAAAGAAAAAGAATGGAAGGGAAACATGATAAAATAGCATTCGATGAAACACTTACATTCGGTAAAGAGATAACCAGCAAGTTTTTTAAGCTGAAAGTCCTGTTAAGTCCTCAATTTGATCCGGACAAGGATCTCAATAAAAAATACCTGTTCGTTTTGAAGGATTATGAAGGGCTTGTGAGTGAGTTTAAGTCATTTAAGATCGAACCCATCAATAAAGAGGCTTCCATTGTTATGATCACACTGAAAGGTGGAAATGTTCAGAAATTGGTTGACTTCCTAAACCTTCTGACAAAAGAATACCTGAACAAAGGATTGGACCGGAAAAACATGGTTGCTATCCGCACCATTAACTTTATTGATTCGGAATTACGGGGTATTGCTGATTCACTTTATTTTTCAGAAAAAGCGTTACAGGTGTTCCGGGTGAACAATTCAGTAATGGATCTGGATGAGGAGTCGAAGAAGATCTTTACAAAAATGATGGAACTCCAGGATGAAAGCGCAAAACTCATCGTACAGTCGAGATACCTGAATAACCTGAAAGAATATCTTCAAAGAAACACAAACCTGGATGCGCTGGTTGTTCCTTCTTCCATGGGGGTTAAAAACAGGTTACTGGATCAACTTACTGAACAGCTTACTAAATTATACAACGATAAAACGCAGATGGAACAGTTCTCGAAAGAGAAAGATCCTTCATTACAGGCGATTAACCTGCAGATCAATTCAACTAAGGATGCACTGTCAGAAAATATCAAAAATGCAATAAATACAAACAATATTGCAACAAAAGAAGTAAATGAGCGGATGTCAGTAATGAGTCAACGAATCAATCAATTGCCGGAGACATCAAGGATCTTGTTCGGGATTGAAAGGAAATTCAAGTTGACAGATGCCATCTATACTTACCTGCTGCAGAAAAGATCTGAAGCCCAGATTACCCAGGCTTCCAACCTGTCGGATAATGAAGTTGTGGATGCAGCAATGAGTACAGGGAATGAAAGCCCGGTATATCCCAAGAGAAGCCTCAATTATATGCTGTCCATTATCCTGGGCCTTATCCTGCCGATTATTTATATCTTCGGGAAGGATTATTTCAATGATAAGATCATCACCAAGGAAGATGTTGAAAGGCTGACACACTTGCCGATCATCGGCTATATTATTCATAGTGATAAGCCAAGTAAAATCGTCGTAGCGGATTCACCGAAATCATCCATAGCCGAATCGTTCCGATCGGTAAGGACCAATGTTCAGTATTTATTACAGGGAAAAGAAAAGCAGGTGGTTCTTGTCACCTCTGATGTGGTAAGTGTAGGAAAGACCTTTTGTTCGATGAACCTTGCCGCCATTTATGCCCTTTATGGCAAGAAGACCCTGCTGATGGGTTTTGACCTTCGTAAACCAAGGATCTACCAGGATCTCGGGTTAACAAACAACGAAGGCATCAGCTCATTCCTTATAAACAAAAGTCCGCTTGAAAAAATAATCCAGAAATCGGGAATAGAAAACCTGGATATCATTACCGCCGGCCCGATTCCACCCAATCCTGCCGAGTTGATCGCTTCGGAAAAGACCACGGAGCTTTTTACAAAACTCAAGGCGATTTACGACTTTATCATCATTGACACCCCGCCGTTTGCCCTTGTCACCGATTCATTCCTGCTAATGAAACATACCGATGCCAACCTTATTATCGTCAGGCAGGATTTTACCCATAAAAAGGTTTTTGCTTCTGTAGTGAAAGATTTGGAGACGAGGAAACTTCCAAACCTGGCCATCCTTATCAACGATGTTAAAATGAGCAAGAGCGCATATGGTTATGGATATGGAGCCAGTTATAGCTATGGCTATGGATACGGTTATGGATACGGATACGGCTATGGATACGGCTATGGTTATGGTTATTATTCCGACGACCGGATGGCGGAGAAAAAGTCTGTATTTAAAAGAATTTTTGGACAATCATAGTGTTTCAGTTAACCCATTTAGAAGAATTAGAAGCGGAGTCCATTTATGTGATGAGGGAAGTCGCGGCGCAATTTGAGCGTCCGGTTCTCTTATTCTCCGGGGGAAAAGACTCGATTGTCCTCGTACATATTGCAAGGAAGGCATTCTGGCCGGCAAAATTCCCTTTCCCCCTTTTGCATATCGATACAGGGCATAATTTTGATGAAGCCATACAGTTTCGTGATGAACTTGTTTATAACCTTTCGGCAAAACTGATCGTTGGGTATGTCCAGGAATCGATTGATACCGGAAAAGCTATTGAGGAGGAAGGATTTAATGCCAGCAGAAATGTACTTCAAACAATAACTTTGCTCGACACGATCGAAGAATTTAAATTCGATACGGCTATCGGAGGAGGGAGAAGGGATGAGGAAAAATCCCGGGCTAAGGAGCGGTTTTTCTCTCACCGTGATGAATTCGGACAATGGGATCCGAAAAATCAGCGCCCTGAGTTATGGAATGTTTTTAATGGCAGGAAAAGAATGGGAGAACATTTCCGGGTATTCCCGATCAGTAACTGGACGGAAATGGATGTGTGGCAATACATTCTGAAGGAAAGTATAGCGCTTCCCAGTATCTATTTTACACACGAACGCGAGGTGTTTAACCGTGACGGAGTTTGGCTGGCTTTTGCTCCGTTCATGCGCTTGAAAGAGAATGAAAAGATAGAGGTAAAGCAGATCCGCTGCCGCACGGTAGGCGATATTACCTGTACAGGATTGACGTTGTCGACTGCCAACACCGTAGAAGAGATTATCCAGGAAATAGCTGCTACACGAATTACTGAACGGGGCGGCAGGTATGATGACAAACGGTCGGATGCAGCCATGGAAGACAGGAAAAAGGAAGGTTATTTTTAATATGCACAGCAAGACACCATCACCATTTTCAAGCAAAGCTTACCTGGATATGGAGCTATTCCGGTTTACCACTGCCGGTAGTGTGGATGATGGAAAAAGTACCCTGATCGGAAGGTTATTATACGACAGTAAATCAATCTTTGAAGATCAGATGGATGCCGTTAAAAGGGCAAGCCTCAAAAAAGGAAGTGAACACATCAACCTTGCGCTTCTCACCGATGGTCTGAGGGCAGAAAGAGAACAGGGAATTACCATCGATGTTGCATACCGCTATTTTGCTACACCCAAACGGAAATTTATCATTGCGGATACTCCGGGTCATGTTCAGTACACCCGGAATATGGTTACAGGCGCATCCACTGCAAATGCAGCCATTATTCTCATCGATGCCCGGAACGGGGTAACAGAGCAAACACACCGTCACGCCTATATTGCCTCTTTGCTGGAAATCCCACACATCATCGTCTGCATCAATAAGATGGATCTGGTTGAGTACCGTGAAGAAGTGTTCAAAAGGATCAAATCGGAGTTTACGGATTTTGCTTTTCATGTATTTCCGGAAAAGGATATGCGTTTCATCCCAATCAGCGCATTGAAAGGGGATAATGTGGTGAAACCTTCCCTGAATATGGCATGGTATGACAATGGCACCCTCATGAATGTCCTTGAAACGATCCCTGCGCTGAATGACAACGATATGATCCGTGGCAGATTTCCTGTGCAATACGTGATACGGCCTGAATCGGATAAGTATCATGACTACCGGGGGTATGCCGGCAGGGTTGCAGGAGGCATTTTCCGGAAAGGAGATGTTGTTAAAATCCTTCCATCTGGAATTTCCACCACCATTGCATCCATCGATAATTTTGACTGTCCCGTCGAAGAGGCTTTCCCTCCAATGTCAGTTACAATAAGGCTTAGCGATGATTTGGATATCAGCAGGGGAGATATGATCGTTCATGACGACAGACCTCCCCGCAACGAAACTGATATAGAAATCATGCTCTGCTGGATGAACCAGAAACCATTGCGTCCTGGGAACAGATATTTTGTGAAGCATACCACAAATGATGTACGATGTATCGTAAAAGAAGTTAATTATATACTGAATATTAATACATTAGAAAAGGCGGAAGGGGTTAAAACCGTAGCAATGAATGATATCGCATCCGTAAGGCTTCGCCTGACCAGATCAATATTTTTCGATTCTTACCGGGAAAACAGGATCACAGGCAGCCTGATCCTGATCGATGAGTCAACCAATGAAACCGTAGGGGCAGGAATGATCTTGTAAACACTGCTTAATCCCACAATAAATCAATAAAATTTAAGTTTATTTTTATCTAAAGAATTTATAATCTCCTTCACATGAAGTCAGTTACAAGATTTGTTATTTCCCTCTCGTTTTTATTGTATTTCCTGCAGGCAGGATATTCTCAGCAGGTGGCCATCGGCCAGTTCAGGGATGAGCTTCCGTATAATCAGGTCATTTCGGTTACAGAAGGAGAGGACCGTATATATTGTGCGACCCCCTATTCAGTATTTTACTTTAATAAAACAGACAGCAGCCTGGTGCGGTTGACCAAAATAAATGGTTTATCGGATATCGGTATCAGTAATATCAATTATAACAAAGATCTCAAAACACTAGTGATTGCATACGCAAATGCCAATATTGACTTACTGAAGGGCAACACGATCATCAATATCTCCGATATTAAAAGAAAAGCGATACTGGGTAATAAAACCATCAACAGGGTGAACTTTATCGGGCAATATGCGTATCTCTCCTGTGGATTTGGAATTGTTGTCCTGGATGTCGACAAAGAAGAGATCCATGATACCTATTACATCGGGAATGAAGGCAGTCATGTGAATGTGCTGGGGCTGGTGAAGAATGACCAGGACACACTTTTTGCTGTGACGGAAAAGGGCATATACAAAGCCTGGTACAACGACCCGAACCTTGTGAACTTTGCAAGTTGGAAGAAAGAGATAAGGATGGATACCAATGCACTTTACAAATCGATCGCATTTTTTGCCGGGAATGTCATAGTAACCAAAGCAAATTCACCAATTCCAACCAACAATACAGCAGATACATTATACAGGTTCTCCAATTCACAATGGAGCAGATGGACGCTTGATGTCCACGATCTGGTTACCAACCTTGAAGCGAATTATCATAACCTGACCATTTCCTATATTTTCTCTCTCGATGTTTTCAATAATGATTTCAACCAACTCACACATATCTGGTCTTACTTTCCCGGGACTCCGGTACCCCTTGACGGGATCATGGATAAAGACAGTATCTCCTGGTTTGGCGACTATTACTCCGGACTTATTTCTCACAATAACAGGACAGACCAGTATAAACACTATAACCTGAGTGGTCCAATAACAGCAAGGGTTTTCAGTATGACCACAACCGGAGATGATCTCTATATTGCCCCTGGTGGGAGGGATAATTCATTTGTTCCGGGTTACTATCCAGGTCAGATCTACCATTTCAATACCGTTGGCTGGGCAAATCTTGACGCGGGGAATACCCCGGGATTGGCAAATGTAGATGACATTGTAACCATTGTAGTGGATCCTTCCAACAGCAAGCACATCTTTGCCGGTTCATGGGGAAACGGATTACTGGAATTTTCCGACGGCGCTTTTGTTAAGAGATATGACCAGGGGAACAGTACACTGGAACATCATTCCGGAACCACCGATACCAATGTTATCAGGGTCGGTGGTGCAGCTTACGATCACGATGGAAATCTGTGGGTTGTTTGTACGCGCACCAACAAGTGTTTGTCAAAGAAAACCGGCGATAACTGGACAGGATATAATATTTCCATCAACAATGAAAGTGACCTGGGGCAAATGATCATTGACCGGAATAATCAGAAATGGATATTGATGCGTTATGAAAATTCGAACCCGAATTCCATTCTCGTGGTTTCGGCAGATGGAACCCAGGCTGTAAAATTAAACTCTTCAACAGGGTCGGGGGCCATTCCGGGAAATATTGTATTTGCCATGGCAGAAGATCTTACCGGAGAAATATGGGTGGGTACTGAGAAAGGGATAGGTGTGTTCTATTGTCCGGAGAGCATTTTTTCGGGTGGTTGTGATGCACAACAGATCCTGGTTCAGCAGGGTAGTTATACCCAGTATCTCCTCGAAAATGAGACAGTTACTGCTATTGCAGTGGATGGTGGCAACAATAAATGGATTGGAACCGACAGAGGAGGTATTTACGAATTCACACCTGATGCCAAGCAACTGAACCATTTCACCGAGGATGACAGCCCGCTGTTTTCCAACCGGATCACCAGTATTGCAATCAGCCAGTCGGGAGAAGTCTTTATCGGCACCGACAAAGGTGTTATCTCATACCGGGGTACTGCAACAATTCCCGGGCAGAATGAAACAGCTTATGCATTTCCCAACCCTGTGAAAAAAGGTTATTCAGGGTGGATCGGTATTAAAGGCCTTGTTTCTGATGCTTCCGTGAAAATTACCGACATCAACGGCGTATTGGTTTATGCAACCAAAGCCGAAGGTGGACAAGCCATCTGGGATGGAAAAAACTTTTCCGGAAAAAAAGCGGATGCAGGGGTTTATCTCGTTTTTGCAAGTACCAGTACCGGTACGGAAAAGGTGGTAACGAAAATCCTCATCCTGCAATAATGCTTTACAGCACAAGGGGTATTATCCTGCATACGGTCAAATACTCTGAAACAAGCCTGATAGCAAAGATCTATACCGAAACATTCGGGCTTCAATCCTATATGGTTAAAGGGATCAGGAGCCGCAAATCAAAGATCAGAACCGGCCTTTTTCAACCCCTTGGCCTTAATGATCTGGTCGTTTATCACAAGGAAAAAAGTTCTCTCCAGACAATAAAAGAGATTCAAAGCGCTTTCCCTTATAAATCAGTTCCATTCGACATAAACAAAAGTTCTGTTGCCTTGTTTATTGATGAACTGATATTTAAATCCATCAGGGAAGAAGAAAAAAATGAGGCATTGTTCGACTTTCTCTGGAATGCCTGCATAATTCTCGATACGATGACGACTCCCGTGGCTTACTTTCATCTCTGGTTCTCTGTTCATCTGACTGCTTACCTGGGATTTATGCCACATATGAATTTATCGGAAAGGAATAAATGGTTCAATTTGCATGATGGTACCTTCCAGGAGAGTATTCCCTTGCACCCGGAATATATGGATGAAACCGAAACCAGGTTATTTTCTCAGTTAATGAAGATCTCCTCTTCCGGACTCACTTCCTTAACATATTCAAGGGATACCCGGAACCGGCTTCTCGACAAGATCCTTACTTTTTATATTATCCATCTGCCAGGGTTTACCGGACTCCGGTCTCACCATATCCTGCAAACCATACTGGAGTAAAGTCCTGACGATTCTTTTCCGTATCTTTACCGAAATTTATTTTTATGCGACAAGAGTTTACGGAACAGGAGGTCATTCGCCGCAATTCATTGAATGAGCTGATCAGGATGGGAATAGATCCCTATCCGGCAGAAGGGTTTGAAGTCAATGTAACTGCTGCCGAAATAAAAGAGAATTTTTTAAAGGATAATAGCCTTTATCAGGAAGTTAGTATTGCCGGCAGAATTATGACACGCAGGATCATGGGTGCTGCATCATTTGTTGAGATACAGGATTCCACCGGACGGATCCAGCTTTACCTGAAACGGGATGATCTTTGTGCAGGGGAGGATAAAACCCTGTATAATACTGTTTTTAAAAAGCTGATGGACATCGGCGATATCGTCGGTATTACCGGATTCGTGTTTGTTACACAGATGGGAGAGATTACCATTCATGCAAAATCATTGAAACTTCTTTGTAAGTCATTGCGTCCCTTGCCAATCGTAAAAGAAAAGTCAGATGTGGTTTACGATGCATTCACCGATCCTGAACAGCGTTATCGCCAGCGGTATGTCGACCTGATCGTCAATCCGGAAGTGCAGGAGGTTTTCGTAAAAAGAGCCCTCCTGGTCAATACAATGCGCTCATTTCTCAACGAAAAGAGATACCTTGAGGTTGAAACACCTGTTCTCCAGCCATTATACGGAGGAGCTGCCGCACGTCCTTTCACCACCTTTCATAATACGCTGGATCAGACCCTCTACTTAAGGATTGCCAATGAACTGTACCTGAAACGGTTGATTGTAGGAGGGTATGACGGGGTATATGAGTTTTCCAAGGATTTCAGGAACGAAGGGATGGACCGGTTTCACAATCCTGAATTTACCCAGATGGAACTCTACGTTGCCTATAAGGATTATGAATGGATGATGCAACTTACAGAGGAGATGGTGGAACGGATCGCCATTGCCCTGCATGGCAAAACAGAAGTGAAGGCAGGGGAGAATATCATCGACTTTAAACGACCCTGGAAACGTTATACCATGTATGAGGTGATCCGGCATTATACCGGGATCGATATTTCGGGTAAAACGGAAGAAGAACTGGTTGCAATTGCCCGAAAACTCGAAGTTCCTGTTGATCCTACGATGGGTAAAGGCAAGCTGATAGATCAGATCTTCGGGGAAAAGTGCGAACCAAACCTGGTACAGCCGACCTTTATCACCGATTATCCCATTGAGATGTCGCCCCTGGCCAAAAAACACCGCACTCATGAAGGCCTTGTGGAGCGATTTGAAGCCATTTGCAATAGCAAGGAGATCTGTAATGCATTCTCTGAACTCAACGACCCGATCGATCAGCGGCAACGCTTCGAAACGCAACTGGAACTGGGAAAACGTGGCGATATGGAGTCAATGATGCTGGATGAGGATTTTCTCCGTGCCCTGGAATTCGGGATGCCCCCCACTGCCGGGATAGGTATAGGAATCGATCGCTTGACCATGATCATGACCAATTCCCCTTCTATCCAGGATGTCTTATTTTTTCCGCAGATGCGACCTGAAAAAAGATCTATCTGATCCTCACAAGCCGTTTTATCACCGTTTGCTCGTTTGTCTTCAAACGGCAAAAATAAATTCCAGCCGGAACCCTGTTCCCCGATTCATCTGTTCCATTCCATGAAATATCCTCATGGTTGGATGACGAGATTCTATTCATGAGATTTCTGATGATGCTACCGTTCAGATCCAAAATTTCAAGATTAATCAGGCTAGGTGTTCTCAGGTCGATCAGTATCCTTGTTTCTTCCCTGAAAGGATTTGGGAAGCAGATTACACTTGCCGGTTCCTGATTCCGGAGATGGTCTTTGATGGCTACCAGCAGGCTGTCGTTGATCATGATGATCACATGATGATTACCGATCGCTGTTTCAATGTGCATGGTATCGATCGCAAATGACATCGTGGGCTGCCCGGTAATAAAGGTAATTTTAACCCTGTATTGTAAGGAATCTCCGGGATTCACCAGATAAGGATAATTGGTAACGGGTACCGGGTCAACGTACCACATACAACCACCCGATGAAGGCCAGCCGCTTTCTTCAACATTGGTCAGGTTTATTGCCGCAGAGGTATAGTTATGTATGGTTGTAACCTTTCCGATGGTACAATCCTGATATGTTTTGAACCACAAGGTATCCGGAATGGCGGCAAGGTCGGTGTAAACCGTGTTGAAGGTAAACGGGTCTGCCGCTCCTATAAAGGGTTGAGTTGCATGGCGTCCGGATTTATCAGCAGCATACAAATAATAGTTGACCGTGCTGCCCCCCGGTTGCGCAGGAATTGTGCCTGTATAGTTATATGCCGAAGTATTTGTCATGTGTTTCATGATGAACGGACCATCATTCACCTTGTACCAGATAACGACAGAATCGTTATAGATAGATGAATCGCTGCAGGGTATCAGCGATGCATTCACCGTGTAATCATTTTCAGCCGGTTGATTCCCGGATATCGGTACATGCCAGATATAGAGCAGGCCAACATCTGCAATTCCCATCACACGACAATGCAGGGCATCGGTAGATTCCCAGATTGGGGCTGAAGTGTTGATAAAACCCTTGATCTGATATCCGGGCATGGCATTCTGGTAGGCTGCGATTGCGCTGTCATCATATGCGCCACCCATGAAAGGTATCAATACCTTGTTATTCAGTATGACGGAATTGGAATAGGGCTGACCCTGGGGTGTCATAACCCTGAAAACCCTGTATGGATATCCGTATGAGCAAGTCGTGGAGGTATAGAAGGCCGCCATCATCTCCAAGGTATCATATTGTGGATTGGATGGAAGAACCTTTCTGATCAGGATCTTATCTGGTGCAAGGTATTTTCCCCAGCAATCGATGTGGTCTATATATGTATTGTTCGGATCCTCCACCAGAATGTAATTATTGATCCCCAGGTAATCATGCATTTTCTGGACAATATGGTTGGTGTCCTGCCCTGTATTTTCATGAATAACCAGTGTTGTGGAAGAGGAGATACCCATTCCATCGGTCATATAATTTCCGCCGGTATGTATGACGTTCATCCCAAACCAGGGGATACCGAGCATATCGGCAACTTTTTTGGGGATTTCATCATCATTGGGACGGGGCCTGTTATAAGGAAAGTCGACAATCCCGATATTGTTTGCGCTGTCGGATTCAAACCATGGACCGTAATCACGCGTCCAGTAGGAATCGGAAGGAGCAAGCAGGAAATTGCAATTACTGAGATTCACACCTGCATTCGTGTATTGCGAAATAACGGTATTTTGCTGGGAAGAATTTGCCACAATCGTTGTTACCATCAGATCATTTGCCATTTCCTTGACCAGGGTTAACGGGATGCCGAAAGGGTAACGAACCAGAGCGCCCTGCATCCTGTCGAACTCGGCAACATTCCTCACCGGTGCCACAGGAGGATCAGTTTCCACGAAATTCATGCCGATCAGGTGCTTCAATCGCGCTTCACCCGGGGAAAGCCAATGGGTCAGCTTTTGGGGAATATTATCAGTTCCCGCCTGTGAAATGCCATAGAAGGGGAAAATCAGAAAAATTAAAAGGGTCAGATAAAATTTTTTCATCCGGTATTGTTTAATGGTGACAGAATGGTTATTTCATACAAAATTAGCGAATTGTTCAAATGTTTTATTTTTCTTCTCTTTAATAAGAAGAAAACCGCTGGCAGCGTTGGTTTTACAGGCATGTTACCGCCATGTGCTTTATTTTCAGAGGTCGACATTTAAGCTTAGGTGTCTTCCAAATCCTTCACGGATTATTCTCATAAGTGTTGATAGCCGAATGTCGCTGGCATCATTCTCAATACGGGAAATATAGGTCTTGGTGGTGCCACACTTTTCAGCTAACTGCTCTTGTGTCATCCCATGCTCTTTCCTGAGTTCCTGGAGCATAACACCTAGTTTGAATGCTTCAAATCCTTCTTCATACTTTTCTCGTGTTTCAGTCCCACGTTTTCCATATTCAGAGTCAAGATGATCAGCAAATGATGTCAAGTTTTTATTTATCTTTTTCATCGAAGTATTGTTTTTTGAGTTTTTCCGCTTGTTCAATTTCGTTCTTTGGAGTTTTCTGGGTTTTCTTGATAAATCCGTTAACTAACACAACCAGTTTCCCTTCATCAAAGAAGCTGAAAACCCGATAAATATTAGTACCAACCTCAACCCTTATTTCAAAAAGACAAGATGAACCTGTCATGTGAGAGAAATATTTTTCAGGAACACTCTCTATTTCCGAAATTAGTTGTAACGTCCAGTTGAATTTTTTCTTAACATCTGGATTTAGTGTCGCGTAGAAGTCAAGATAATAACTCTTGTAGTAAAATATGTTTCTAACGAATTTTTCTGTCACTTTGCAAAGTTAACTAATTGTGGAACACTTTCCAAATTCCCCTGCGTGACCCGACTATACACAAAAAATTAGAAGGCATCCGGTGTCACTTAACAGTATTTGCAATTTCCTAATCAAATTATTACTTTTGTAAAAAAAGACAAGGTTATGCCAACTCTATCAATGTTTTTTGGAATTATCATTCAAATGTATTATGCTCCCAAAGAACATAATCCACCACATATCCATGTGTATTATCAAGATTTGAAGTCAGTCATAGATATTAGTACATGTGAAATTCTCGAAGGGCAAATCCCATCGAGACAATTCAGATTAGTCGCGGCTTGGATTGAAATACATAAAGAGGAATTACTTTGCCGATTGGAAATTATGCCAAAATGGTGAGAAACCTTTTGCGATTGACCCTTTAAAATAGACACCATGTATTTATCGATAAAAGAAGTGAAACCCGCCTCGAATTATTTACTTTATTTGACATTTGAGAATGGAGAGATACGTCAATTTGATATGAAGCCATACCTTAATAATGGCATTTTTAAAGAATTACAAGACATTTCAATGTTTGATACTGTCCATGTAAGCTTTGATACTATAGAATGGGATAATGAAGCAGATTTTAACCCAGAAATTTTGTACAAGGAAAGTCAGGTAATTTAAATATTTTCTGTCCTCAACAAGCCGGTTAAAGCAATGGGGGCGGGTTTCCGGTGGCTGGAATGAACCAAACCTTCAAGGTTTAAAATCCTTATTTTTGCACGAAAAAAATTGAATATGACAAGGAAAACCAGTATAGCCCGTATTTCTATCATTTCAAATTCCATTCTTATCATTCTCAAAGTACTGATAGGAATATTCAGCGGAGCAGTGAGTATTCTCTCAGAAGCTATCCATTCCTTAATGGATCTCCTGGCTTCCATCATAGCCTTCTTCTCTGTCAGGATTTCAGATGTACCTGCAGATGAACGGCATCCTTACGGACATGGAAAATTCGAGAATATTTCGGGTGTGATCGAAGCGTTTCTGATCTTTCTTGCCGCTGCCTGGATCATTTATGAATCGGGACATAAATTTTTGCGACCGACAGAAGTTACATCCCCCGGATTTGGAATTATCGTCATGGGGGTTTCCGCCCTGATCAATTTCTTTGTTTCCCGCAAGCTTTACAAAGTAGCTAAGGAGACCGATTCAGTTGCACTGGAAGCCGATGCCCTTCACCTGAAAACCGATGTATATACTTCTCTTGGTGTGGCGATCGGCTTGTTACTTATGATGATAGGACAAATGATTAGTAAATCCGCATTGCTCTTTTATATTGACCCTTTGATCGCGATATTCGTTGCTTTACTGATCCTGAAGGAATCCTTTGTCCTTTTTAAAAAAGCCTATTCTCCGCTGCTTGATGAATCCCTGCCCAGAGAAGATGTGGAGCAGATCAAAAGACTGATTGATAAATATTGTTCTGCCACTGTCAGCTATCATGATCTTCGGACACGGAAAGCAGGCAATTACCGGTATATTGATTTTCACCTTAACCTTCCGGAAGATATGAATGTAAAAAGCGCTCATTCCCTGTGCGACACGATAGAGAAGGATATTAAGGATCAATTCAGAAATGCAGAAATCAACATTCACGTAGAAAATTTTTAAAGGTTAAAAACGTTACCTTTGACGGGCCGGATTGGAGAGGATTTCCGGATAATATTCTTAACCAAGTTTTTATTGAAGAAAACCGCATGATTCTAAAAAAACTCCTGTCTCTTTTCTTGATCAGTATTTCCCCATTTCTGTTATTTGCGCAGGATACCATTAAATCAGATTCAACTTCCAGGAAAACAATTATGGTGGAAGATGACCCTGTCGTTTCCATGCTCGACAGTCTTGCCAATCTGAAGGTATTATATAATACGACCTTCCTGAATTCCGGGCAATCGGGATCATCCATTCCGGAAGATGCTATTCCCTCTTTCCCCGACTCCGTGTACCGGGCCAGGATTACCCAAATGAGTATACAGTCTCCTTTTGAATATGTTTATAATACGGATGTAAGGAAGTTCATTGATCTTTATGCTTTTAGAAGAAGAGCGCTGACAGCGCGTATCCTGGGTTTGTCGCAGATCTATTTTCCTTTGTTTGAGGAACAGCTCGACCGGTTCAACATGCCGCTTGAATTGAAATACCTTGCGGTTATTGAATCCGCATTGATCCCGAATGCCAACTCTCGCGCGGGAGCAAAAGGATTGTGGCAGTTTATGTATGGAACAGGGAAAGTGTACAGCCTGAAAATATCCTCTTATGTGGATGACCGTTATGACCCTATAAAATCTACCATTGCAGCTTGTGAACATCTCAACGATCTGTACAATATTTATGGTAACTGGTCACTTGTGCTGGCGGCCTATAATTCAGGCGCCGGTAATGTGAATAAAGCAATACGAAGGGCCGGCGGAGCCAAGAATTTCTGGATTATACAGCGTTATCTCCCAAGGGAGACCCGCTCCTATGTCCCGGCATTTATTGCAGCCAGTTATGTTCTCACTTATGCTTCTGAACACAAGATCACCCCGGTTGACCCCGGAGTCCTTTTTTATGAGATTGATACTGTGATGGTGAAAAATCCGCTCAGTTTCGGCCAGATTTCAGAAATGCTTCATGTTCCCATGGATGAACTGCAATTTCTTAACCCCACTTTCAAGCAAGGCGTTATTCCTGCTACCTCCCAAAATCCATATTGTCTCCGTTTACGGAAAAAATATATCGGAGATTTCGTAAATAATGAAAACGCTTTGTACGCTTACCGAACAAAAAAAGGAATGACACGGGATTCCCTCATTGCGGCAGCAGTGATCAATAGCTGGGAGACCACGGATTACAAAGTGAAAAGTGGTGAAACCCTTGCCGGGATTGCGAAAAAGTTTCACATGACAACCCAGGAACTGAAATACCTCAACGGATTGAAAAGAAACTATGTAAAGCCCCGGCAGCATCTTCTGGTTTATTGCGGAACGCGTAAAAAAGTGCCGGAAAGAAGTACTACTCTGGCTTCACTGACTGCCGATTCCAATATAAAATTAAAAGCAGATTCAACCATCATAACAGCTGACAATCCAAACTTTCATATGGTTCTGGCAGGGGAAAATCTTACAAAAATTGCAGAAGATAATAAATGCACTGCCAATGATCTTATCAGGTGGAATAATCTGGATGGAATGACCATATTTGTCGGGCAAAAGCTCAAAGTAACGGCACCGGTGGAAACAACGGAAAATAGTAATAATCAACCGGCAAAAACAGTTGCCAGACCTTCCAGGAAAAATGTTGATTCCGATGAACGTTATCTTTACTATACTGTTCAGCCAGGTGATAACCTATGGGGGATTGCCGAGAAATTCGACGGGGCAACCGTATCCCAAATTAAAAAACTGAACAATATCCAAAATGCGCAACGCATCCAACCCGGGCAGAAGATCAGGATCATGCCCGTGGAGAGATAAACTCACCCCCCTGCCCCCCTCTCTTTAATATGTAGGAAAATTTTTATTTATGAATAAGCCCGGTTAGTTCTTATATTTGCATAAATAAAAACCGACATATTGTTATGGCCATTCAAAGAAGTTTATTGCCAGAAATCAGGGATCACCTTTACAATCGGGAAATAACAATTATTACCGGACCGAGACAGGTTGGAAAAACTACCCTTATGAAACAGTTAAAAGATGAACTGGAAAAAAGGGGAGAGAAAACTCTTTTTCTGAATCTCGATTACGAAACCGATTTTTTTTATTTTTCTTCCCAGGAAGCATTGATCAACAAGATCCGGCTTGAGATCGGGAAAGAAGGAGGATATGTTTTTATTGATGAAATCCAACGGCGGCAAAATGCAGGATTGTTTTTAAAAGGGATTTATGATCTGCAACTTCCTTATAAATTGATTGTTTCGGGTTCAGGCAGTCTTGAACTGAAGGAGAGGATTCATGAATCGCTGGTTGGTCGAAAACGGCTTTTTGAATTGCTTCCGGTCAGTTTCAGAGAGTATGTTGATTTTAATACAAGCTACAAGTATAGCGGAAATGTAGAAGAATTTTTAGGGATAGAAACAATGAAAGGAAAATTCCTTCTTGAAGAATACCTCAATTACGGAGGATATCCCCGGATAGTCACTACCGGCAACAAGGAGGAACGACTGAAGGAGATGCATGAAATTTACCAGAGTTATATCAGCCGGGACATTATGAATCTCTTACGGGTGGAGCGGCCTGAAGCATTTACCCGCTTGCTTAATTTACTCGCAGTGCAAAGCGGTTATCCGTTGAATTTTACTGAACTGGGTACCCAGTCGGGGTTGTCCTATCCAACCTTGAAAAATTACATCTGGTATGCAGAAAAAACCTTCATTATTCAGGTCGTTCTACCTTTTTATAAAAATAGTACAAAAGAACTCACCAAGGCTCCTGTGGTTTATTTTTATGATCCCGGATTACGGAACTTTTCGGTGGGTCTCTTTGGAAATCTGCGGCATCCCGAACAATTCGGGTTTCTCTTCCAAAACCTGGTCTTTAATATTCTGACTGAAATAACCCGATGGACAGGATTCAGGATCAACTATTACAGGACGACAGACGGAACGGAGGTTGATTTTATTATCAATAAAGGGATGGATGTAATACCGGTTGAAGTCAAATTCACCTCCTTGAAGAAGCCCTTTATTAAAAGGTCTTTGCAAAGCTTTATAAACAAATATCAACCTGCTGAGGCATGGGTAATAAATCTCTCTCTAAATGAAGAAATAAAGCTGAATAATACCATTGTAAAGGTGCTTCCTTTCTACGAATTATGGCGACAATTTCAATATTCATAATCCCGGATTCATGTCATTTCATTTCCGGATACCTGTCTGTGGCTGGCAGGTTTCATCGGTTTGCTTAACCGCAATAACGGAGCGTCCAACCGCTCTATCGAGAGTATCGACCGCCAGATAAAGGTCTTTGCCGACTGGCACGAATCTGTCGGCTTCGGGATAAAGGAAGCGAACTTTGCGTATGTTCCTGGACAGGGAAAAGATGATCTGCGAGTTTATATTTCCACCGGTTATATCTTACACAGGGTACGATCAAACCTGCAAAGAAGAAACTCAAAGGCTCGAACCAGGATTGCGGCGGGTACCAGATCACCTCGTTACGATCGAATCTATCGATTCGACTTGGGGAGAAGAAGTCGATAAGGAAAAAGGTAGTAAGATCATCTTTACTTGTAAGCAAAGTATTCCGATGGCATTCTATGAAGAATCCGATCAATTTGATCCCTCATATTCAAGCTGGTAAAAAAATAATAAAATAGAATCAGGTTAGCCATAAGGATCATCTATTTAATAATGTGACCATTAACCGTCAGCGACCCCATATTCACCAGCGTGGCGTTATTCATGAAGGTGAGATTACCATAAACGGTAATAACCATCGAATTGTTGATGGTGAAGGTCGTCCCGTTAAGGGTCAGGTCGTTACAAACCATCCCGTTGTTGCCTACAATACATGGGTTGGGTGTTCCTGATGGAATGGTCACACTAACACCTGATGTAGGTACACCATTTGGGGTCCAGTTTAAGGGATTATTCCAATCGGTGGAAAGGCTTCCATTCCAGGTCTTGGGACTGGGAGAAAATTCGTAGGCTCCGATGTCAGGAGGATTTCCGCGCAATATACCAGTATAATCGGTTGTAATACCCGAAACTGCAATACCGGCTCCATCAAGTTCAGAGCTTGAAGGGTGCAGGTCTGTGGATGAAATAAACTGGGGATCGACAGATACGGAATTTGCATCCCCGTTGGAAGCTGTTGTCCAGGTTGTTATTGCGTCCTGGTCGGATGTCCAGTACCCCAAAGGCCCAGCAGCGGAATAGAGGTCATTGTAACTGGACGTCCATGAAGTCGTGTTCCCGGAATAAACCGAGTAATGCTTCCCCGTACCCCCTGAGGCCCTGTTGTTCGAGAAGATATTGTTCTTCAGGATGTCTGGAGAGGTTGAACTCCTGTAAAACGTGTAAGTATTCGAGGTTCCCGTGGCGGGGCCACTAATATTAACCGAATTGAAATAGAATAACGAACAACCTGAAGTGTTCTCATAAATACCATAAAGAACAGGGTTGGTTGCTGAACCGCCAACGATTGATACCAGGTTGTTGGAGATTTCTGGGGTACCGGTGGAGGCATTATTGATCCCGTAGATTGTCGGAGTCAGTCCGCTGTTGGAGGCGCCGAGCGATATGATCCTGTTTTTCCTGGCATTTCCTGCGTAAAGATAAAGTCCATAGATATTAGGAGATCCGCTGGTTTGTGTATACAGAATATTTGCAACGGTATTGTTCTCAAAGTTGTTCG
The DNA here is from genome assembly GCA_026391355.1 of Bacteroidota bacterium. Classification (GTDB taxonomy): domain Bacteria; phylum Bacteroidota; class Bacteroidia; order Bacteroidales; family FEN-979; genus CAIYUC01. The sequence continues at coordinate 9,087 of JAPLDH010000010.1, read as the reverse complement.
TCGTAGTTGAAGAAGCAGCGTAAATTCCTCTGCTGTTTCCTGTCCCAGCAAGAGTAATGGACCCACTAATAGTGGGATGTCCGATAAGGTTTCCTGAAACGGTTCCTACATTCACAGCACCCTGGTTTATGAAAATACCGGTGAAAATACCTGTGTTGGATGTGCCGGACATGGTAATATTCTGAATAGTATTGTTCTGGACCGAGGCTGGAGTTGTAGAACCAACATTAAGGTACATGCCGTAAAAATTTACGGATGATGTTCCGCTGTTGGTCCAGGCACCGCCACCACAGCTTGGTGTTTGGCCTCCAATGTAATTTCCTGTTATGGAATGGTTGTTCCCTGCCCCGATATAAATGGCATACTGAGTGACAGTTGCAGGAATGGAGGAGTTGTAGTAGAAACTGTTGCCTGAGATAGTGCAACAATCGGAGACACTGCTAAGGTAAGCTCCGTAATTTGAAAAGTTATAAATGTTATTGTTCGACAAGGTGAATGCACCAACTGTCGAGGTTGCATAAACGGCGTTGTATGGTCTGCCGGTCGTACCGCCCTGGGCATCCCTGATATAATTATCTGAGATGACGATATTGCTGTTGGTTGATCCTGAAAGGACAATATCCCCGTAAGTTGTGGTCGTTCCATTGTTTTCAATGAAGCAGTATTTCAGGTTGTCGTTTGAAGCACCGCCGGAGAAGAAGAATGTTGGCCCTGTATTGGCTGTCGTGGAATTGGTGTTGCGGAATAGCAGGTACCTGCCTCCGCCGGCCCCACCGCTACCGTCGATGGTCACCCTGCTGGCCCCGGTAATCCGGATCTTGGCAGTTCCTGTTGCAACTGCAGTTCCTGCGATTGTCCTGAGGGTTGTTCCGTCAGGAATGATGGTGAGTGTATAATTGCCTCCGGTCGGGCTTTCCAGCCATGCATTCAGGGCGTTCGTCCCGTTCTCTGTGAGGTCTGATATAATCGTAGCCTGTACGTTATTGGACAGCATGCCGCTGTTAATTGCAGCAAATAGTCCGCCTGAACCAGTGAGGGATGGATAATTACCCCCTGTTCCGACAGTAACAGTTGAGCTAAGGGTTGCATAGACGGTGTATGAATTGGGTGTAGTGGGAGGAGTGGGGGCTGCAGGCGGATTGTTTGTAAACCCGGCTGCTCCAGCTGATGGACTGCAGCTTACCATCGGGGTCGCATCATTGTCCTGTGCACAGATGTAATATTGTACGGTACAGCCGGCCGTAGCACCTGGGATGGTAAGCTGGTACTGGTTGCTCCCGAGGGATGTGGCTGTGGCCGATGTAAAGCCGCCTGAGGCGCCGATTCTCCAGTACAGCACAGGCAGGCCGCTGCCTGCGGTCGGAACACTCGTATAATCGGTAATGGTTGCGGTCAGGTTTACTGAAGAGGTTGAAGTAGTATTTGGTAGCAGTGTATAAATGATAACAGGACCGCTGACATCGACACCTGCTTCATAAGCTCCAATGGAAGGGGTGGTTAGGCTCCTGGTAGTTCCAAGGTAGTCTGTGGTTACGAGAGTTAAAGGTGTTCCCGTTCCAAGGCAGGGTGAAGCCAGGTCCAACCTAAGATCGCTGACTCCCGAATAGATGGGATTTGCATTGATAGAATTGGCATCCTGGCCTGTAGCAGCTTTCCAGGCAGCCAATGTTGAAATAGTGGCACCATTGATATAACCAAAATTGGTACCGCTCGAATAGTAGTCATTATTGTTGATATTGGAGAAGACATTAGGTGCCGAACTACAGAAAATGGCAAGCCCATTCGTAATAATGCTGGCATCAAGGTAAAAAATATTGTTACGAAGATCTATCGAGGATGGAGCCGTTACCTCGGAAACATAGATACATGCGCTGGAAGCCAAGGTCTGGTCGGAGGAAAGCCGGACGGAATTGTAATCCACATTATAACCACCTCCCCCCTTGATGTAAATTCCGCGACTGTTGGCATTAGAGACTCCAATATCATAAAGGATATTGTTATAGATAGAAATATTGGCAGTCTGGGAGGTTGACTGAAGATCGATGCCGCTGACAAAAGCGCCAAAATAATAGGTATTCCTGATATTGTTGATAATATTCTTTTGGACGGTTATATTGCCTGTATTGCCCAAGATAGTTATTGCGTCGGCGGAACCATAGCCTGCGCAAGTCAGACCCGTTATGGTATTACCGGTAATGCTGATATTGGAATTGGTAACATTACTATAAACGAAAATTCCATCCATAAATGTAGAACTGGTAGTCACTGAAGAGATAGTATTCCCTGATACCGTTGTATTCACGGTGGAAGTTGCAAGATATATAGGATGAACTGATAAAGCGGAAGATATATTGCCGATATTGTTGTTTGAGATCGTTCCACCATCAATTCCCTGGAAATAAACTCCAATACGTCTTATTGAATTGGTTCCCGGCGTATTCAGGTCATTGCCGGTAACATGCAGTCCACTGCCATTACCAGTGACTGGAATACCGATACATGAAACCCCGGTATCAGCTAACTGGATGCTATTATTTTGGACGCTGATATTATTGAAATAACCCGCCCTGCCCAGGTATGTTCCGTCAGAGACTACAACAGCTGTACTTGTCTGGGTTCCGTTTATAAGAATGCTATTTGAAACCCCACTGTATACAATGGGTGTTGTTCTGATTGATCCAATCAGAATTACATTCGGTTTGGTAACAGATGTGTTTGTTATCATCAAGTTACGGGATGTGCCGCCAGTGTTAGATCCATTTATAAATGTATTGCTGTTCAGGATTCTGAATATTGGTCCGCTGAAGGAACCTGTGATGACTGACGAAGTACCTGTATTGGGTTGGATTGTTATGGTATTTGTTGGGCTTGATCCTGAATTTGGATTGATGGTTATCGGGAATGTTTCTGAGGAATAAGCTGCATCATCCAGGAGTAATACGACAGGGCAGGTCAGTACATTTGCATTGATGGCTGCGACGGCGGCAGTAATAGTTGCATAATCCTTCCCTACGCCAACATGATAAGTACCACAATAACCGCTATAAACAGTATATGAACTGGGGGTTGCCGGTGGAGTGCCTGTAGCAGGCGGGTTTGTTGTCAGGGTGCCAGCCCCGGTTGAAGGATAGCAACTGGCCAATGGTGTAGGTGAATCATTATCCTGGGCACATATGTAATAATAAATAGTCGTACCGGCGATAGCTCCGGGGATGGTGAACTGGTATTGACTGCCTGAAATCCAGGTGCCTGTTACCCCGGTATATGAACCAGTATTCTTCCAATAGAGAACAGGGAGTCCTAGGCCTGTAGTAGGAACACCGGTATAGTCAGTTATTATTGCAGTCAGGGTCTGGGAAGAGTTGGAAGTTGTATTGGGAACAGGTGTGTAAGAAATGACCGGACCTGAAACATCCACTGCATTTTCATATGCGCCTGGGGTCGGAGTGGTCCCGCTCCTGGTGTTGCCAAGGAAGTCGGTTGTGTAACCCGGGATGGGTATAGCTGTTCTCACCGCAGGAGAACCAAAGTTCAGTCTCAGATCTGTACTGCTGATGAATAACGGGTCGGCTGATATGGAGTGAGGATCCTGCCCCGTGTCATCCTGCCAATCTGCAAGGGTGAAGTCAGCAACTCCGTAATATGTTGCTGTATAACCTGTATGGGAATATAGATCATTATAGTCGGAAACTAAAATCCCGGCATCGGATGAGATTGAATTACCTATCCCAGGGCCGGGATAGGGTCTATTATTTATAAAAAGGTTATTTTTCAATGTATAATATGCAGTTGATAAACGGTAGAAGTCAACGGTGGTTGAGTATGACGAATTTCCGGTAATATTAACTGAATTGTAATATAGGTTGTAGGAATTCTGAGCGCTGCTATTATCATAAATACCATAAATGATCGGAGCAAGGGCCGAACCTCCATTTAGCGATATAACATTGTTTACATACTCCACTGTCGTCAATGCGGGACCAGAACTGTAAATACCCGTAATAGAGGGTGTAAGGCTCGTTGTATTACTGCCTATATTATAGATCTGGTTTTTGTGAAGGTTATCATAAAATGTTTTTATCCCGAAAAATCCAGGTGAACCTGAGGAACCTGTAAAAGTGATATTGGCGATCACATTGTTATCCAAGTTGTTAGGTCCTATTGACGAGCAGCTATAGATACCAGTTATATTTCCTGCACCCGCATACAATATAGCATTGGGAGTTGAGGTGCTCCCTACAACGTTTCCTGTAATAGTACCGATATTTGCCATACCAAACAAATGAACAATGCCTATAAAACTCGTCATATCGTTATTGGTTCGTGTGAAGGTGAGCCCTGTTATCGTATTTCCCTGGACACTTGAGGATGGAGACATGGCACAGGAGAGGAAAATCAAGTAATTTGCGTTTCCCATTCCTGCATAGGTAATCCAGTTGGACAGTGAGGGATTACCAATTGTATTGCCGGTTATGTTTACAGCTCCACTGGTGACATAAATCCCGTTAAAAGTTGCTGAGGAGGTGCTTGAAAGGGTAATATTCTGGATGGTATTGTTGGAGATTGTGGAACTCGTGCTCCACCCTCCTGTATAATAGATCGCGTCGAAGATGACTGCCCCCGAGTTTGTCCAGGCCGAACCGCCACAGTTTGCAGATTGTCCACCGATATAATTGCCAGAAATTGTGTTTCCGTTGGAAAGAGAGCCTGGAACAAAATAGATCGAATATTGTGCTGCCGATGGGGCAGTTCCAAGATTGTTGTAGAAGCTGTTGCCTGAGATATTCCAGTTGCCCCCATTGCCTATGCTGGTTATGTCTACTCCATAGGTTGTGAAATTAAGGATTTCGTTGTCTGATATCGTATTGTTTGCATTCAGGGTAGTTGCTGTCCCGCTGGAATAGATGCCGCATGCAATGGCATAAGTGCCATCCGTACGGTTACGGATAATACAGTGTGAAATGGTGTTGCTGCTGTTTCCAAGCGTACCGGTTGAAGTGGAAAAAGAAACAACGCCACCGGTTGTGGTATTGTAGGCTTCGAGGTAACAGTACTGGATCGTATTGTTAGTGGCATCATTCTGCAGAAGTATGTCAGGGTTTGAACCATTGGTATTCCGAAACCGGAGATATCTTCCACCCCCGCTGTAATGACCGTCAAAAGTCACCCTGTCTGCGCCGTTCAGGGTGATAAGGCCTCCTGCATAGCTTCCTGATAAAACCCTTTCAGTTGTGCCATCGGGCTGGATGGTCAGGATGTAATTGGACCCCATCGGTTCTTCAATCCACTGGTTAAGCTGGTTGGCACCGGTCTCTGTAATATTACTTGTAATTATTGCAGTGATATTCCCCTTTACAACACCTGCATTGATTGCTGCAAAAAGTCCGCTGGCACCTGTTAAAGTCGTATAGGTCTGCCCTGTCCCGACATTGATGGTTCCGGAAAGACCGTTTGCTATGATGGTATAGCTGCTGGGTGAGGAGGGTAGAGTGGAACAGGCCGGGGGGGAGGCCGTAAAACCCGAAGCTCCACCCGGCGGGTATGAACCGACATTCGGTGTCCCAGCATTATCCTGGGCGCATATATAATAAGAGACCGTATTAGTGGCCACCACCCCTGACCCGAAACTGAACTGGTACTGCCCGGAACCGAGGGATGTGGTTGTCGCAGCAGAATAGCTTCCTGCCCCTATCTTCCAGTAAAGTACCGGAAGAGCAGGACCGCTTGTTGGCACCCCGCTTGGGTCTGTAATAGTGGCTGTCAGTGTGCGTGCAGAGGTGGATGATGTGTTTGTAAGAGGGGTATATACAATGATAGGGCTGACAACATCCGTGATAAGGCCACTGAATTCGTCTGCGCCAATATCAGGGAAAGATAAAGAGCGGGTATCTCCGTCAATGTCAGTCGGTACGCTGACCGGTGATGTGACAGGCTGTCCTCCGCTTTCACACCTGGTGGCAACAGCTGGGTTGATGTGAAGGTTGTATGGTGTGGTTGAGAAATTCATAAAGGGAGGAAGTTCTGTGATGGCATGAGCATCCCTTGGTGCGACAAAATCCTGGTAAAGAGCCAGCGTGGTTTTTGAAGCTGACCCATCATAGAAGGTGAAATATGGGGAAACAGGTAATGCTCCTACATAAAAAAGGTTATTATCCGACAGGTTGGAATAACTGGTCAGGGCAGTGCTGCTTCTACGGTAGGCTACCGTAAAGCCTGATCCTGTGGGGGTCGAGACGTTGACCACGATGTTATTTCTCATATCCAGTGTGGATCCTGTTGCTGCATAAATACCTGATGAGCCGAATCCTGTTCCTGAACTGGTGGCATTCATGTAAATTGTGTCGTAATAAGCATAAATGTTACCCGTGGAGGCATTAATATACAGTCCAACGACAGCATTAGCACCGGTTGCAGCAGGTGCTTTAATATCCGTAATAAAATTATTGTTTATATAGTATGGATAACCGGCAGTCGCTGCATAGATCCCATAAACAAGGCTGGAGGCGTTGCTTCCCGATATGCCGTACACCTGGTTATTATAACAGTATACTCCCTGCCCCCCCGCTGAGAGGAAAATACCGTAAATAGTACCGGCATAGGAACTTGAAATGTTAAAAACAGAGTTATCATAAATCCTTGGAGCAAAGATAGGGGATGAGGTTGATCCCGGATAAATGCCATAAAAGTCACAAGCGCAGGTGATATTTGAAATGGTATTATTTGAGATCACAGTAGCGGAATTGGTCGATCCGTCGCCGAGATAGCTCGGGTAGATCCCGTAAAAGCCTCCGGTTGTATTGTAATTGATATTGTTAAATGTGTTGCCGTTGATGGTCCATTTTGGGTATGGGGAAGTTGTTCCGTTATAAATATACATCCCGTAAAATGCACCAGTTCCTGCAGTTGAAGCAGTTATACCCTGAAAATTATTGTTTGTAATATTCTGTGTGCTGGTGTACTCAAATCCACGACCATAGTAGCAATACATTGCTCCCGCAGCCCCTGTCCTGGTAAAGGTTCCGGAAATAGAATTATTGTTGACATTCAGTGCAATCTGTGTAGATGAAGAGTTATTAATCAGGTATTCTGAAGAGGTATGATTTAGGTTGAGGTTTGTCCAGGTGTTATTGTTTATATTCAGGTAAACGCTGGTGTTTGTGTTATAGATAAAATTAAGGATGCTACTTGTGCTAATGGTTGAAAAGTTGATATTTGAAAAGTCGTTATTGTTAAGGTTGACCGTGGTCGTGGTTGAGCTCGTCCCAGAGGAATTGGCTATTCCATAGAAATACCCGAGGAAAGGTAACTCACCAGGGAAGCTAAAACTAAGGTTGTTGTTGTTCATTGTAATGGCCGAGGCAACAACGCCGGTGTTATAGATCAGGTAAACATAGCCAAGCGTAATTTTTGAACTGTTACCTGTGAATGTATTGCCATTTATGGTGAGATTGGACGGGGTCGCCCCATTGTTATAGATCCCATACCAGTAACCCGAGGACATCAGGTCATTGGTGCAGTTCTGGATCGTATTGTTGCTGATGTTGATCGTGTTGCCCAATGGGTCGCTCCCCCCTGCATTCTCAATAACTGAGACATTCGCTGTTGTGACGGCGCTTTTCAGGGTAATGGTGTTGTAGGTCACGGTCTCACCTGGGCTGGCATCTGTGTTTGTGTATATCCCCCTAAGTGTGTTCACGTGGTTTACCCCGTTGCCGTCGTTATTATTAACTGTATTATAGGAGATATTGATGCCATATTGAGCCATTGTTTGCACCCCGGCTGCCGGGTTGGCTGCATTGGGCGCCCCACCGAAATTTTTAATGGTATTTCCAGTTGAAATAGAGTTGCCTCCAACATCATTGCCCTGGTCTGCCAGAAAAAATGGATCAAGATCTGCATAGCCGATAAGGGCTATCCCGATATTACAGTTATCAACAGTGTTTGAATAAAAATGGTTGTATGAGTTTGACCCACTGCCTGATGTGGTTGTAATAGCAATGGTTGCTGCATTTGGGAGAGCATTGATGACAAGGATCCCAACGGAACCGTCAACCATCGGGGCCGTGCCGGCAGCATTATTAACTCTGTTCAGGGTTATATAACAATTCTCAATTAAATTGTGCTGACATCCATCCGTTAAACTGTTCTTGAAGAGACCGTAACCATATTCCATCGAAGCGGGATTCGAGGAGTTGGGATCGTAGAGGTCGATCCCGTTTATGGTCACATAATCCGAACCCTGCAGGCACCAGATCCCGTCTGGTACGAGTGATCCAGGTGTAGATAACCCAACGTAGGCGGTTATCTTCGGGTTATTCCCGGTACCGATTTTCTGGAAAACTATCGGATTCGAAGCTGTTCCTGTGGCAGTCAGGTTCAACCTCGATGTCAGAGTTTCTGTATACCCGGCGGCCACATTGAAGGTTACTCCGCCTGCCCCAACTCCTTGTATGTTCAGATCAGCTACAGCAGCGGCAATGGTAGCATAATTTCCGGGGATGGTTTTGATGCCTGTAAGCTGGCAATAAGAAGTTGCATCTATAAGACTTAAAAACAGAAGAATAACTTTCCTTAACTGTTTTAATTTGCTTACTTTATTCATATATTCAAATATAGAAAACTGATTATAAAAAACAACTTCTTGTAATTCAGCATTATTATAAAATCAATAAGTTGCAAAACAAAAGATTCTCGTCTTTAAATGTATAACATTCCATTGTTTTGGCAAAATATTATCGTTAAAATATCACGAGACTAATATTTTGTTAATCCTGATTAGTTCCTGACAATTTGAAATTTTGTATATTAAATACTTTATAACTGCCTCTTTGTTAGGATATTGATCAAATTTGATCCTAACCTTGCAAATCATAATGGAAAAATTGAATAACCATCCACCAGCCTATTAAATGAACAAAATGAATTAATAAGGGTCAACTAAAATAACCTAGTGTTAAGTTAAATATAATATGACGGATTAAAATAAAATTTGTATATTTGCAAAAAATATACAAACATGATACGATACACAGTAAAATTAACCAAAGGCGAAGTGGAAGAATTAAAAGCAATCATAAACAAAGGCTC